>NZ_JYJG01000059.1 GCF_000955955.1 Lentzea aerocolonigenes
TCGTGTCGCTGTGCACGGGCGCGTTCGTGCTCGCGGAAGCCGGACTGCTCGACGGCCTCAAGGCGACCACGCACTGGGCGCACACCGACGTGCTGGCCGAGCGGTATCCACGAGTCCAAGTCGACCCGGACGTGCTGTACGTCGACAACGGCCAGGTGCTCACGAGTGCGGGCAAGGCGGCGGCGATAGACCTGAGCCTGCACCTGATCCGCAGCGACCACGGCACCGCGACGGCCAACACGGCGGCACGGCGCTTGGTCGTGTCACCGCATCGCGACGGCGGGCAGGCGCAGTTCGTGCTCGCACCGGTGCCGTCCGAGGAAGGTCACCCGCTGACAGAACTGTTCGGCTGGGCGAGCAAGCGCCTCGACCAGCCGTTGACGGTCGAGGACCTCGCGCGTCAGGCGAACATGAGCTCGCGCCACCTCGCGAGACTTTTCAAGGCGGTGACAGGAACCACGCCACTCCAGTGGCTGCACGCGCAACGGATCCGGCGCGCCCAGGAGTTGTTGGAGATGACCGACGACAGCGTCGACCAGATCGCCGAGTCGTCGGGAATGGGCACGGCCACGACGTTGCGCAGGCACTTCCACCGAACGGTCGGTGTGCCACCGGACACATACCGCCGCACGTTCCGCCCGGTTGGTGGCCGCCACTAACTGAGTCACGGGTTAGGTTGTCCGGATGAGCAACGAACAGCGCATCGGGGCGCGGGTGTTGCGGCGCAAGCCGATCGACCAGCTGACTCACCCTGGCAGCGAACTCAAGCGCACCATGGGTGTCGGTCACCTCACGATGATCAGCATCGGTGCCACGCTCGGCACCGGCATCTTCGTCGTGCTGGGGCAGGCGGTGCCGAAAGCCGGTCCCGGGATCGTGGTGTCGTTCGTCCTCGCCGGCATCACCGCGTTGTTCTCCGCGCTGTCGTACGCCGAGCTGGCCGGGCTCATCCCCGCATCCGGTTCCTCGTACTCCTACACCTACGCCACGCTGGGCGAGATCGTCGCGTGGGTCTGCGGCTGGTGCCTCGTGCTGGAGTACGGGGTGTCGGTCGCGGCGGTCGCGGTCGGGTGGGGGCAGTACATCAACGAGCTGCTGCACCTGGTGACAGGGCTGCGGATTCCGGACGTCCTGAGCCAGCCGCCGAGTGCGGGCGGCATCATCAACATCCCGGCCGTGCTGGTCGTGGCGCTCTCGATGCTGGTGCTGCTCGGCGGTTCCAAGGGCAGTGCGCGCACGAACACGATCCTGGTGTGGATCAAGGTCGGCTCGCTGCTGATGTTCTGCGCGGTCGCGTTCACCGCGTTCAAGGCGGGCAACCTGCAGCCGCTGTTCCCGTTGGGGCTGGCAGGGATGAGCGCCGGTGCGGCCACGTTGTTCTTCTCCTACATCGGGTTCGACGCCGCGTCGACCGCCGGCGAGGAGGCCAAGAACCCGCAGCGAGACCTGCCGCGCGCGATCATCCTGTCGCTGGTCATCATCACGGCCCTGTACTGCGCCGTCGCGCTGGCCGCGGTCGGTGCGATGCCGTGGCAGTCGTTCGAGGGCTCGGAGGCCGCGCTCAGCCGGGTGCTGACCGAGAACGTGAGCGGCGCGATCTGGCCGATCCTCCTGTCGATCGGTGCGGTGGTGGCAACGGCCTCCGTGGTCCTCACCGTCCTCTACGGACAGACGCGCATCCTGTACGCGATGTCCCGCGACGGGCTGGTCCCGTCGATCTTCGCGAGGCTGAGCCGCAACGGCGTGCCTGTCGTGAACACGCTGGTCGTCGGTTCGTTCATCGCGGTGCTCGCCGCGTTCGTGTCGCTGGGCTCACTGGCCGACGTGACCAGCATCGGCACGCTCTTCGCGTTCGGCCTGGTCAACATCGCGGTGATCATCCTGCGCCGCACCGAACCGGACCGCCAGCGGAGCTTCCGGGTGCCGTTCTCGCCGGTCACACCGTTGGTGGGGCTGGCGTTCTGCGTCTACATGATGTTCAGCCTCGGGCTCCCGTCGTGGATCGCGTTCATCGTCTGGATGGTGATCGGGTTCGTCATCTACTTCGGTTACAGCGTCAGGAAGGCACGTCTTGCGGTTCCAAGTGATCAGTGACGTTCCCGGCATCGCCCGCGTCGCCGCGTACTACGCCGAGGTCTGGGAGACGACCGAGGACGTGCTGTCCACGGAGACGCTGCACTGCATCCGGCACGCGGGCGGCGCGACGATCGGGGCGTTCGAGGGCGACTCGCTCGTCGGCGCCACGACCGGACTCTTCTGCCCGGACGGGTCGGTGTACTCGATGATCGCGGCGGCGCGGTCCGGCGTCGGGCACTCGTTGAAGCTGGCGCAGAAGGACTGGGCGGCAGGCCTCGGCGCGAAGTCGATGCGTTGGACGTACGACCCGCTGGTGTCGCGCAACGCCCGGTTCAACCTGGTCAAGCTCGGGGCGGTCGTCACCGAGTACACAGTGGACTTCTACGGGCCGATGCGCGACGGCGTGAACGACGGCGACGAGAGCGACCGTCTGACCGTGCAATGGGATCTCACCGGTGCTCGTGAGCCGCACGAGTCGGAGCCTTCGGGTGAGGTCACGGCGACGGCGCCGGACGGGGAACCGTTGGCACGCACGGACGGCGAACGGATCTGGTGCCGGGTGCCACGCGACATCGTGCAGGTGCGCAAGGAATCCGCGGCGTTGGCGCGCGAGTGGCGTCAGGCGGTTCGCGGCGTGTTCGTCGACGCCTTCTCGCGCGGCTATGTGGCGACGTCGATGTCCCGCGAGGGTTGGTACGAGTTGGAGCGCCGATGAAGATCGAGCGGGTTGAGCTGTTGCACGTCGCGATTCCGCTGGTGTCGCCGTTCCGCACGTCGTTCGGGACGATGACGACGAAGGACACGTTCCTGCTGCGAGTCGTGACGGACGCCGCCGAGGGCTGGTCGGAGTTCGCGGCCGACCCGGAACCGCTGTACTGCTCGGAGTTCGTCGGTGCGGCGGAACTGGTGCTGGACCAGCATCTCGTGCCGCGGGTGACGCCCGAGGTCACGGCTGCCGAGGTTCAGGCGAGAACTCATGCGATCAAGGGCCACCAGCTCGCCAAGGCGACGCTGGAGACCGCGATCCTGGACGCCGAGCTGCGGTCGTACGGGATGTCGATCGGCACGTTCTTGGGCGCCACGGCCGCCAAAGTTCCCGCCGGGGTCTCGGTCGGCATCAAGAACTCGATCCCCGAGCTCCTGGCGGACGTCGAGGGCTACCTTGCCGAGGGCTACGCGCGGATCAAGCTCAAGATCGAGCCCGGCTGGGACGTCGAACCGGTGCGGGCCGTGCGGGAACGGTTCGGCGACGTCCTGCTGCAGGTCGACGCCAACACCGCGTACACGCTTGCCGACGCCGAACACCTGCGGCGGCTCGACGAGTTCGACCTGCTGCTGGTGGAACAGCCACTCGAAGAGGACGACATCCGCGGCCACGCACTGCTCGCTCAACGCATCCGCACGCCGATCTGCCTCGACGAGTCGATCACGTCGGCGAAGGACGCGGCGACGGCGATCGCGTTGGACGCCTGCCGGGTCATCAACATCAAGCCCGCGCGGGTCGGCGGTTATCTGGAAGCGCGCAGGATCCACGACGTCGCGGTGGCGCACGGGATTCCGGTGTGGTGCGGCGGAATGCTGGAGACCGGCATCGGGCGCGGACCGAACCTCGCGCTGGCCGCGTTGCCCGGGTTCGTGCTGCCGGGCGACGTTTCCGCGTCACGCCGCTACTTCGCGGAGGACGTCACCGAGCCGTTCGAGCTGAAGGACGGCTTCATGCACGTGCCGACCGGGCCGGGCATCGGCATCGAGCCGATCCCGGAGACGCTCAAGCGCTTCACGACCGCGACGAACGTGCTCTACAGCGCCTGAAGCTCACGGGCCAGGTTGATCCGCGCGGCGGCGTCCCACAGCTGCCGCGCGGGTTCGGTCACGAACAGGTCCTCGCGGTCGAGCAGGGTCTTCAGCACTTTCGCCCGTCCCGCACGCCACTGCGAGTCGTCGTACTGCGCGTACTCCTGCCGCACGGCCTGGCTGTAGCGGTCGTAGTGCTCCGCTTCCGAACCGAGAATCGCCAGGTCGGCGTCGAGCAGCACGTGCGCGAGCGGGTCGTCGGACGAGTGCGTGATCGTGGCCAGCACCAACGACTCCACGCGAGCGATGTGGGCTTCTTCCAGCCCTGCCAGGCGTTCTCGTGCCCAGGCGGCGGACGCGCGTTCGTCGTCACCGGGCTGGCTGTCGTAGATCACGTCGTGCGCGCAGGCGGCCAACGCGAGGATCGCGCGTTCCTCGGCCGTGAACGCGAACACGTCGGCCAGCTCGGACGAGTCGCGGACGACGGACATCACGTGGAAGGTGTTGTGGTACGTCCGATGCGGCTCGGCGTAGCGCTCCATCAGGTCACCCGCGTCGGGTGCGCCACCGAGCGTGCGAACCGCGTCGTCCCAGATCCGTTTCACCGTGTCTGCCTCACTGAGCCAGTTCCTCCTCGACCACGTCTGCGGCGAACGCGCTGCCACCCGCCCGGTGAATCATCCGCTGCATGTCCTTCACCCGCGCGGAGATCGCGGAATCGGACGCGAGCTGACCCACCAACGAGCGCACGCCCTCCTCGGTCACGCTGTCGAGCAGCACGCCGAGCCCGAGCTCCTCGACGCGCTGGCCGTTCAGCCGCTGGTCGGTCATGCGCGGCACGACGATCATCGGAACACCGTGGTGCAACGCCTCCGTGACGCCGGCCAGGCCGCCGTGCGTGATGAACACGCTCGCGTGCTCCAGCACCGCGAGCTGCGGGACGTCGTCGTGCGTCTCGACGTTCGGTGCGGGGTCCTCGATCTTGCCCTTTGTGACGAGGTGCCAGGGCATTCCGCGCGCCGCGTCCGCGCAGATCTGCGCGTCGATCGTCGAGAGCACGACGGGTGTGTCGCCCGGCGGCGTCCACGTGCCCTGGAAGTTCCGCTCGGTCAGGCACGGGCCGGCGAAGGAGAACCGCTCGTCGAACGTGTCGCCCTCGGGCTGGAACTCCCTGGGGAACAAGGCGATCCGGCGGCGTGCACCCGCGACGAACTCCGGCAGTGAGCAGCCGACGAACTCCTGGACCTTCGTGAAGAACCTGATGGCGTTGAGGTCGAACCCCCTGGCGGGCACCACGGCGGCGCCGAGCGACCAGTGCGCGTTGCTGGTCAGCAGGCTCTCGAGCAACAGGTTCGGCACCTCCAGGCGGCGTGCGATGACACCGCCGGCCCAGGCCGCGATGTCCCACAGCACGATGTCCGGCCGGTCGCGCCGGAACACGTCCTCCAGCTGGGGCAACGCCGACTCGGCCTCGGCGAGTGCGAGCTGCGCGGCTTCGTAGAGCGACTCCGGCAGGTCGTCGGGAAGCGTTGTCCCGCATGGAATCGCAGTCGCGCCGCACTCGGTGACGACGCCGGCGAACTGGGCGGGGACCGGGCAGCTCACGCGGTGGCCGCGGCGCACGAGCTCGGCGATCATCCCGAGCGCAGGGAGGACGTGTCCGCGCTCGGGCATGAGGAAGATCGCGATGTGCGCCATAGCTGAGATTAACGTTGTTCGATTCCTAATGGTTCAAATCAGTTGCGGTGATTCGACTCAAGTTCCGTTCCGCGAGCGCTGTGATCGACACGAACGGGTTGGCACCGATCGAGCCCCCGATCAGCGAACCATCGGTGACGTAGAGGTTCTTGTGGCCCCTGACCCGGCCGTATTCGTCCGTGGCGCGGCCCAGCAGACATCCGCCCAGCGGGTGATAGGTGAAGTCGTCCGAGAAAACTTTCCCGATTCCGAAGAGGTCCGGGCGATATGTACTGAGGTTTGTTCGGTTCATCTCGTCGAACACGCCCCTGACCGCGCGGATCGACGGTTTCATCTGCTCGCGGCGCCAGTCCAGCGTGATGCCGTCGGTCCCGCGGTCGTAGTGGAACGTGCCGCGCTCCGGGTTCTTCGTGATCGCGAGGTAGAGCGAGGCGAGCGTCTCGACGCCGGCCGGAACCGGGGCGATCTCGGCGAACACCTCGTGGTCCTGCCAGGCGTCGATCGCGAGGACGGGCATGCCGGACTGCTGGAAGCCGCCGATCATCGTGCGGGCGGTCATCACGTTGCCGTTCGGGCCCCAGCCACGGCCGATCTCGTCGCTCAGGTTCGGCAGGTCGCCGTTGTCCCTGGCGCGCAGGAGGAGCTCGGTGGTGCCGAGGCTGCCCGCGCCGAGGAACAGGTGGCGGCAGCTGATCTTCTTGGTGTTCAGGAGTTTTCCGAACGGGTCGCGCTGCTCCACGGTGAGCAGGTAGCCGTCTTGATGCTGCTGGATGCGCTTCACGTGGTGCAGCGTCTTGATCGTGACGTTGCCGGTGGCGAGAGCGTCCGCGAGATAGGTCTTGTCCAGGCTCATCTTGCCGTGGTTGTTGCCGTAGATGACCTCACCGGCCAGCGCGGACTTCGGTTTGGTGCCACGGGCTTCGCCCTCCATGTGGGCGAAGTCGTAGACGTTCGGGATGACCTGCGTGCCGAACCCGGCGTTCGCGGCCTGGCGGCGGGCGGTGCGGGCGTACTGGTACCAGCTCGTGGACTCCAGGAACGCCGGGCGGATCGTGTTGACCCGCAGCGTCTTGTTGGCCAGCGGGAAGAACTTGCCGTACATCTCGTCGGCGTCGACGTCCGGCAGGACCTCCTCGAAGTACTCGCGCTTCGGGGTGACGGCCATGCCGCCGTTGACCAGGCTCCCGCCGCCGACGCCGCGGCCGAGGTAGACGGCCATCTCCGCGAAGTGGACCTTGTCGAGGACGCCCGCGTAGCGCTCGATCGGGCGGTTCACGATCGGCAGGCCGAGCAGGGTTTCCAGCGGGGCTTCGGTGCGGTCCTTGAACCACATCGCGCGGCGGTCCGGGTTGAGCATCGGGCAGAAGATCTTGCCGTCCGGTCCTGGCTCGTCCCAGAGCTGGCCCATCTCCAGCATCGTGGTCCTGATGCCTCGTTGACCCAGTCGCAACGCCGCGACCGCTGCTCCGTAGCCGGTGCCGATGACGACGGCTTCGTGGTTCGTGTCGGCCTTGGCGGTGCCCGTCGCCGTCATGGCCAGCGCCGTCATCCCCAGGAAGCGCCGGCGAGATACCTGAAAACCCCTCATGTGCCCTTACTGTAGGGCCGTTCGGGCCAGTGGTGCTTCGGATACCTGCCCTTCAGCTCACTGCGCACCCGCAGGTAGCCGTTGCGCCAGAAGGACCTCAGATCGCTGGTCACGGCAGTCGGACGGCCTGCTGGGGAGAGCAGGTGCACGACCACCGGAACTCCCGCGATCTTCGGCGTGTCGGCCCACTTCATGGCGTCCTGGATGCGGACGTGGAGGGCCGGCTCGTCGCCGGTGTAGTCGACCTTGCCCTGGCCGATGCGTTCCGGGGCGAGCTGGTCGAACTCCGCTGCTTCCGGCCACGGCAGCAGGTTTCGCAGCAGGGTCACGGTGTCGATCTTGGCCAGGTCACTGCGCTTCTTGGCCTTGCCGAGGTCGATCGCGCGGATCAGGTTCTCGTCGTCGACGCTCGGCCAGTCGCGGGTGCGGTGCAGGAACGCCATGCGTTCGCGCAGGCGTTTGGCGGGGTCGGTCCACTTGAGCAGGCCCAGGCCTTCTTGTTCGAGGCCGAGGCGAAGTGCCTGCTGGGACTTGGCGAGGTCGTTCAGCGGGCGTTCGTCGAGGGTGATCGCGCCGAGCTTGCGGACGCTGTTCGCGATGACGTCGCCGTTCCAGCGGATGTCGTCCTCCGTGTGGACGAGGGCTGCGGCGGCGGTGACGGCGAGCTCTTCGTCGGCGGGGGCGGCGAGGCGGATGCGGCCGTGCTTGCTGCCCGGCTCGCGGTCGGCGATCGCGACCGCCAGCCACTTGTTGTGCGAGTTCGTGTGCTCGACGGCCGTGCCGTTGGCCATCAGGTAGACGTTGCTGTTCTTGGACCTGCGTTTCGCGAGGCGTTCCGGGTAGGCGAGGGCGACTACGAGGGCCGGGTCGCCGTTGCCATGCGGGTTGGTGCCGAGCTTTTCGAGTTTCTTGGCTTCCTGACGCCACTTGCCCGGGTTCTTCAGCGCTGTCGCCAGGTCGTCCGTGCTGGGGTGGGAGCTGTCGTCCAGCAGTGCCACCACTTCGGCTGCCGTGCGGTTGCCGGCCAGTTCGCTGCCGTCGATGAGGGCGCGGCCGAGTCGTGGGTGAAGGCCGACGCCGGCGATCTTGTCGCGTCGGTCCGGGTCCAGCGCACCGATGGCGTCGAGGGTTTCCTGGGCGGCTTTGAGGGCGCCTTCCGGTGGGGCGTCCCACCAGTTGAGGCCTGCGCCGTCCGGGGTGCCCCAGACCGCGAGTTCGAGGGCGAGCCTGGTCAGGTCCGCGGTCTTGATCTCCGGTTCCGGGTAGCGGGGGAGCGTCGAGTGCTCGTGTTCCGGCCAGCAGCGGTAGACGCGGCCAGGGGCTTCTCGGCCTGCTCGTCCGGCGCGTTGCTCCGCCACGGCTTGGGACACCCGGATCGTGGTGAGTCCGGCCAGGCCTCTGCGGTGGTCGACCCTGGGGACGCGCGCCAGACCCGCGTCCACGACTGCTCGCACGCCCGGGACGGTGAGGCTCGACTCGGCGATGCTAGTGGCGAGCACGACTCGTTGGTTCTTGCCGGGTTTGAGGGCCGCGTCCTGGACCTGGGACTTGAGCTGGCCGTGCAGGATGACCGTTTCCGCGTTGAGCAGGCTCGCGGTTCGGTTGATCTCTCGCACGCCTGGCAGGAACGCGAGCACGTCGCCGTCCACTTCGGACAGAGCTTTGTTGATGGCTCGCGCCACGGTGGTCTCGATGTGCTCGTTGCGGTTGGGCGGGACGTAGGTGATCTCCGTCGGGTACATGCGCGACTCGGTGTGCAGGACCGGGGCGTTGAGCAGGTCGGAGAGTCGTTGTGCGGCAACGGTCGCGGACGTCGCCAGGAGCCTGAGGTCCGGGCGCAGGCCTGCTTTGGCGTCGAGCAGGAGGGTGAGGAGCAGATCGGCGTCGAGGTGACGTTCGTGGCACTCGTCCAGCAGAACCGTGCCGACGCCCTTCAGCTCCTGGTCGTGCTGGAGCCTGCGGACCAGGAGTCCGCTGGTCACGACCTCGATGCGGGTGTGCCTGCTCGTCTTGCGGTCGCCTCGGACCGAGTAGCCGACGGTGTGGCCCACGGGTTCGCCGAGGAGGCTCGCCATGCGTGCGGCGGCGGCTCGCGCGGCGATCCTGCGCGGCTCGGCGACGACGACCTTGCCTTCGAGGGCCAGCGGGACGAGCGTCGTCTTGCCCGTGCCCGGCGGGGCGACGAGCACGGCTGACCCGTGGTCGTCGAGGGCTTTGAGGAGTTCCGGTAGGACGGACTTCACCGGGAGATCGGGCAGGTGCACGCCGTTCAGTGTGTCAGGGTTGGTGTCATGGTTGACCCGTTGCGCGATCCGGACGACCCGGAGCTGCTCGACCCGTACCAGTCGCGGTCGCTGGCGATCCTCGTCGAAGGGGCTCGGCTGGCGTCCGGCGCGGTGCGGTACGGCAAGGTCGGCCGGGTCGGGAGTGCGGCGGTGGTGATCAACCGCGAGAACCCGCTGCCGTCCGGGAACTTCGGCTGCGCGCTGGACGGGTCGTCGGTCGAGGTCGCGTCGACGTTGCTGCAGCTCGAGCAGACCTTCGCGGACGTGGGGCGGGCAGAGGCGGTTGTTTACGCGTCGCCGACGACCGTGGACGAGATCGAGGGGATCGCGGACGACTTCGGCTGGTACGCGGTCGAGGAGCTCCTGACCGTGGTCCATCGTGGGCGTGCTTCGGTGTCTGCGGAGGTCAGGCGGGCTGTCGACGCGGATCTGCCGGGGATCGTCGAGCTGCTGTCAGACGAGTTGGTCGGCAACCGGGCGCGATTGGCCCGGTGGCTCGGGCATCGATTGGACGATCCGCGGTGTTTGTTGCTGGTGGTGGACGACGGCGATCGGATCGGCGGATTCGTGTCGGGGTTCGCCGAGCGCGGTGTGGGGTTGGTCGAGCAGTGCGTCGTACGTCCGGCGCGGCGGCGTCGGGGCGTAGGGCGGTCGTTGGTGGTGACTGCTGCTGCGGCTCTGCGTTCTGCTGGTGCTGGGTTGATCGCTGCGCAGGTGGACGAGGGGCCGGGGGAGCGGTTCGGCGAGGCTTGCGGGTTCGTCGCGGCCTACCCGGTGACGGCATATGTACGCAGAGTGGATGAGCTGCTCGACTGAGTTATTTAGTTGCCGCGTGACATATCCTTAGCAGGGCTAAGGGAGGCTTTGTGCGCGAGCGGTTACCGGTCGAGGTCTGGGTTCTGGTCGCGGCGAGCTTCATCATCGCCATCGGGTTCGGGATCGTGGCGCCCGTGCTGCCGGTGTACGCGTTGTCGTTCGGCGTCGGCCACACCGCGGTTGCGGCTCTGATCAGCACTTTTGCGTTCGTTCGGCTTGCCTTCGCGCCCGTCAGCGGGCGGTTGGTCAACAAGTTCGGCGAGCCGCGCGTCTACATCGTCGGCATCCTGATCGTGGCCTTCGGCACCGCGTTGTCGGGCTTCTCGTCGAGCTATGCCGAGATGCTTTCATGGCGTGCGTTGGCCGGTGTGGGCTCGACGATGTTCACCGTGGCCGCGCTGGGCCTCTTGATTCGCATCACACCGGCGCCCATGCGTGGCCGTGCGTCGGGGCTGTGGGCGGCGGGGTTCCTCGTCGGCAACGTGTGCGGGCCGATCGTCGGAGCCGGCCTGGTGCCGCTCGGGCTGTGGGTGCCGTTCGTGTCGTACGGCGCGATGCTGTGCCTCGCGGCGTTCGTGGTCTGGTTCTTCCTGCGCCGTTCGACTCTCGCTGCTCTCGACAAGACCAACACCGACGTGCCGATGTCGGTGCGCGAGGCCGTGCAGCACCCGACTTACCGGGCCGCGCTGGCTTCCGGGTTCGCGAACGGCTGGGCCGTGTTCGGCGTGCGGATCTCGTTGGTGCCGGTGTTCGTCATCGAGGCGTTGCACCACAGCGCTGCCGTGGCGGGCATCTCGATGTCGGTGTTCGCGGCCGGCAACGCGTCGATGCTGTTCCTGTCCGGCAAGATCGCCGACACCCGCGGCCGCAAGCCGGTCGCCGTCGCCGGGTTGATCGTGAGCGGTCTTGCGACCGTGGCGATGGGCTTCTCCGGTGACATGTGGACGTTCATGGCCCTGTCGCTGGTCGCGGGCATGGGTGCCGGCCTGCTGAACCCGCCGCAGAACGCGGTGGTCGCGGACGTGATCGGGGCCAAGGGCAAGGGCGGTCCGGTTCTGGCGGGGTTCCAGATGGTGACCGACCTGGGCGCGATCATCGGTCCGATGTGCGCCGGGTTGCTGGCCGACTCGTTCGGCTTCGAAGCCTCGTTCGCCATCACCGGTTTGTCGCTGCTGCTCGCGGTCGGGTTCTGGGTCGTCGCGCCCGAGACCCTGCCCACACACGAGGAGGAGCACACGGCTGCTGCGGTCGCGCCTGAGTGCGGCTGCCTCGACGAAAGCGCCGAAATCCCGACCGGCGAACGCGTGGGCGGTAAGCCACGCCACCCAGAAGCGTGATTGCGTACTCAGCTTTCTTTTAGTTTGTGTCGCTACCCTCGTTGCCGTGGGTGGAGCAGAGCGCAGTGCGCGGAAGAAGAAGCAGGCCGCGCGTGCGGTGGCCCAGGCTCGGACTTCTGGTTCCGACCGGACCAAGGTGATCGCCGGCATCGCCGTGGTGGCGGTGCTCGCGCTGGCCGTCATCGGCTACGTCGTCTTCCAGCAGATGAAGCCGTCCACGTCCGCGACCGGAGCGATCCCGCAGACCTCGCCCGACCACATCATCTCGGCGCCTGCCGTGCGCGACGGCAACACCGTGCTGGTCGGCAAGGACACCGCTACCGTCACGGTCGACGTGTACGAGGACTTCCTGTGCCCGATCTGCGGCACGTTCGAGAAGACCTACGGCACCCAGATCAAGACCGCCGTCGAGGACGGCAAGGTCAAGATCCGCTACCACGTCCTGCCGATGCTGGACCGCCTCTCGAAGCCCGCGGGCTACTCCTCGCTGTCGGCCAACGCGGGCCTGTGCGTGGCCGACGAGGGCAAGTTCAACGAGTTCCACGGGGCGCTGTTCAGCTTCCAGCCGGAGGAAGGCGAAGCGGGCTACACCGCGGACCAGCTCATCCAGCTCGGCAAGGACCTCGGCATCACGTCGTCCGGGTTCGAGTCCTGCGTGCGCAACAACACCTACAAGTCCTCGTTGGACGAACTGATGACTCAGACCAGCAACGACCCCGTTCTGAAGGACCCCGAGACGGGCCGCTTCCGCGGCACGCCCAGCGTCGCCTCGGGTGGCAAGCTCGTCGACCTCGACAACAAGAACTGGTTGTCCGACCTGACTAAGTAAGTCCGTCGATCGGCGCCTGGCCCTGAGTCCACCGGGCCAGGCGTTGTGCTTTGCCCACCTCGGTGCGCGGGAGCTTGCCCGGTTCGAGCACGAGGACCTGGCACGTGATGCCCAGCCGTTCCTTGAGGTCCTGGCCGAGCTTGGCCTTTATGTCCTGTGTGGACTCGACAACCACGTGCAGTTGTGCCGTGGTCGTGCGGCGGTCCTCGACGATCAGGTAGTGCGGGCTCGCGTGCTCGAGAACGACTGCCTCGATCTCCGTCGGGAACACGTTGACGCCGCGGATGATGAGCATGTCGTCCTTGCGCCCCTTGAGCTTGCTCATTCGTTTCAGCGTCCTCTGACCTGCTGGCTCGTGGAGGCTCGCTATGTCGCCCGTGCGGTACCTCAGCAGCGGCATTCCGGTCTTGGTGAGCGTGGTGAAGATGAGCTCGCCCTGATCGGTCTCCGGGTAGAAGTGGTCCTCGGCGATGTTCAGAAGTCCTTCGGAGTCAAGGGATTCGCACGCCACGCCCGGACCGATCACTTCGGACAGCCCGTAGATGTCGAGCGCTCTGATGTTCAGTCGTTGCTGGATCTCCTGACGCATCTCCTCGGTCCACGGCTCGGCGCCGAAGATGCCGACCTCGATGCTCGTTCTCTGGAGGTCGTCCGCGAGCCTGAGCGCGTAGGACGGTGTGCAGCAAAGGATGTCCGGCTTCAGGTCCTCGATGAGCCTGATCTGCCGCTCGGTCATGCCACCGGACATGGGAATGACCGTGGCTCCGAGTTTCAGCCCGCCGTGATGCACCCCGAGCCCGCCGGTGAAAAGCCCGTAGCCGTAAGCGTTGTGGATGGTCGACTTCGTGGTGGCCCCAGCACCTTTCAGAGCCCTGGCCATGACCTCGGCCCAAATCTCGATGTCGTTGGCGGTGTAGGGAATGAGCGTCGGCCGGCCCCCGGTGCCCGACGACCCGTGCACACACACGATCTCTTCCTCAGGCGCGATCCGCAGCCCGAACGGGTAGTGGTCCCACAAGTCCTGCTTGCTGATCGTCGGCAGCAGGTGGATCTCGTCGAGCGTGACGTCTGTGCCGCGCGTCACGCCGGCTTCCCTGATCTTGCGCCCTTGGAAGTTGTCGGTGCCGAGCAGTCTGTCGACGAGGTCCCGCAAGCGCTGTTCCTGCAGCTCGCGACGTGCCTCGGGGTCCATGCACTCGATCTTCGGGTCGAACGGCGCTCCGGCGGTCATCACCCGGTCCTACCAGCCCGAATGCGGTTTGGATACCCCCGATTTTTATCTCGTGGACGTCTTGATGTACGGTATTGCCACACGAGAACGACGGGGAAACCCGCCGGGAACGTGGACCTTCAAGGGGCTGTGGCGCAGCTGGTAGCGCATCACACTGGCAGTGTGAGGGTCAGGGGTTCGAGTCCCCTCAGCTCCACCAAAGAACTACATACACGAACACCCTGAGGGGCGGAGTCCGATATACCGGGCTCCGCCCCTTCGGCGTTCGCGGCATCGGCGGGTGCGGGGGTTTGCGGCACTCGGAAGACGGGGACCATACGGCCCGGTCCGGTCAGCTTGACCTTGACTACGAACGTCTCTACTACGGCCTTGCGTTGGTTGGGGTTGCCCGCCTTAATGATGGTCCGGATGTTGTGGTTGACCTGTTTGAGGGTGGCAGCGTCAGGCATGGTGGGCTCGTTCTCCAGCTCTTCCCGGAGTTCGGCCTCGCGTGCGCGGAGTTGCTTCTGTGTGGTGCGGTAGCCGCGTACTCGTTCCTTGGCGGCTTCGTCATCGGCGTCGAACAGGTCGTCCTCGAACGCATCCAGGTACTTGTCGATCTTCGCCGTGACCGTGGTGAGCTTCGTCTTGATGGTCTTGAGTTCGGCGGTCACCTTGTCGTGGCTGGACTCGTAGACCTTGCGGGCTTCGTTGACGGCGTCGCGGATGAGGTCGAGCTGGTTGCCGTAGAAGCTGGCGACGGAGTCGAGTAGGGCGTTGTCGAGCGCGTCGGCGTTGATGCGGTCTTGGTCGCAGGCCTCCTTGCCGTACTTCATGCGCTTCATGCACGTGTAGTAGCGGTAGGTCTTGGTCTTGCCGGTGGCGCTGGTGCCGATCATCGCGTGCTTGCACTTGGGGCAGTTGATACGGCCGGTGGCCACGTAGTCGGAGTTGTTCGTGGCGCGGCGCGAGTGGCTGTCGCCGCGTGAGTCCATGATGCGTTCGGCTTCGGCGAACTGCTCGGGCGTGATGATGGCGGGGTGCGCGTCCAGGGTGATGACGTCGCGGTAGTGGATCTCCCCGAGGTAGACGCGGTTCTCCAGGATGGTGAGAACCCGTTTGAAGGCCCAGAGTCCGCCGCTTCGGGTGCGGTACCCGCGTTCGTTGAGCTCGTTGGCGATCGAGCGGGACCCGATCCGGTCCTTTGTGTACAGGTCGAACATCAGCCGGATCACGACGGCCTCGGCCTCGTCCACCACGAGCTTGTGAGTGGCCGGGTCCTTGCCGTAGCCGGGTGGCGTATAGCCGCCCTTCCACTCCCCGGCCTCGGCCTTCTTCTCCATGCCCGCCGTGACGCGGTCCACGATCAGGTCACGCTCGAACTGCGCGAACATCGAGAGCAGCTGAAGCATCATGCGGCCGACCGGGGTGGAGGTGTCGAACGGCTCGGTGGCGGAGCGGAACGCCACGCCGACGCTTTCCAGCTCGTCCAGCAGCGTGACGGTGTCACGCAGGTTGCGGGAGAACCGGTCCACCCGGTACACGAGCAACACGTCGATCATGTTCGCTTTGGCCCACTGCATCGCCTTTTGCAGGTCGGGCCGGTCGGTGTTCTTTCCGGACGCGTCGTCCTTGAACTTCTTGACGATCTTCCAGCCGGGCTGCGACTGGACATAGGCCTCCAGCCGGGTGTCCTGGGCCTCGATCGAGTAGGGCTGGTTCTCGTCGTCGGTGCTGCGCCGCATGTAGACGCCGACCCGCACGGTGTCCAGGTCGAGCCCCGCCGCAGCGTTGCCGACCTTCTTCGCTCGTGTCCGCCTAGACAATGATGTTCCCCCAAGTATTCACCGCGCACGCGCGAGAAAGCGCGGTTTTTGGCATGGCTCTACCAATTCCGGAATTGCTCTCGGTCATGTCTCGGAATATAGCATTACTGGTCGGCTATTGTTGAGATGCAATTCACGTGGAACGCTGGGATTCATTCCAGGAATTGATGAGGGTGGCGAGTTCATTTACCGCGTGCGCGCGCTGCGCGTCGTCCAGGGG
Organism: Lentzea aerocolonigenes; assembly: GCF_000955955.1. Lineage (GTDB taxonomy): Bacteria > Actinomycetota > Actinomycetes > Mycobacteriales > Pseudonocardiaceae > Lentzea > Lentzea aerocolonigenes_A. The sequence continues at coordinate 15,680 of NZ_JYJG01000059.1, forward strand.
CTCGGTCTCGATGTGGTCGACCGTCCAGGCCTGGGCTGCTGTCGTCATTCGTGGGCTCCGCGAGGGCCGGGCGCGGGAGCCCCCAGGCCAGCGCGAGGCCTGGGGCTCCTCGCGCTGGTGGGCGTTGGCTAGGTGTGCTGGATCGTCAGTCGAGGTCGAGCGGGACGAGCGCCCGGCCGGCGTCGTCGCGCGGGTCGAACGTCGGAGTCACCCGACGCTCGCCGGCGAGGGCCACGCCGAACGCGCCGAGCAGCGCGAGAACCGCGGAGACGGTGCCGTTGATGGCGTCGGCCTGGCCGGTGGTGAGCAGGCCGGATCCAACCAGCCAGGAGACCAGCGCGGTGATCAGGCCTACCCAGGTGGCGACGGCGCGCAGCGGGCGGGGACGGGGATCGAGCAAGAGATAGTCCTCCTTGTTGGGTTGGGTGTCGTCGTGGCGTTCGAGCCACAGCACGGCGGCCCGGCTGCCCTTGATCAGCAGCCAGAGCACGAGGGCAAGGGAGATGACCCAGTGCCCGCCGGGGGTGAGCTCGGCGGGCACCGGTTCCGGGGTCATGGGCGGATGAGGTCGGCCCAGTCGTCCCACCAGACCTCGCCCCAGCGGGTCGTCTGGTTGGGGCGGTGGGCGCGCTGCCAGGCGGCGACGGAGTCCTTGGTTTCCTGTTCGTAGATGCCGTCTGCCCAGCCGGGGTAGTTCGGGGCGAAGCCGAGGCGCTGCAACACCTGCTGGATGAGCCGGACGTAGTACTGCTCGTTCGGGATGCCGCCCATCGACTCGGGCGCGCCGCCGTGGGACTCGTTCGGCCCGGTGATCAACCCGAAGTAGTGGCCTTCGGGCAGCGGGAAGCGTGGCTTTGTCGGTGGCCGGGACGGTGGCGGAGTGCTGGCACCGCCGAGGATCGGCAGGTCCCACTGCCTCGGGTCGTCGCACAGCGGGGAGGCCACGACCGACAGGTGGAAATGGGAGGTGTGCGGGTTGCTGCCGGAGTAGCGAACCCACTGCCACGGGTTGAACTGCGGCCGGGTGTCCATGATCAGCCCGTTGGCGATCACATACTTAATCCTGGCGTCCTTAGACGCCTGGAGTTCGTCGGTGATGCGGTCGATGTCCACGCCGCTGGCGGGGTCGTGGGTGATGTCGATGGCGGTGACGATGCCGCCGTACCACGGGGAGTGGTCGCTGGTGGCGTCGTGGTTCTCGTCGCCGATGGTTCCGTCGCTGGCCTTGTTGCGGCCGGGGAACTTGGCGTTGAACTGGTCTCGGAGGGTGAGCAAGCTGCGCGCTACGCGCCAGGCCATGTGATCTCTTCCTGTTGGTGGGCAACAAAAAACGGCCGTCACCGGGCGGTGACGGCCGTTCGTTTCGGGGGTGGGTTAGGTGTGGCGCCGCACGGCGGCGGCGATGTCCTCGGCCTGGCGGCGGCGTTCGCGTTCGCGGTCGAGCTCGTCTTCGACCTCGCCGAGCCGGTCTTCGACTTCCACGAGGCGGGCGCGCAGGGCGGTGATCTCGGCTGCGTGCGCGGTTTCGCGGGCTGCCAGGGCTTTGAGGTATTCGGCGCGGTCTGACCGGTTGGTGGTCATGAGCCGGTGGTTGGCGGTGAGCAGGTAGCCCACGACGATCACGAGCGCTCCGGCCACGCCGAGCTGGGGCAGCAGGGAGGGGTCCATCTACCTCCCCTCAACAGGTCGAGGGTCAGGGAACGCGGATGCCCTCGCGGATCAGGGCATCGCGGGCGGCGGGGTCGACGGCGGGGTCTGGGTTCAGACCGGTGTCGGTGGGGACGCCAGGGCTGGTGGTGGCACGTAGGGTGAGGAATTGGCGGATGCGGCCGGTGCCGTCGCCGCTGGTGCGGATGCCGATGACCCACGCCGAGGTGTCCAGGGCCGCGCCGACCTCGTCCACGACCCGCACGAGGTCGCCCAGCGTGATCCGCGGATCGGGCAGGATCTCGACGTCTCCGAGGACCGGAAGTGGTTGCGCGGCAACGGAGAGCAGGTAGTTAGCGATGCGTCCGGCGGTGTTGACGTTCTGAATCCACGGTGTGGCGGGGACTTGGTAGACCTGCGCGCCGTAGCGGGTGCGGCTGGTGGTGTCGTAGCGCCGGGTGGACAACCTCGTCGGGCTACCCGATGCCAGACGCGGAGACCAGATCACCAGCGACGGCGTCCCGCTGGAGGTGGAGAGGTACAGCGTCGAGCTGGTGAGGTTGCGGAAGGTCACGCGCAGGGTCGCGCCGTCGCGTTCGGTGGTCGACTCGACGAACCCGTTCACGGCGCCGCTGCCACTGCCGGTGGAGGTAGCGAACCGGACCCGGCTGCCGGTGGTCGGTTGGTTGCTGGCGTAGACGACCGGGGGCGGGGAGTCGTACTCGCTCACGTCGTAGTCGTAGGTGAACGTGCGCGTCTGGAACCCGAGCAGGGACGGCACGAAGGTTTCGGTGAACCGCTCGGACGGTGTGCCGGGCGTGTAGGTCTGATACGGGACGTCGATGGTGTTGCGGATCGCGTCGATCGCCTCCGACACCCGCAAGGACGCGATCTCCCGCGCCGAGGTCACCTTGAGGAAGGTCTGGCCGGGTGTCGTGAAGCGGGTGTTGTTGCGGTAGCGGAACACCCCGTAGGGGTCGAACTCGGCCGTGGCCTGCTCGGCCTGGGCCACGCTGGTGATCACGTCCCAGGCAGAGCCCTGCACCGGCGGGATCGCCCGAAGCTCCGAGGTGACCTGGTCGAGCACCGCGCCACGGGTCCAGGTCTGCGTGAACTCCTGCCGTGTCATCGGGTTCTCGCGCAACGAGACCTGCACGGCCTCGATCGGCAACGCACTGGTGAGTTCGATGTAGTTGAGCTGCGACCAGCCGAGTTCGCGGAACGCGCCCATGTCGGTCTCGCGGTAGGAGCCGCTGCCTTTGTCGATGAAGTAGCGGGCGGAGGGTGTGCGGCCGTTCCAGGTCCAGTGCACGCCGATGTGGTAGATGCCCGCGAACCGGATGCCCATTGCGGCGTCGCCTTTGACGGTGCCGCCGGTGCCGGTCGCGCCGATGTTCATCTGGTCTTCGTTGAAGTCGAACCAGTAGTAGATGTCGTTGATCTCGTTGTCCGCCTGGAACACCATCTTGAGCTCGACGCGGTTTCCGGACGCCTGCAAGGTGGTGCGGTCCACCCAGAACTCGGTGAACAGGCCGCGTCCGCTCACGGTCGTGCGGGTGCGCGGGTCCCAGCGGACGGTGAACGGCTGCGAGCCGGGAACGGCGGCCATCTCCCACGGTGCACGGTCGCGCCGGTAGGTCAGCGAGTTCGGGGTGTGTTCGCGGTAGAACCCGATGTCCGGGACCACGCCGCCGTGCATCGAGGCGTACAGCGTGCAGGCCTCGCGCGGTGGCGGCGCGCTGTGAATGCCGCCCTCGCGCAACAGGTGGTCCACCACCCACGTGCCGGACGCGATCGGGCTGCTGTTCGCGGAGAGGACGGCGGGCAGGCGGGCGGCGTCGCGCAGCTTCTCGGCCCCGTCGAGCGCGGATACGGCGACGGTGCCGGTTCCGCTGTCGGCGGCGCGGTCGCGGACCTGGCCGCGGAAGCCGGGCAGGACCTCGCCCGCCAGGCCCCAGCCGTGGGTGACGGACTGGCCGGGCCGGGCTACGTCGCCCGTGTCGTGTGGGGCGTATGGGGAGTAGAGCTGTGCGGCGGTCTTGTCGTCCTTGCCGGTGAGGGTGAGCCGGAGTTCGGCGGCGGCGCTGCCGTTGACCGCGCGCATCGGCGCGGGAAGGTCGGTGTCGTAGGAGCGATCCAGCGTCCACGAGGTGGTTTGGTCGGTGAGGTCGCGGCCGGCGAGCCGGGTCAGGCTGGTGTTGGTGCGCTCGGCGTCGAACAGGGCATTGGTGAGGTTTCCGCTAGCTGGGAGTACGGCGCACCTCCACAAGAGACAGCGTGAGGTCGTGGTGCGGTGGCCGGGCCTTGTCGGTGTAGCCGGTGACCGTCATGGCGGGGCAGCCGTCGCCGAGCGCGCCCAGTTCGCCGGGCGTGAGTGGGTCACCCATGCGCAGCAGGGCCGGGCCGATCGGCTTGGTTCCGGTCCACGCCTTGAAGACGAGCCGGGGCAACACGATCTCGGCCCCGGCGGGAGGCACGGCGGTCAGCGGCGAGGCCGGTCCGAATGAGCCGCGGAACTCAAAGTCCTCTGTGTAGAAGGTCAGCTGGCATTGCGCTTCGGGTAGCGCGGCGGCCATGTGGACGGGCAGTCCAGGAACGACGGGGAAGCCGAACCAGTGCCTGTGGCTGTAGGTGAGCTGGTCTCCCTCGCGGGGGTCGGTGAGGGTCATGACGTGGTCGGCGCGCTCGGTGAACGTTCCCCACGTGGATGGCGAATACGCCGAGCGCGGGCCGTAGCCCTGCGATTGCCCGCCTTCCAGCAGGTTGCGTGAGGCGGGGTCGATCACCACGAGCGGGCCGGGGCCGTACACGTTGCGCGCCAATGCTTCGATCCACTGTGCTTCGGTGTCGGCCATCGCCGACCAGGACAGCGTGAGCCGCCGGGGCGGCGTGGCCAGGCGGGTTGTGGTGATCCCGCCTGACAGCGCCGCGAACTCCTCGATTCCGAGCTGGACGGAGCGGTCGAACTCCGTTGCCGCCTGGCGTACTTCGCCTACCTTGCCGAGCGGGCCGATCCACAACGAACCCAACGGCGCTCACCTCCGGGACAGGGCGTGTTCGCCTTCGGCGGTGGCGCGGGCGATCTCGGTTGCGCCGACCTGCACCACGACCGGCCGCGCGGCCAGGCGCTCGATCGCGTCGACCAGCGCGGCGAGGTCCGCGTCTGATCCGCGGTCGACGCGGGCCGTGGCAGCCGCCTTGCCCGCGAGCCGTTGCGCGGCAACAGGACCGGTATCCACGGCGAGCGTCGCGGCAGGGATGCGGTCGGTCAGGTCGGTGAGGTAGCGACGCACGGCCGGTTCCTCGGCCTCGAAGCCGTCCACGAGCGAACGCATGATGAGCACACCATTGGCGCGCAACAACTTCGCGTCCCGCTCCGGCGGACCCTTCCACGAGGGCAACAGGTTCGTCAGTTCGGCCAGCTTCGAGCGAACCACACCGATCATGGACTCGATACCGCGCAGGAAGCCGCGCAGCAGGTTCTTACCCGCCTCGAACAGCAGCGAGCCGATGTTGCCGAAGCTGCCGAGGATCTGACCCGGCAGCCCGCCGAACCAGCCCAGCAGCGACCGGATGCCCAGTTCTGCGCCGGACACGAGCAGCCGCCATCCGGCGGACGCGATCTCTTGCAGGCCGCGCCACGCGCCGCTCCAGTCGCCACGGATCAGCGCTAACGCGGTGTTCACCACGCCTTGGATCAGCGCGAGCGCACTGGAGATGATCTCCACGGCGTTGTGAAAGGCGGGCTTCACGCCGTCGTTGATGAAGAACTTCAGCGCGGGAATCACGTAGTCGAGGAAGACACCGGCGAACTTGAGCAGTCCGGCGTTCCAGGCGGTCATGATGCCGAGCGCCTGCGTGATCAGCGGCACGAGTTCGGCGAGCAGCGGCAGCAGCTCGGGCAGCAGCTCGGCGACGATGCGCAGCAACAGCGGCGTCATCGGCAGCAGGCCCTCAGACCAGAACCGAATCCACGCCTCGGCCAGCGGCGGAATCAGCGGAACGAGGTTGCGCAGCGCGTCGGCCAGGATCTTGCCCAGCAGTGTGCCGGTCTCGATCAGCGACGGCGTGGCCGCCGACAGGTCCAGCGCGGTCACGAGCTGCTTGATCGACTCGACCAAGACCGGCAGAACGGGCCGTGCCTGCTCCCAGGCGGCCAGCAGGACCTCAGACCAGATCGTCGCCAGCATCGTGACCAGCGGCAACGCTGCCTCGATCGCCTGAACCAGCGCCCCGCCCAGCTCGGACGTGATCAACGAGAGCGGGCCGAGCAGCGCGGACAAGGCGGGCACGGCCGTCCGTAAGGCCTGGACCAGCAGTTTTCCGATTTGGACGATCAGTGGCTTGGCCGCGCGCGCGAGCTCCAGCAGATCGGGTGTGAGCTCGCGGATCCCGTCCGCGAGCGCGCCGCCCACCAGCTCGTTCACCAGCTCCGAGACGGCCGGGGCCAGCTCGGTCACGATCCCCGAGACAGCGCCGAGCGCGGGCACCAGCACCGAGGCCAGCGCCTGGGCAGCGACCCCCGCCAGCGGTGCGAGCACCGCGAGGATCTTCGCCGCAGGCTCGGCACCGGTCGCGAGCAGCGTGAAGGCTTGTCCCGCAACGGAACCGAGTGCGCCCAGCTCGGGCACGACCTCGGATGCGACGGCGCGGCCCAGCGCGCCGAGCAGGGTGATCAGCCCGGAACCGGCCGCGTGCAGGCCTGTGAAAAGCTGTTGCAGCGCAACGCTTCCCTCCGCCGAGCGGAGGAACGCCAGTACCGAGCCGGTCAGCGCGGAGAGAGTCTGGAGCAGCCCTGCGCCGTGGGTGTTCGCGGCCGAGAAGACCGTGACCACGATCCCGACCACGTTGCCCAGGACCGTGAAGAAGTCCCGCAGCGCGGCCAGGCCCGCGGCCATCCACTCACGTAGCTGCCCTGTCTCACGGGCGTGCGAGACGAACTCAGCCAGATGTGTTGCAGCGTCGGCGAAACCGGACGCGAAGCCCGGCAAGAAGTCCGAGCCGACCGCCGCGAGATCACGGATCACGCGCAGCAGCGGCGCGGTTCCGCCCGACAGGGCACGAACGGATTCGCTGGTGCGGTCGAGGATCAGCCGGACGTCGTCGACCGTGCGGCCCTCGCGCGCGAACCCGGCGGCGTCGCGGGCGGCGAGGTTGAAGCCTCCGGCGACGTCGGCCAGGCCGCGCCGCAGCTCGGGCAGATAGGCGGCCCCGAGCTGCTCGACTTCCTTCCCGAGCCCATCGAACAACCGGGTTCGGACGTCGAGCTGGAGGCCGTCGAGTTGCGGCCGCAACGCCCGGACGGCGTCGGTGGTCTCCCGCATCGCGGGCGGGAAGTCCTTGACCGCCTTGGCGTAGTCCTGCGCGCTCTCGGCCTTGAGCGCGTCGGACAGGCCCTCCACGCCGAGCTTGAGCGTGTTCACTGCCACGGCCGCAGCGATGCCCACCGCAGGGAGCGTGAGCAGCGAACCCGAGGCCGTGGCGGCGGCAGCGCCCAGGCCGCCCGTCAGACTGACGGCCTGGGCGAGCACCCCGGCGAATGCCGCGTACTTCAGCGTTGCCGCGCCGACCGCCGCCGTGTGCCGGGTGACGGAGGTGGTGGTGCCGGTGACGGCGTTGTCCAGCGCGATCAGGCCGTGCAGGCTTGCCGTGAACGACTTGTCCAGCACCGCCTTGAACGTGATTGCCTTGCGGTTCTGGCGTTCCCGCAGCGCGTTGGCTTCACGCTCGGCGGGTGCGGCGTCGAGCTGGGCGAGCAGGCGCATGGCGGTCTGGTCGCCCTCGGCGGCGAGCTGGCGGAGCTGGGCGCGGGCGAGCGCGGTTTGGATCTGCGCGCCCAGGCTGATGTCCGGGGCGCCGCGCTCCTCCTCGTTGATCGCCTTCTTCACGGCGGCGCCGAGGCCGACGAGGGTGGGCAGGACCTTGAGGTAGGTGTGTCCGACGAAGGTCAGGGGCGATCACGCCCCACGCATCCACAGCGCGATCTCGCGCATGGACTTCGTCTCTGGCCCGGTGTCACCTCCTTCCGCAGCAGGGGCGGAAGACGAGGCGGTGAGCTGGTCGAGCGGGCTGGTCACGTCAGCGTCGGTGACCTTGTGACCCAAGGCGGTGGCGACCGTGGCCCACAGCAGCGTGACGCGGCGTTCCAGCGCGGCCAGGACGATGTCCGCACGAGTCCAGCCGGCGTCGGGGCCAGCCGTGCGCCAGACGGCCGCGTCTTCGGGGAGGTTGGCGACGAGCGCGCACACGCGGCGGTAGGACAGGCGGCCTCGGTAGAGGTCGAGCAGGTCGACCCCGTAGCGCAGCAGGTCGGTTTCGAGTGCTTCGGCGGTGGTGTCGTCGGCCAGCAGGCGGCCGACGACTACGGGTTTCCCCGCCCCAGCTCCCGCATGATCGCCTTGGAGAAGTCGTCCGCGTCGCCGGTGGTCTTCGCGAGTTCGCGGAACGTGGCGTACTGGTCCTCGCCGAGGATGAGCCGCAGGGCGGTCAGGGTGCGGCCCTGTTCCTCGGCCTCGATCGCGTCGAGCGGGTAGTCCTGCGGTGCGGGTAGTCCGAACCGCTTTCCCCGCCACATCACGGCCGAGCCCGGCTTACCGGTGGAGTGGGTGTTGCCGTGCGCCTCACGGCGCTGGCGCTGACTCACAGTCGTTGTCTCCTAACGGTTTTCAGTCGGACTTGCCGGATGCGGCGAGCGAGCCGCCGCCGGGCGTGGCCAGCAGGACGGCGGGGTCATCGGTCAGCCACACGGCCAACGTCGTGCCCGAGGCGGGCGAGAGCGCGGCGAAGGTGAGGCCCCACCGGGCTTCCTGGGTGCGCGTCCACTGCGCGTCGGCGGTCTCGGAGACCTCGACGCGGGGCACGTAGAGCCGGTGGTGGTAGATCTCGGTGGCGCTGATCTGGTCGGTCCAGTCCACGCACAGCGCGCGTTCGTCGCCCTTGGGGACGGCGCTGATCTCGGCGCGGTACTTCTTCGAGCCGGTGGCGGTCTCGGCGAAGGTCATTCCGCCGAAGTAGACGCCGAGCACCGCGCCCTTGGACTCCTGGAACACGCTGGCGACCGTGAGTTCCTGGGAGGTGTAGATGTAGCGGGCCGGGGTGATCTGCTGCCAGTGCGTGGTACCGGACTTCTCCACGGCACGCCGGATTGTCACACCGTCCTCGGTGGACAGGCCGAGGCCGGTCCAGGCGGCCGGGAGCGCGGCGGTCGAGTCGGTGGGTTCGGGTGTGCCCGGTGGGGCGAGGGACAGTTCCCCGGTACCGGGGACACGGACGAGTGTGGGACGAAGAGCCAAGCGGGTGCCTCCGGACGGGAGGGAGGCCCCGCGCGTGGTGAAGCGCCTCGAGTTACGGGGGCGGAGCCTCCGTAACGGGAACAAGGGGTCAAGGTCGGGCAGGGGTGCGGACGTGGACGGCGACCGTGGCGGTCGCGAGGGGTTTGCGGGTGTGTGGGTCGGGGGCGGCGATCGGGCCTGCGATGGGCTCGGCGTCGAGCAGGCCGCGCGTGCCGCGCAGGGTGCACAGCAGCGCGAGCGCCAGGCCGACCGCGGCTTTGGCGTCGTGGTCGGTGCGGTGCCAGCACGTCAGCCGCAGCACGACGCGTTGCACGGCGGGCCACCGCCAGGTGTGGCCCTCCTCGGTGAGCCGCAGCCACGGCAGCGACGGCGGCCCACCCTGGGGGCCGTGGCCGGTCTCGGTGGACACCTTCAGCCCGGCGAGCACCGGTTCGGGGCATGCGGCCAGCAACGGCCGCAGCACCCCGAGCACGAGTTCCACGACGTCGACGGGGACGGGAAGCGGGCCGGTCATGTGTCGTGGTGGGTGTCGATGCCGTGGACGTCCAGGCCGACCGCTTCGGCCGCGCGGGTCAGGACGCCGTGCTTGGCCTCCATGCCCATCCCTGCCGGGTGCTTCACCGCGACGGTGAAGCCGACGCGATCCGGGCCGGGGTCCTCCAGGACCTCGATGGGCAGCAGTTCGCCGGAGGTGACCCGGTGGCCCTGCGAGCGGGCGCCTGTGGCGATCTGTTCGGCGGCGGCCTGGATGTGCGCGGCCAGTTCCGGGGAGGTGCGCAGGAACTCGCCCATGCTCTCTTTGTCGACGCGGAAACCGAAGAAGGCCCTCACGGTGTCAGCCCTCCACTTCCACGAGCTTGACCCAGAACCGGGTCGGGCCGAACGCGGGTGCCCAGATCTCCGGCGTTCCGTCGACGCGGAACGTCCGGCCGCGCCACTCGACCTGTTCGCGTGAGCCGACCGCCGCGTAGGTGAATAGCCGCCAGCGGGTGACCTCGGCCTGACGGCCGGTCTCTACCGGCTCGGCCGAGGTCTGCGGTTGCATGTAGCCCCGGACATCCCGCCGTGGCGCGTCGGGGCCGTACTGGAGTTGGGGGTTGGGGTTGCCGTACTGGTCTTCGACCTCCACCGGGTCGACGAACGTCACGATGTGGGGAAGCTGCAATGGCTACGTCCAAATGGAGAACGCCCCGCCGTTGGGGGCAGGGCGCAAGAGGTCAAGTTCGGTATCGGTGAAGTAGAGACCGCCGCCGTCGTGCGCGAGGGTGCGGGAGTGGCCGCCGATCGCCTCGTCTTTGAGGCCTTCCGGCGGGGTAGCGAGCGCACGCAGCACTGCGGCGCTCACCACCCCGACCGCTGTCGCAGGTGCCGGGACGGTCATCGACGGGACGAGGCTGCGCGCCATCGCCGAGGCGTCCGCGCACAGGATCGTGACGCGGGCGCGCTCGGCCGGCGTGAGAACTTGCTCGGTGCGGGCTTGAACGTCATCCACCGTGGCCAGCGGGATTGGAATGGACACAGGCCCACCCCGAATCTCGACGGCAGATCCGCTTGCTGACCGGTCCAACGACGATGAAAGCTCACACCATGAACTCAGCGATCACCATCGAGTGGGTCACGCCGGAGTCCTGGAGCCGTGACAAGCTGCCTGCCTGGCAGGTGCTCAACCGGGCAGGAAGTCGGACCGAGCAACGCCGCTTCGTGACGCGGTACTACCCGACAGGTGAAGCGGGTGCGGCGATCGCCCGCAACTCCGCAGGAGAGATCGTTGGCGTCGTCACGATCGCGGTGCAGCGAGGTGCGTACAACGAGCAGTACGGCCCGTTCAGCGGGCGGTTCGACCCCCGTGCGTTCGTGCACGAGATCGGTGTCTCGCCCGCTGCGAAACGCAGCGGGGTCGGAACTGCGCTGATGCGCGCGGCGGCGGAGGAGATCCGCAGTCGCGGAGCGCAGTGCCTCGCCTTGGACGTCGACCTGACCGGCGACGTGGAAGAGGCCACGCGGCGCGCGTTCTTCACCAGGTGCGGGTTGGTGTCGCTGCGACCGGACCGTAACGACGACATCATGGGTGCCGCCGTGGAGGAGGTCATTGCGGCGACCACCCCTGAGCCCTCACCTGCTGGAGGGTGAGAACCGCACCTCAGTCCTGCGGTGCAGGCTTGGCCGGTCGGCCGCCGACCGCGCGCACACCGAGTTCGGCTGGCAAACCCCGTAGGGCGTCGGCCGTGGCCTTGTCGGTCACTTCGGCCTCGCCGTCGATGAAGGTGACGCCGAGGTCGTGCACGACGAGTTCCTTGTAGACGCTGCTGGTGAACCTCACGCGCTACCTCCGGCCGGTGCGGTGGTGGTCAGGCCGGTGACCTTGCCGTGGGCGATCTCCGGCCCGTACTCCAGCGAGATTTCACCGTAGATCTGTGCCTTGTCCGTGGAACCCGTGCGTGCCAACGGCTCGGAGAACAGGAAGCCCTTGCCGGGGGTCTCCAGCAGGACGGGCGCGCACTGGTCGAGGCTGACCACCTGCACGGTGTCGGCGGGCATGTAGCGGTTCAACATGACGTTGAGCCGCCCGAAGTCCGTCTCGATCGTGGAGACGGAGACACCGCCGACGTTGCGTGTGGACTCCTGGTAGTTCTTCTTCGTGATGAACTCGTTGGTGAGCTGACGCTTCTGCCACGCGGCACACATCAGCGTGGCGGTCTCGCTGACCTGGATGCCGCCGTTCTCCCAGACCTTCTGCAACAGGTCGAGGATCATCGCTTCGGTCAGCGCCTTGGGCTGGGCGTTGGTGATGACGTTGGTGCGGGTAGCTTCCAGGATGCCGCGCGTCTTGCGCACCGTGCTGTTGTCGGACGGTTCCTGGAACTTACCAACGATGAACCCGAGTTCGACGTCACGGCCGATCTGCGTCAACGCCTGCCGGGTCTGCCAGTCCATCTCGTTGAGGACCGCGTTCGTGCCGCCGATGCTCGCGGCGTTCGGGTTCGCCGAGCCGGTGCCCGCGAACATCTGCTGAGACGCCTGCCGGGTGTAGGAGACGCCCACGGTTTCCTGGTGGATCTCAAGGACGTTGCGATCCTGGCCTCGGACGCGGGTCTCTGCGGACGGTGCGTCCGCGCCTTCGAGGCGCTGCCGGTTCTGGTCCGGTGGGCGAAGGTCGTACACCGACCAGGTGTGCACGATCCCGTTCGCCCGCTTGCCGCCGGTCAGGCCGCCGATGCTGGACAGAAACGGAGTGTCGGTGGGAGTCAGCGAGAACAACTCGCCGACGAAGTTCGGACTGTTGTAAGTGTTCGCGATTGCGGCGATACCAGGCAATGAATCTCCCTACGTGTCAAAAGAAGCAGCGGTCAGCGCTGCTCGCGTGCCTGCTCGGCAAGCCGCTGGTTTTTCAAGCTGATGGCCGTGGCCCAGTCGCCGCGGGCTTCCGCTTCGCGGATCTGCTCGGCGACACCGGACGGGCCGTTGCGCTGTCCCTGCGAGGGGTCCGGCGCCGGGCGGCGCGGCCCGTCGACGCGGGCGAGGTGCGGACGCTGCACGAGCACCGCGGCGAGGTCGGCCGTGATGGCGGCTGTGTCGACCGTGCCGTCGTCGGTGAGGTAGCGGTCCCGGTCGTCGAGGTAGCGCGGCGCGTCGGACGGGTCGGCCCAGCCGGTCGCGGCGGCGCGGATCTCCGCGTCCAGCGCGGTGCGGCGCATGGTGGCGAGCTGCTGTTCCACCGCTGTGGCTCGGGCGTTCGCGCGTTCGGTCTCGGTCTGCTGGGAGGCCTCGATCTCGTCCAGGCGCTTGGCCTTGTCGCGGTTCTCCCGTGCTGTGGTCTCGGCCTTGGTGAGCTTGGTCTGTGCCTGCTCGTAGAGCGTCTTGTAGTCCGGTGTGGACGCGTTGGCGGCGGGGTCGGTGACCGGCGGGGCGGGCGGTGGAGCGGGTGGGCTGGCCGGGGCCTGCTCAGGGTTCGCGGGCGGGGCGTCGGTGGTGCTGGAGATCGGGTTGGTGGAGTGGGACAAGGGCAGGAAAACCCCCTTTCCGGGGCGAGAGGAGGGGAACGGGTGCGCGGGTCAGCGCAGGTAGCCGAACCGGCCGAGCTGGCGGATCAGCTCGTCCCGGTCGCGGGCGGTGTTGACCAGCTGTGCGGCGGTCGGGCGCGGCGTGCGGGAGCGGCTGTACCGGCCGCCTTGCTTGGCCAGGTCGCCGAGCTGACGGCCGACACCGCGCACGGTGGTGGCGTCGAGGGTGTATTCGTGGCCGCCCGCGACGTAGACAGCGTTCTTGCGGCGGGCGTTGACGGTCCTGCTGATGTCGGCCCCTGCCCGGATCGCCTCGGCGTCGCCCGTGCCGAAGGCCTTGTTCTGCTGGGCCTCGGTCATGGACTCGAACAACTCGCGCGGGGTGTTGCCGGGCCGGTCGTCGCGCCACTGCTCGTGGGTCACCGGGCGCATGTCGCAGTCACAGCGCGGATGCCGCCGGAACCCGGTGGTGAAGCTGTAGAGCCGTCCGGCGAGCAGGATGCAGCGCCCGCACGCGGGCAGCGTGACGACGCGTTCGTATCCGGCGAGCTCGGGTTCTGCGATCGCGGCGGCGTGGCGGGCGAGGCGGCCGGCGTCGGCGGCCTCGGTGGTGACGTAGGTCAGCAGCTTGGCCAGGCCGAGCGCGTGCGCCTCGGACGGAGGCACGCCGGCGAGCAGAGCCAGCCGGTAGCGGCGCAACGCGAAGTCCACCAAGGCGGACAGCGGCAGGCCGTTGGCCGCCAGGCCGGAGAACATCGCCGACACCAGCGCACCGACCGGGTTGGACACCGCGCCGAGCGCGGCGAGCGTGGCGGCGATGTACAGGGGTGCCAGCGCAGCCGTCTCGGCCTGGGCCTCCTCGATGGTTGCGACGACCTGCAGGCGGAGTGCAGCGGCGGCCGAGTCGATCGACGGGCCGTCGAGCTGCCGCCAGGCGGTCTGCGCTTCGTTGGCGGCGGTGCGGACGATGCGTTGCTGTGCGGTGTAGAACCTGGTGTCCACCTCGGTCATGGGCGCGGTCACCGGGCATCACCACCTGGTGGTCAGCGTGCTGGTGGCGGTTCGATGAACTGCACGGCGGGCGGCGGGAGGACCTGGCCGCCGAGCTGCCCGACCGGCCGCCGCGGCGACGGCAGCGACGGGGCCGCGGGCTCCGGCTGACGTGGCTCGGGGATGGGCTTTGGGCCGAACTCGGCTGCCTGGTCGCCACCCGCGACGCGGGAGTACGCCTCGGCGTCCTCGGCTTCCATGTCCCGGATGTCGGTGTCGGAGTAGCCCAGCGACCGGCGAGCGAAGCGGCGCGGCAACAGCCGGTCCGCCGAGTACAGCTTCACGGCGGCGTCCGCTTGCGCGGCGAACGTGGGCGTCGCGGCGTCGGCCCACTGTGACTCCATCCGCAGCGCCTCGGCCGGAACCCGGCCGTCGCGCACCATCAGCACGATGCGCATGATCTGTTCCCAGCTGTCGCCGAACGTGCGCTGTCGGCGTTCCGCGCGCTTGATGTGCCGCGACTCCGACGAGCGGATACCGTCCGCTGACGCGGGGTTCTCGGTGGCGTAGCCGAGGTAGTGCGGGGGCAGGCCGGACAGGCCGGAGACTACGCGGGCCAGGGTGTTGAGCGTGTCGTGGAAGTTCGACAGGTTCGCCTCAGGGAACTGACCGACGCTGACGCCGTCTTCCTTCGGAGACTTGGGGGACGCCCACAGCACACCGGCCACAGACTCCCACGGGGTGAGCTGTCGCCCTTGCGCGTCAACGAAATCGTCCTTGTCGAAGCCGAGCGCGTACCGGCGCGGCATCGCGTGATACTCGGCGCTGATCATCATGTCCGTGGCGATCTTGCACGCCGCGTCGGACAGCGGGAGAACACTGATCAGCTCCGACCGGCCGAGCCGGGGCGGGGCGGTGCGGCGTCGGCGGATGCGCGGTCGGTTGATGATCGGGACGACCGGTACGGTGCCCATGCCGTGCTCGTCGCGGTTGATCTCTGACCAGGTTCCGCCGCCGTTGTCGCTGCTGTACCAGACGGTTTCGTTGGGCAGGTAGAGCGTGGCGTAGGCCTCGGTGTAGCCGTCGCCGTCCTCCTCGTACTGCCGTTTCAGCGCGGCCCGGACCTCGCGGGTACGCGGGTCCAGATCGACGTGGACCTCCAGCGGGGACTCGACCGTCACCAGCGGGGTCGAGCGGTCCTTCTCGTTGCTGCCCACGATCGCGTAGGAGCGGCCCAGCGCCAGGGCGTCCACGTGCGCCTGCTCGGAATGCAGGTCCAGCCGGTTGGCCTGCCAGATGTGCCACAGCTCCCGATCGGCGGCAGCCTCGCCGCCGAGCCGGAACCCGGTGACGTCCAGGCGTTCGTCCAGGCTGTCCACGATCAGCTGCGGCCAGCTGATCACAACCGAGCGGAGCCGGGAGTCCAAGCGCCGCAACAACTCCGGGTGCATGTACGACAGCGGCTGTTCGCCCTCGTAGTAGGCGTCTAGCAACTCCAGTTCCGGCAACTGCCTGTTGTGCAGCCGCGCGAGGTGGGTTACCCACTGCTCGGGGGACAGCTCGAACTTGGTGCTGATCAGAGCGACCACCACCAGTTGCGCGGCCTAGGTTGCTGCGCGGGCCATCATCGTTGCGAGATGAGCACCAGAGATTCGGTCATTAGCTTGTGGGACGCGAAGGCATCCATTCCAGCCAGCGGGCCTGCTCATTGCGGACGAGACCTAACGTGTGGTCCGCAGGCAACAGGTCGTTGGGGAAATCATGAGTTGCAAACGGGTTGTCAAACCTCAGAGTCGTGAAGTTCTCGGGCTCCCACGGCAGCCAGTTACGTGCAGCGAACACGCAGGATATGTCCTGATGCTTGCCAGAAGGTCGCTCTTTGTTGCGTCCGAAGAAGCCGTTGTTGGCGCGTCCGACCTCGCCAGAGGAGATAAGGATCTGCTCGTTTCCAACTAGGGCGTCCTCGAACTGGTCGAGACTGCACGCCCAATCTTTGGTCCCAACGAAGATCGCCAGCGGCTTGCTGCGCGTTTCGTAGCGCTTCTGCACCTTCTTCTCCAGCGCAGACCGCAATCTCAGGTACGAGTCCACCATCCCGCCGCTGATCTGGCCGTTCATCACGACACGGTCGGTTGGTTTCGGTGCCGAATTTGAGACCCGGCGTATGAACCGGAAGCGAAGCTCGACATCATCAGTCTTGTACGTGACCGGCGACGTTGTCATTCGCGGATCTTCCAAAACGGAAGGAAGCGCGGCCATCTGCTGCTTTACCCATGTGGCGATTCGTTTGAGTGACGGCTGTTGGTGGAGGCGGACCAGGTCGAAGGTGATATACCACTGTTCGAGCGGAATATGTTTTTGTAGCTCGTCGGCAATTCTCGCGTGTCGTTGCCGTGCCTGGAACCATTCCCTGTTCTCGAACAGGGAGCAAACCTCGACCGCGCCGACGTAGGTGTCCTCCCGGTAGATACGGAAATCCGGCCCTTTTCCGTCTTCCTCGTGAACGACGCGACCAACTCTTATTAGCTGATCGTGCACGAACAACTCGTCCATGGCCGTGTAGTGCTGTGTCTCGTCGGCACTGCGCAAGCGGCCTGCGAATGTCCCCTTTTCGTCGTCGGGGAACCGTTGGTATGCGGCATTGATCCACGCGCGCGCGGCGACAGCCTGGGGGCGGGTGGACTCCAGGTAGAAGTTCACGCCAGGCTCGGCCCAGCCAAGAGGTCCGTCGCGGTCAACCGATGGCTCAGGAAAGACGATCTTGCCGGTCACGTAGCAACTCTAGCTCCGGCAGTCACGGCAAGAACGCGATTATCCGAGGACCACCATCCGGGACGACTTCTTGATCTTTGAGCCGCGCAGCTTCCAGCCGCCTACCGCCATTGCAGCTGTTGGTACAGCGTCGATGCGCTTACCTGTCTTGCCACGTTCGGGCTTGTCCGGCCGGATGAGGTCGGGTTCGCCAGGTGGGTGGCGAACCTCCACAGAGTCAAAACAGAACTCGGCGACGGGGTTCCCGTGGTGCGACCAGCCGCGTGACTTGGTCAGGGCCATAAGTTCGGTCATACCGTGGGTCATGCCTTTGTAGGTCTGGGCGACTGGGTACATGGGGACGCCGGTGCGGCGTTCGAGGCGCTGGCGGACGGGTTCGCCGGACCACTCGTCGTAGGAGATGTCGGCGACGCGTACCAGGCCGGTGTCTGCGGTGATGTCGTTCTCGATGACGTCGTAGTCGATGACCTCGCCGTCCGTGGTCGTGATCCAGCCCTGGTCAACCCACTGGGAGACCTTGCCCTCGGTGTGCTTGTCCAGGTGCGCGACCGCTGTCTCTGGCAGCCAGAACCGCCACAATGCTGAGGCGTGGCCGTCGATCCCGGTCGGGACGATCAGGCACCACGCGGTGAGGTCCATCTTGGACGCGAGGTCGAGGCCACCCCACGCGGGGCGGCCGGCGTGCAGCTGCCGCAGCCGGGCCGGTGGCGTCGAGTCGGTGCCGGTGCACAGGAGGTAGACGTGCATCGGCATCCACCGCGACGACTGCGACACCCATTGGTTCAACCGGAACTGGCGGAAGACGTTCTCTTTGGCCGGATCATTGCGGGCCTCGATCGCTTCTTCCCGCAGCGCCTCGAGTGAGAGGAAGTCACCCAGCGCGGGGTTGGCCAGGTGCCAGTTCGATTCGTCCCACGGGTTCGCGTCGGGGTCGAGGTTGCGCAAGTAGACGAAGCGGTGCGGGGCACGGTCGGGGTTCTCGGCGATTTTCACGCACTCGTCATGCTCGGCCTTGGCGAAGCTGGTCGGGTCGTTGCCCGCGGTGGTCGCTGCGATCAGCAGCGGCTCAAGCCGGGTGCCCATGCCGGTGCGCATCGCGTGCCAGAAGTCGCCGTTCGGCTGGGTCAATACCTCGTCGAAGATCACGGCCGAGGGGTTAGAGCCGAGGTTGCCCAGCGCGTCCGAGGGCACGACCACGTAGACCGAGTTCGTGCGCTCGTCGACGATGCGCGCCGAGTGCTCGACCACCCGCAACCGGCGAGACAGCACCGGGGAGAGCTTGACCATCCGCGCCGCGACGTTGAACACCAACCGCGCCTGCTCGGTGTCGCGCGCACAGCCGTAGATCTCCGCGGACTCCACGCCGTCGCCGACCAGCATGTACAGCGCGATGAACGCGAGGAGTTCGCTCTTGCCGTTTTTGCGGGCGATCTCGATCCACGCGATGCGGTAGCGGCGCACGTAGGACCCGGATTCGGGGTCCCAGCGGACCTCTCCGAACAACGGCCGGACGATGTCGTCCCGCTGCCACGGCGCGAGGATGAACGGCTTGCGCGCCCACCGGTCCTTCGTGTGGACGCAGATTTCCTCGGCGAACGCCTGGGCGTGATCGGCGCGCGGAGTGCAGAAGTGGGTGCCGCGCTTGCGGCAGCGAGATCCGTCGAACTCGCGGCCGCACACGGGAAGCCGCGGGGATGACTTCGTGGCCTTGCTGGGAGCCTTAGGAGAGGAGGCGTTCCGCGCCGCCCTTGTTGCCATCGCGGCCCACCTCGACCTTGATGGACTGCCGATCCGACGGCGTGAGCCCGAAGCGGGCGGCGAACTGCAAGAAGGTGCGCTCGGCCTCAGCCTGCACCTGCAACGCCGGGTTCTTCATCAACCCCGAACCGCCCTGCACGAGCAACGCCGAGCCGTTCACGAGCTGGGTGGCGGAGCGGTAGCGGGCCAACGCTTCGCACAGCACCAGGAACGCGTCCACATCCCAGGGGGTCAGCACACCCCGATCCTCCAGACCGGGGGCGAGGCGCTGCCAGATCGCGCGAGCGTCGTCGGACGCCCAGTCCGGGCAACGTACTTCGTCCTCGGGAGGCTCGGGTTCGTCGGCGTTGATCCGGTCGGCCCGGTCACCGTGCAGGACACGCAGAGCAGTGGGCTTGGCAGCCGGGCCACGCTTTCCCATAGGCGCCCCCATAGGACTACGAGCCGTCGAGAAGTGAGTTCGCACGTCCGAGGCACACCAACATCGCCCGTCTGCCAAGCTTGGCGCATGCCAGCCCATAGTGATCTTGAGCAATGGCTTCGCGAGGAACTGGAGCACTACACGTTCGACGTGCTCGGCATCTTCCGGAAGACCAGCCCATCAGCTCGTTGGCCGATCGCCGCCAGCTCAGCCGACCAGCTGGAAGGCCTGCTGCACGAGCACGATCACTTGCTGCCGCTCCCCAAGGAGCCAGCCGCGCTGGCCAACATCCTCGAAGTCTCCATCGTCGACTATCTGCTCACCCGCCTCGACGCAACCGAAGGTGCAGAGCACACGCGGGGCACTGAGCGTGGCTACCCTGATCTTGAGATTTCTGGCCCGGCCTTCGGCGGCAGCTATCACGCCGTAGATGTGAAGGTTGCCCGCAGGGGCGACACCAATAAGTCAAAGACCCAGAGCCGCATCACGCTCTACACCGGAAACACCTACTTTAAGTGGCCGGACCTGCATTGGCCGGGAACCATGAGGACCTTCAACGACTATCGGAGCCACCTCGACATCATCATTATCTACACGCTCGACAGCGACTCCAAGGCTCGCGTACAGGACATGGAGATCATCGTCCAGCAGCCTTGGAAGATCGCAAGCAAGCAGCGTTCCTCAACTACGCGAGAGTATCTGGGCGCGGTCGAGTCAATTGCTGCGCTCCGTGACGGCCGAGGCGAATTTTCCACGCCAGCCGAGTTCTATAGGTTCTGGCGGGCTTACCCATTCAAGATCAGCGCGCAGGTTCAGAAACAGCTCGCCAGGCTCGTTCAGAAGCAACAGCAAGAGATCGAACAACTAAGGGGTCAAACAGCACAGTTGCCCTTGGAAGACTAAAACTTCGCGGCGTGTCGGCTTGGTGTAGAAGGATTCTTCTGGCATAATGGGCAACATGACTGGCGGAGTAGGAATATCGCTATTTTCGGGTGCTGGAGGGTTGGACCTCGGCGTCGAAAACGCTGGATTTGAAGTTCGTGCCGCAGTGGAACGCGACCGCGACGCTGTGATGACTATGGAGAAGAACTTCATCCACCTGAAGTCTCCGGTCTTGCAGAACGACATTCTCAACGTCGAGACGGAAGAAATCCTCGCGGCTGCGGGTCTTGGCGAAGGTGAGCGGCCGGACCTGCTCGTCGGTGGCCCGCCCTGCACGCCCTTCTCGAAATCTGGCTTCTGGCTCGAATGGAAGAGGGCTGGGCTCGACCCGGATGCGAGCCTCCTCCAGGCATACACTCGCGTGTTGCGTGAAGCGCGACCTAGGGCCTTCATTCTTGAGAACGTCTACGCGCTGACGTACAACAACAAGGCGAGTAAGCCCGCGTTTGATCGCCTGCTTCGTGAAATCGATGAGGCAGGATATGAGCTCACTTGGCGCGTTCTCAACGCAGCAGACTTCGGTGTGCCTCAGGCTAGGCCACGACTGTTCATCATCGGCGTGCCGAAGGGGCAGAAGATGCCCGTTCTGCCGACGGCGACTCACGGCGGCAGCTGGGAGCGGCGTGCGACCGGCAACGCTGAGAGGCCTCACGTCACCGCTGGCGAAGCGTTGAAGGGCGTTGTGTCTGACCCCGAACCGACCGAAGAGGTCGGAGGGCGTTGGGGACACCTCTTGCCAGACATTCCTCCGGGTCAGAACTATCTGTTCTACACGAAGGAAAAGGACCACCCAGACCCGGTCTTTGAGTGGCGCTCGAAGTACTGGTCCTTCTTGTTGAAGCTCGATCCCAACAAACCGTCTCCCACGATTCAAGCCCAACCTGGACCTTACGTAGGTCCGTTCCACTGGGAAGGTCGGCGGCTTCGGGTTCCAGAGGTCAAGAGGCTGTTCACCTTCCCTGACTCTTTTGAACTGGTCGGAAAGCGAAACTCAGTTCAGGCGCAGCTCGGCAACTGTGTTCCGCCGCTTCTCGCTCAGAGAGTCGCCGAGCAAGTGGCGAAAGTTCTGTAAGGACGGCGTCAACGTGGGTTATGAGGCTTGGGCTTCTTCTGAATCTGCGCGCAGAGTCATGCGCGCAAACAAGAGTCGTCACACCAAGCCGGAGGTCGCTATTCGGCGAGCGCTTCACGCGATGGGTCTACGCTACCGACTTCACGTGAAGCCTCTGCCGGAAGTACGTTTCAAGCCCGATATTGTCTTCCGTCGGGCCAAAGTTGCCGTCGAGGTTCATGGCTGTTTCTGGCATAGGTGTCCACAGCACTACCGAGAGCCAGCAACCAATCGCGCCTATTGGCAAGCGAAAGTCGAGCGGAACGTCATACGAGACGCTCGAAATAGAGAAGCTCTTGAAAGCGTCGGCTGGACGCTCTTGACGCTCTGGGAACACGAGGACCCAAACGTGGCCGCACAACATGTCGCTGACGTTGTGCGGCACACGATGGGGACGCCCTCCTGCGCGGCGGGCTAAGAACCCGAGCTACGGCTTCGGGACGGGCTGGACGCGCGGCGCGTGATGCGTCGAAACGCACCCGCGACCATGCGGCCGAGGCGACGACGCATGGAATCACTCCTCTCCGGTGTCGGTGGTGGGCATGTCGACGCCGAGCACGGTGGCGGCGGCTCGGCCGTCGAGGTACTTGTCTCCGATGTGCATCAGGCGCGCGGCGGCGAGAAACGCGTCTTTCTCCTCACGCGACTTGAAGCAGAAGGCGAACCAGAACTCGGAGTCCGTGGCGAGGCGGAAGCGCTCGTCTTCGCGCTTGGTGCGTTCGCGGAACCCGATCGCGAGCGCGTCGAGCTCGGCGCCGGCGTCGGCCGCGAGGTCGCCGGAGTACTCGACGTCGGCCAGGGGATCGGGCTCGGGTTCGGCGTTGAGCTGCGCCAGCAGGTCGGCGTTCGAGCTGGGGCCGCCGAGTACGGCGGTGGACTTGAGCTGTGCCAGGAGATCGGCGTTGGGGTCAGGCGGCGAGGTTACGGCGGAACACCTCCAGGTCGGCGAGCGGGAACCACTGCAAGATCCGCTCGTAGTCGTCGGGCGCGTGCTGGCGGATCGGGTCGAGGAACCGGAAGTCCAGGCCGTCGAAGCTGCGGCCGAACCAGGTGTATTCCTCTGGGAGCGGGCAGTTGTGGCGCTTGAGCGCGTCGCGGACGTCAGCGATGCGCCAGTCCCACACGATGCTGACCTTGCGGACGCTGTCGCGCTTCGGGCCGTGGGTGACCATCGCCATCCGCCGGTTCGGCGAGTCCGCGGCGCGCACACCGTCGGCGTTCCAGGCGCCCGCGTGGCCCAGGTCTTCCCGGATCATGTCCGCGACTTCCTCATACGTCGGTTCCGGGAGCTGCGCGGCCTCGATCACCGCCGCCCGCTCCGGCGGCTGGAACAGCAGGCTGTTGAGCCACCGGTACAGCGTCGGGTGCGGCAGGTTCAGGATCGGGGTCTGGAAGAAGTCCTCGTAGAACTTCCTGCTGTCCTCGATGAACCGCAGACCCGGCACCAGGTACAGGTGGTAGGGGACGACTTCGATCCCGGCTTCGCGCATCGCCAGCCACGCGGCGATGCTGTCCTTGCCCCGGCTGAAGCCGAGCAAAACGGGTTTTCCTTCGGCGGCGAGCTCGGCGCGGATCTGCTCGGAGCTCGTGATGCCGTCGATCTCGATGGGCAGCGGGTCACCTCCAGGTCGTGTGATGCGGTGTGCATCGTGTGATGCGTGGCGCATCACGAACGGCGGTCGGTGGGGGAGTGCGCGCGGGCGGCCAGGCGGGACACCGTGGACTGCGCGACGTTCGCGTGAGGTGCGATCCGCCGTTGCGCGATGCCACGTTGCACGGCTTGGCGTACAAGGGATTCCCAGCGTGCGGTCCACGCGGCCACCTGGTCGGCGGCCTGCTCGATCTCGTCGAGCAATTCGTCTGGGTCGCGGCCGGCGTCGGCGGTCACGGGTCGGCTCCGCGGACGTGGGTTCGGCCGTCGGCAAAACTTGACCCCAGACAAACGGCCCTCAGTGGCTTGTGCCCCGTTGCGCGGCGGAAGGGTCCCTCCCCTGGGGGTGGCGTGCGGCCCGAGCGGGCGGCGTCGGCGGCGTGGCTCACGGGCTGTTCCACCCTCCTCGGGTCCGGGGATCGGTGGCGGTGGCCTTGGCATGGCACGGGGCACACAGACCACGGCCACGGGCAGGGTGGTCAGGGTCCAGGCCAGCGGCTACCAGCTCCCTGCGGGTGAGCGGCCAGTGATCGGCCACGGTGGCCGGTTGCTGGCACGGGCGGCCGGTGTGAGCAGGGCAGTCCAGGCGGTCACAGCGGCACACCAGGTCACGGGCCAGCACGGCGGGACGGAACCGGGACCGGTGGCCAGCGGTGTAGCCACGCTGCGCGCTGGTCCCGTGCGCACGGCGGCCACGGGAACGGCACGGCTGGCAGTGACCACCGGTAGCGGTGGTGTTCGGGCACCCCGGACGGGTGCACGGGCGGGCGGCACGGGACGGCATGGCCACCCCCGGACATGAGACAGCCCCGGCATCGGGGATGCCGGGGCTGTTCGGTGTTCGGTTGTGCGGTCCGGGCGGCTAGCTCACCTTCACGAACCGGCGGGCGAGCTGCCAGGCGGTTTTGCTCGGGTTGTTCTTGTCGGTGAACAACGCGGTCATCGCACGGTCGGTCTCGGTCTCACCGGTCTCGGTGTCGAACTGCTGGCACACGGTGAGTGCGGCTTGCAGCGCTCCCCACGCCGTCCCCGCGATGTTCTCGGTGATGTCCACCTTGCCCTCAAACATGATCCTCATGAGGTTGATGCACATCTGGTGACGGGTGCGCTTGGCGTGCGTGCCGGTGTCACCGGGGTACGGGAACAAGGTGTTGCAGAACTGGCTGAACTCGTCCGCCGTCAGTGTCCGCGCGTACAGGGCCTCAGCGGATTCGGTGAACCACTGCGTGTAGGTGTGGAGCAGGTCCAGGCCGGTACTGGTCTCGGTGATCCGCTTGTCCGCGTCATCGGTGGCGCTCAGGTTGATGTGGTTGGGGCATTTCAGGAACTCGACCGGGTGGACGGTCTGCGTGGCCACACGGACCGGGCTGATGATGAGCTTGGAACTGCGGGCGGTCACCAGGGAGTTGAGCAGGACCACCCGGAACTCAACCGGGTCTTTGCCACCCACCATGAGCGGTTCGGGAATCCGGATGCTGGCGAACGCGGCCTTGTCGTTCCACAACGGTCCGGCCGGTCCGGTCTTGGCCTTGGTGTCTTTCATGATCGAGGTCAGCATCTCGCCCCGGACCTCGATCGGAACCGGCACCTTGTTCGAGTTGGTGGAGCTGATGAACTTCCGGCGGTGCGGGGCGTCGGGGTGCGGGCGGACCAGCCCCCACGTGTTGTCCATCTCCAGCGGCACGGCCGTGTGCTCCGGGTCGACCAGGCCGGTGTCGTTGGGGACGTCCTCCAGCATCAGGCAGTTCTTCTTGTGCTTCTCGCCTGCCGGGGCCTCGCACTCGGTGCAGTTGTCCGTCTCGGCCAGCGTCACCGCCGGTTGCACCTTCACGTTCCAGCCGGACAACTCGGCCTTCTTCAGCAGCTCGGTCACCGAGCGGGAGCCATTGACCTGAGTCGCGAGCCGCGCCCAGGCGTCCTTCCCCGGCTTGATCGGCTCCACCACGGCAACCGGCTTGGCCTTGGCCTCGGCCTTGGCGGGAGTGCCCTTGGCGGGTGCGGCCTTGGTGCTGCTGGACTTGTCAGCCGGGGCCTTGGCGGCTGCTGGCTTGGCCGGAGCCTGAGCCGGGGCCTTGGCTGCCGGAGTCTTTGCCGGGGCCTTGGCGGGAGCCTTGGTGGCCTTAGCGGCAGGCTTGGCTGCTACGGGCTTTGCAGCGGCCTTGGTGGCAGGCTTGGCGGCAGGGGTCTTCTGGGCAGGGTCAACCGGTGTGGTCATTGTTCGGATTTCCTCTGATTGCTCGGACAGCACTCATTCAGTGGTGCTGTTCGGTGTGAGCGGGAGACACCACAAACATAGCGGCATTTCCGGCCCTCACAAGCAATTCGGGGAGTTCCCAGACAAAGTGACGACGAATGGGTTAACGCATTGTTTTACGATCTTCAGCGACGGATCGCGGGAAAAGAAAAGGCCTGCGAACGGGGTTCGCAGGCCTTTCCGTGTCCTCATGCGTGTTGTCTCACCAGCTCACAGAGGAACGCGTGCCATCCTGCCGGACAACCCGCGCACCGTCGAGCCCTCGTGATCAATTGTCGTCGTGCGCACGCCTGTCCTGAATCCGCGTCAGCGCCTGGCGGACGATCGCGCGCATCCTGAGGTTTCGTTCGATGCGCGCCAGTTCGGATTCCGTGAGGGTCCACGTCCAGCCGACGGCGTAGCCGATCATCGTCACAGAGAATCGGTTGTGTTCGCGGCAGTAGTTCAGCATGTCGCGGGTGAGCAGGTCCATCACCTCCTCGGCGGTGGTGGCCAGCCTCACGAGCGCGGCGTCACCGTCGAGGCTTGCGATGAGCCCCAACACGTTCACCGCCCGGCGGTCACGTTCCAGCTGTGCGCGCAGCATCGTCGCGCGCTCGGCCGTCGCTCCCCGCACGCCCGCGCCGTACCCGGTGAGCTCGGCCGCGCGCTCCGCCCACGTCTGCTGTGCTTCGAGGCTGTGGAACAGGCCACACGGGCACGTCGGCCTGGGGTCACTGCTCATCCGGATGTACACGATCTTGTTCGTCAACGACTTTCCCCTTGTGCGTCAACACGATGTGATCGGTGAAAGCCCGGCGGCGACCAGGACGGCCGCCGCCGGGCGGGCCTATCTCGCGGTCACCTCGATCCACAGCACGTCCACGTCGCGCACGCCCCGGTGCGGGGTGATGTCCTGTACCCACGCCAGAAGCTCGGCGCGGCCCGCGTCGGTGAGGTGGTAGGGGACCAGCTCGGCTCCCCGCGCACCCACGGGCGGGGCCACGAGCCCGCGCCTGATCGCCCGGTTCCGGGCGGCCGGTGTCGTGGCGTCCTCCAGCAGCCACGGCCAGGTGAAGCCCACGGCCAACATCCACAGGACCCGGCGCACCTGCGTGTCCTCGGCCAGCTTCAGGAAGGTCTTGGAGTCGCGGGTGATGGGGCCGGGTTCGACGGGCCGCTCGTCCTGCACGAGCGCTGGGCGCTCGTCGGTGCCCCGCATCGCCGGAACGCTCTGCGCGTCCGGGTGCACGGCCGGGATGGCATCGGGGGCGGTGTGCTTGTTCACCATCCGGTCACGTCCTGCCACAACTGCTGAAAGCGCGGGTCGCGCCGGTGAGGGGTGACGGCGTTCTTCCACTGCCACCACGCCGCCAGGCCCTCGGCGGTGAGCTTGAGCCGGGTGTCCCCGCTCACCCATCCGTACTCTCGGCACTGGTAGACGGCCATCGGATCGGTGCGCTCCCGCACCATCGCGGTTCCCAGATCCAGATACAGCAGGCACAGCACGTTCATCACGTGCGTGTCCAGGCTCAAGGTCTGGTGCAGGGCGGTGAGTTGCTGGTCACTCAGGTTGACCGCGTACAGGTAGCGTTCGCCCGCCTCGGCGGCAGACAACGCGTCCAGCGGTGGAGTACTCTCACCCACGTCAGACGTCCTCTCGGAGTTTCCGTTTCGGTTTTCGCTCCGCGAGGACGCCAGACCACACCCTGGGGCTGTGCTAGCAGCCGCCAGGGCCTTTCTTTTCGGCCTGGCGTCCTCGGTGACAAAGCGGCGGTCAGGACTTGGCTGCGGACAAGAACAGCCCCGGCTGGTGATCGCGCGCGCGTTGCTGTGCTTCACTCAGGAGATGCACGGTGCAGAAGAACCGCCGATCCAATCCGTCGTCCGGATGGGTCCAGTTGAACTTCTCGAAGAACTCCTCAATCGAGTTGTGAAGTTCTTCCGCCTCGCACGTGTGCAAACCCGGTGCGATGAACAGGAAATCGTCGGTCAGGTTCATGACCTTCACCACGATGTTCTGTTCGCCGTTGTGCCAGAGCGCGAAATCCGTACCGGTCGGCACGGTGACCGAATCGGCCGACCGCGTGAGTACTCGGTACATGCATTCGGTCAGCTCGGCAAAACTCATCAGCCGGGTGCGGCCGTAGTACGCCCCGTATTTCCGGCCGGTATCGTCCTTGTTGGACATGGTGGGCCTTCCCGGACACGGACCGGGGGTGAGTGCTCACCCCCGGTCCTCTGCCCTTGTTAGCGGGCGGTCCGGACGGTCCGGTGCTGGCAGTCACAGTCGGTGGTCAGGCTGACTACCTTGCCCACCCCGGTCATGTCCTTGGAGTCAGGGAAGCCCAGGAACCGGATTCCGCACAGGGTGAATCGGCGGAGTGCGGGGTTCTCCATGTCCCACGGGCAGAACCAGTTGTACTGATTGATGGCGGACTCGTAGATTCCGCCCAGCGACCCATCCTCATCAGGGGCATCGGTACCGGGGGTGTAGAACTCCCAGCCCTTCTCAAGCGGGTAGGCATTGCCCACAACCAGCGAAACATGGTTGTTGGGGTAGTACCGGATGCTGAACTTGTCCTCGGACATGGCCATGATGTTGTTCAACATCATCTGGCACAGATCCGGCAGGTTCTGAACATCGGCACTCTCAAAGCACCCTGCCCCAAACAGCCTCTCATCCGGATTGGCAGATATCCGGACGGCCAAAGTCTTCCTAGGGTTCATAACCTCTGGTTTTCCTCTCATTCCTGATCAGATCCGGTGTGCTAGCACCGGGGCTGACTCACTTGCAAAACCATGATCTCCCAATTCATGGAATCGGGCAAGCGAATGGAGCGTATTCAAGAAACTGTTTTTGAGAGTGTGTCGCGCACATTTCTGACCAGCGGAAATAGGTGGACGTGCACCAAGGAAATTCTTTACTCGGACCACGTGCTGAGAATCGGGTTCCCATCGGGTCGAGCGCGGCCGGATAGGTGCGCCGTGGTTAGCGTCGGCGGGCGGCTCGGCGACGAGCGACCCTCGACGAGGCGGCCGGCATGGGTCCGCGGGACGAGGCGTGAGGGGAGGCGGGCGGCGGCGTCGCGCTCGGCGTGACGGGGAACGGTCACGACGTGCAGCGGTGCGCCGCCGCCCGCGGGCGAAGACGGCGGCGGGGACGGGCGCCAGCGTCTTCGGGACTGGAAGGTCTGTTGGTCGCGTGAGTTGCGTCCGGTTAGGTCGGTGACGCACGATCGAACGCATGTTCGAGCAAGTGGAGCGGTCGAGGAAGAAGCTGTTGCACGTCTACGACGAGCCACAGCCGACCTGGGTCGACCTGGGCGAGGTGCGGCGCTCGCTTCTCGGCGCGTCCGACTCGATCTGGCCGGCGTCGGCACGCGGGATGAGCTTGGACGGCCTGGCCGTGGCCGAGGTGCCTTTCGCGGTGCGCATGGCGCCGACGCTGTGGCTCGGGCTGGTGACCTACGAAGTCCACGTGCCGCGTGTCGGCACGATCGCCATGCAGCACTTCGTTAGGAGCGATCAGACGAAGAAGCGGCAGAAGGGCGAGGTGGAGCCGCCGTACTGACGCGGTATCCGGCAACGCCACGATGCCCGCCGCACCGGGGGGAGGTGCGACGGGCATCGGGTTGGGGGGTTCTGGGCACACGTGTCCCAGTGCTGACCATTATGCCGACTGAAACGACTGAAGGTCAACTACTCGGCGTCGTCACCGAGTGTGTTCCCGGTCACGGCGAGGGTTTCGTGGGTGAGCTGCTGGTCCAGCATCGTGTTCAGCTGCGCCCAGACGTCCAGGCCCCACCGCTGCCCGCAGGCGGCGCATACGGCTTCCACCTGGTCGGCGTCGATGCGCAGTGCCGGGCGGCGGACGTAGTCGCCTTCGTCGTCGGACCAGACCTGTACGACGTCGACGCGGCAGACCGGGCAGGCCCGCCCGCGCAGCGGAAGCCGCGGTTCGGGGTCGAGGAGCTGGCGGGCCTGCGCGACCCACCGCGTGGACTCCTCGGCGGCCCAGACCACGTAGTCCGGGGCGGCGTGCTGCCAGTGCTCGGCGTGCTCGGCCCAGGCCCGCACCTGCTCGGTGAGCGTGGTCCACTGCGGGTGGTCGTGGGTGCGGCAGCACTGCCGGACCTCGCGGCGGATCGAGGCCAGCAGCGACAGCGCGCCCAGGCTCGCCGGAGGCCGGGAACCCTGCGACGGCTTGCCGGTGACCGCCGAGCCGGGCAATACGGCTTCCTCGACCTGGCGCAGCAGGGTCAGCACCTCGGCGGTCTCGGTGGTGCCGTTCGCGCGGTGCACGGTGTGCAGGCCGGGCCGGACGAGCTGGTCCACAGCGACCTCCCAGGCCAGGCGCGCGGTCGCGGCCTCGTCACGGCTGGGGACAAACCTGGGGACAATGTCGGTGTCGGTGTGGACAACCTCGTCAGCGGCGTACAGGCGTGCGGCGGTCATGCGGAAGCTCCTTGCGTGGTGCCGGACGCGGCGGCGCCGGACGAAGTGGAGTTGGCGCGCTTGCGTTCCTCTGCGGCGCGCAGGCGGGACGGGTGCATCCGGGTCTCGCGGTCGCGGATCTCGCGCTGGCGCAGGCGGTTGCGGGTCAGCGGGCTGCACGGGACACCGGCCGAGGCCCTGCAGAACGGGCACGGCACCGTGCGGGCGAGAGCGTGCTTCTCGTGGCCGGTCCAGCCCATCAGCTCGTAGACCGTGCCGATGCCGCGCGCGCCCGCCGCCTTGTCGGCGGCCCGGTCGCGCGGTCGAGGTGGCCGGGCTGAGCTCGGCGTGCCCGTGGCGGCCGGCCGAGACCGCGCCAGCGTGATCAGCCGGGCCACCTCGCCCGCCGTCACGTGCTGGACCCGGTTGAGCGGCAACGAGCTCAACGCGGCGTGGCACTCACCGACGCTCCGGCCGCGCAGCTCCCGCAGCCACTCGGTCACCACGTCCTCGGGCGCGGTGTCGCCGGGCGTGATCCGGTAGTGCGCCAGCAGCGCCCGCATGGCGTTGCGGGTGAGCTGCTGCGCGTTGCGGTCGCTCACGCCGCCGCCCCCAGCTCGGCCGGGTCGGGCGTGCCGAGACCGGTGGTCTCGTGCAGCGCGCGTTCCAGGATCGCGTCCAGCGTCGCGGCATCGGCGTGGGCGGGCAGCTCGTCGCGCACCGCCAGGCCGATCGGGCTGCGGTCGTCCTCGGCGATCGCGTCGGCCCGGATCGCCTCCCAGGTCGCCGCCATCACGCGCTCACGCTGGCGATCCTGCGGCGTGGCGTTGACGGTGCGGGCGCGCATCACCTCGCCGACCAGCTCCGGCAGCATCGAGACGGCCAGGCGCTTGCCCGCCCACAGCCGCAGACCCTCCGCGATGGCCGCGGGCTCGACCTGGTCGCGCAGCAGCCCGATCACCTCGCCGCGCAGCCGGTCGAGAACCTGCCGGGGCTGGCGTGGGCTGTGCAGGGTCACCAGACGCTCGGCTTCCTGGCGGCGCAGCTGCCGCACCGAAGACGCCTCGAGTACGCGATCCGGATCGGCGAGGGCGGCGGCATCGGCGGATTCCCCGGCGTCCGGCGCGGCCTCGCGTGTACGCGCGGGCGCGGGCGTGTCCGCGCTCGTGTGCGCAGGCGCAGGCGCGGGGACACCCACTGGAGTTTCAACCAACGAAAGACGAAGTTCTCCAGTCTCCATCTCCCTACTCCCTTCTCCCCGACCTCGCGGCGAAGGGTTCGCGGAAGGGTTCGGCGAGGGGTTCCCGGAAGGGTTCTCCGAACCGTTCGCCGCAGGTGCGGTCACGGTCGGCGGTGCCGTGTCGAGCGCGGGCGCCGAGCCGGTGGCGACCGTCCCGCCCGTGCTCGTGGCGGGCGCGGTTGGGGTGGGCGCGGTGCGGGTCGAGCCCCGTTGCGTCATCGCGGCCATGACCGACGCGGGCAGCTCGCGCGCGCCCGCCTCCAGCTCGTCCGCGGCGACGGCCGGCGACGGCCCGGTGATCTCGACCGGCAACCGCCGCAGCTCGGACGCCAGCGCACGGCGAAGAAGCGGGCTCTCGATCTCGAACGCGGACCGCAGCGCGGCCCGCAACACGTTGGGCTGCTTGAACAGCTTGTCCGAGCGGATGAACGACCGGATCAGCAGCTCGTCCGTGTCGTGGTCCACCACGATGAAGCGGGCGGCGTCCAGCTCGGCCAGCGCCGCCCGGACGCTGTCGGTGTCCTGGTCCGGGTGCGCCTTGGCCCAGCGCTTCACCGAGACGGTGAGCTCACCGGAGTAGGACAGCTTGCGCTGCATGCACAACTGGACGTACACGAGCTTGGCGAGCGCGGACAGGGCGATGAAGTCCGGGTCATCCCACATGGACAGGTAGAAGCGGGCGTGGTCGCGTGCCACGGTTTCGTTCCCCCATAACAAGAATCACTGTGTGCGGACAGCACGAGATAGCCGCGCGACGGTGCGCGGCAACGAAGAAGAGAAGGTCAGGCGGCGGACTGCTCGGCGGTGCGAGCCGCTATCAGCGCGGGCGCGGCGAGATTGAGCGCGTAGATCGGCATCAACTTCCCCCCGTTCTTGCCCTTGCTGTCGGTCGAACGCACGTAACGGCCGGTCCGCACGAGGACATCAAGCGAGAGCATGCGGCGCACGGTCACACCGACCATCGGCGGCGCCACCCACGCCGGAATCCGCGCACGCCAACGGTTCGACGTCGTCTCACGGAACGGGTCCGCCAACGCGTCGTTGACGATGACGGCCGTCACCGCGCACACAGCTCCGCGGTTGCGTGGCTCGGCGGCCAGGAGTGCGGCGATCTGCTCGATGGTCGTGCCGTAGTCCAGCGGCAGGCCGATCAGGTGCTCGGCGATCTCAGCGGCGAGATCACCCAGCACGGCCGGGGCATCCCCAGAGCGAGCCCGACCGATCCCCCGAGACCGGTCGGACTTCCTCCGGGTGCTCACGCGGCAGGCAGCAACTTGAACTTGCGCACCGGCACGATGTCCTCGCACATGCGCGCGACATCCGGGAACCTCTCCTGAACCAGCTTCGGCGAGGTGAACACCCGCGAATCGTTGGTGTACTCGACCACGGCCAACCCGTTGATCGTGCCCGTCACCAGCTCGCCCAGGCGCTCCTTCAACTGGGAGCGCAGCTCTTCCTTGACCTTGCTCTGACTCTTGATCGACTCTTCGACGATCCGCAGCAGCTCGACGGTCTGGGCCAGGTCGTCCAGCGCGACCGAGCCAGCAGCGGACACAGTGGTGCTGTTCTTCGTAGACATTGCGGAGGCCGCCCCCAGCGGCCATAAAGCGATTGCGGATTCGGTCAGCGGGACTTATCCGCCGGATACCCGCAGGTATCCGGCGAACATTATCTCCGCCAGCCAAACCGACAACATCGCTTCCTCCGCTCGTGAGCCGCGCCGACGACGACGCCTCTTCCTCATGAGCCCCCCAGGCCCTCACGCCGCCCACCCCCTGGGCGGCTGACGATCATTCCAACATGCCCGCTGCTTGTTGATCTGTCAAGCGAAACGCGCTGGTCACCGTCGGTACAGTGATCAACACCGCAACGTGAGGAGCATGATCTACTTGATTCGGGACCGAATAGTGACATTGTGTCCTGAATGGACGAACGTGAATACTTGCGTCCGCGGAAGTAATCGCATTCAGGTTGCCCTGATGCGTGCGTGATACGCATCACGTCGATTGTATTGAATTCGTATGTATCTAATTGCGTTCGGTTGCGAATGATGTGAGTGCGGCGAGGCGTGTAGTTGCGCGCGGTCTAGCGCGCAGGCGTCGCCGGGTGGATCTTGCTGGCCCAAACGGGTTACATGCGGGCTCGCGGGTTGCGCTCCTGAGGGAGCTTCGCCAAGATCCGTCGTGGGTGAGCGCACGGGGAAGGAATGGCCATGTCGGCCGGTACTTGGACCCCGAGCGGGTCTGTTAGCAACGAGAAGTACGAGAAGCCCTCGATCACCGAGGCTGGTGGGGTTGTCGCCTTGACCAACGGGTCTGGCGCGGACGACACCGCCGACATGAACAAGTACTACTACTGATCGACCGTCGTCGTGCGGTGGTTGGCGGGTCCCGCCGACCGTAGCTTTCACCGCACCGCAGCAGTGGAAGGTCCAGACTGGTCCGTTGTGGACGCTGCGTGGTTGCAGCTGTCGCACGGCCAGTCTGGCCCTGCTGATCAGGTTCGCAGGGTCGATGCGCCGAACTGTCGGCTGATGGTGCTCGGCTACTGCGGCGCAACTGATGCCGAACTGGCGAGTGTGGCGCGCCGAGTCGGCAGAGGCGAACTTGATGCACTGTCAGGTGTGGGTGGTAGCTGCGTGTTGATCGCAGTGGGACCGGATGATGCGTTCGTGATCGGCGATCTCGCCGGTCAGCGTGTGGTGTTCTACACGCACACCCTTGATGGTGACTTGCTGCTCGGATCGCATGCGAGTCATCTCGCCGAATCAACAGGGAAGGTCGTCGCTCCTGACTGGCTCGCGGCATACCTGACGGTGCCAAGGGCTTCCGACTTGTGGTGGACGGGGTCTCCGTGGCGTGGGGTTCATGCCCTCCGGCCAGGTTGGGCTCTTCGCGCGTCGCGGACGGGGAAGGTCGAGGCCTCGCCGTTGGTGAACCTCGACGAGCCGCTATCCGATCTGCATACGGCTGGCGCTGGCTTGGCCTTGGCTCTCCGCCATGCGGTCGCTGACAGGGTCAGTGGGGCTGAGCGTCCCACTGCTGACCTCAGCGGTGGTCTAGATTCGTCAACGCTGGCTGTTCTCGCTGCCAGGGCGACACCTTCCGGACTGTCGGCCATCACGCTGGAGGCCGCGGGCGTCGAAGACTCCGCGTTGGCGACGAGTATCGCTGAGACCGTTCCTGGACTGCGTCATCTTCGATGGTCCATTCCCGACAGTGTGTTGCCGTACTCGGATCTGGACGCAGTACTGGTGCCCGATGAGCCAACGACGTTCGCGGCGAACGCCGCACGGACAACGTGGTGGTTGCGACGGATCGCGGGCCTGAAATCGGACGTGCACCTGAGCGGCGAGGGCGGGGACGCGGTGCTGATGGCCCTTCCGTCGTATCTCGGTGATCTTGCGTCTCGGTCTGTTCGCCAGTTGTGGAGCCACGCGCTCGGCTGGGCGAAGCTCCGCAACCTGCCTTCGCATGCGTTGGTCAGGGCTGGGCTCGCGCTTCGGGGTACCAGCTACTCGGATGCCCTTCGGACACTCGCAGTTCAGTTGGTGACCAGTGAATCCACACCGAGGGGATGGGCCACGTTGGTGACGTGGCTGGGCTCCAGTAGGACGGTGGATTGGCTGACTCCCGAAGCTCGTGCGCTCGTGGCGTCGAAGCTGCACGAGTACGCGGGCGTTGCCGTTGGTCCAGTTGTGCCAGGCAGATTCGGCATCGGTGACTCCACGAGTTGGCTGTCACTGATCGGATTCGGTCGCGGCCAACGGTTGTACGCCGACACAGCCGCCAGGCTGGGAGTGAATCACCACGCGCCTTACCTGGACAACGAGGTGATCCGGTCGTGCTGGTCGGCTGCGGCTTGGATCAGAACAACACCCGAGCGGGCGAAACCGCTCTTGGCTGAGGCGGTGGCGGACCTCGTTCCGGCATCCTTGGTACAACGCACCACCAAGGGGGACTACTCCGGTTTGGCGTACCGGGGTCTGAAACGCAACGCAGACTTCCTGCACGACTTGTTCACTAACTCTGAGCTCGCGGCCTGCGGGCTGGTCGACGAAGAAGCTGTTCGATGGACGATTGACACCGGCGTTGCTGGGCTTTCGATTCCACTCGGTGCGTTCGACGAGCTTGTCAGCACGGAGCTTTGGCTGCGCGCGCAGCGCAGCCGTCCGGCAAGTCAACCGCGTCCGAAGGAGGGGCATCTTGCGCGTACTCGTTGAGCCTGGCGTATCGAGCACCATCCTCGATGACGGCAGTTTCGCGGTGATGTCCGAACGAACCGGCAAGATGCACCTCGGCAACTCCACGACGTCGGCGATGTGGTCAGCGCTCGTGGACCACGACGGCGAGACCGAGCGCGCGGTGGCAGCGGTCGCCGCGTTCTACGGCGTCGACCCCGACGAGGTGAAGACGGATCTCGAACACCTCGTCGGAGAGCTAACCCAGATCCAGCTCGTCAGGACCAAACCATGAGCACGCCTATGGCAACCGGTGCGCCTGAACGACCGGCTTTGGCAGGCACGTTGGCCGGTGCCTGTTGCGCACTGATCGTGGGGCTGGCCCTTCGTTGCCTTCCGCTGAAGTACGTGACCGCAGTGGCGCGGTGGCTTTCCGCATGGGCAAAACGCCCTGCTGCTGTGAACGAGGCTGAACGTGTCCTCAGGTGGATCGACTCCGGGAGCAGGCTGATCCCGTTTCGTGTGGCCTGCCTGGAACGGTCGCTTGTCGCGTTGCTACTGCTGTCACTCCGGCGACGAGGTGTCATCTGGCGTATGGGAGTACGGACACCCCCATTCGCCTCCCACGCCTGGATCTGCGATCTGGACGGCCAGCCCATCGGCGAAGCCGACTCCACCGCGGACTACCGCACGATGCTCGAAATCTCACCTCTAACAGAACTGAAACGGAGAAGCTCGTGAGCGACATCGTCACGGCGGCTGCCGCCGCCGTCGACTACGACACCTGGGTTCGAACGGACGAGGGGGGCACTATTCCCCAGAGTTCGGCCGATGACCGGATTCAAAGCATGCTCGGCATGCTGGACCTGAAGCCGGGCGCGCAGGTGCTGGAGGTCGGAACCGGCTCGGGTTACTCCGGCGCGTTGCTGAGCAACGCCGTCGGCGAGTCCGGGCACGTCGTCTCGATCGACATCGACGCGGGGTTGGTCGATCGCGCACGCCAGCTCCACAAGCGGGCTAACAACACGAACATCGAGGTGCACGCCGCCGACGGCTTCGCGGGCTGGGTGCCCGGCGCGCCTTTCGATCGGATCGTGGCGTGGACGACGCCCCACGTGCTTCCTGCACCGTGGATCGAGCAGGCCGCGGCCGGCGCGGTGATCGTGTCACCGGTGAAGCTCGCGAACGTCGCATCGGCCAACGCGTTGATCCGCTGCGTCGTCGGCGACACGATCGAGGCCGGCGAGTTCCACCCCGGCAGCTTCATCGAGATGGCGCCCGAGGTGATCACCGAACTCGGGTTGCCCGTCCGCTACGTGAACGCGTCCCTTCTGGTCGACGGCGGTCCGCCGTGGTGGATCAGCGCGGAGGTGCTACACGAGCAGCCGCAAGACGTCGCTGACCGGCTGCTCGACCAGGTTCGCGGAGCCGCGCCGCGAGACGGGTTCCTGCCTGTGGACACCGAGGCGAGGTGGGCGTTCAACGCGTTCGTTCTCGCACGCACCGACGCTCCGGCGAGCCTCGGCGGTCCGATCGGCTGGGGCATCGGTGTGGGCACGCAGAACAGCATTGCGGTGGTGCTGCCGAACGGCGCGGCTCTCTCCGCCGGAACGGATGAGGCCTACGACATGCTCGCCGAGCTGGTCGATGAGTGGCACGAGCTCGGCGAGCCACGGCACGATCGTCTTGAGCCGACGTTCGCGAAGGCTGAGGACGGCTGGCAGGTTCGCGCACGGCTGCGCGTGACTGACTGACCTAACTGGACAGAATGAAACGGCGGGACCGGACAACTGTCTGGTCCCGCCGTTCCCCCTCATCAGGTGCGGCGGTTTGGGTGAGCGCACATATGGATGTGTGCTGCCGCAGCCCCGGAGGTCTTTGGGTGTGGCACTTGCTCGATCACTAGGGATCGAGCGTTGCGTGCCGTCCGCGCTCGGGCATGAGCACTGCGATCACTTCTGGAAGGGAGCCGGTCGCCCCTGCGATACGGCTCGGTCCGCTCAAGCTGTCGAGCAGTCGACTCCATACCGCTCGTCCGTCATTCCAGACCTGCACGATGTCCAGGTAGCCGCCGCGCATGAACCGCGTGAGGTGCCATCCGACGACCTGTCCGGACTCCTCGCTGACGAGCGGCAGCCGCCTGAAGCCGCCCTTCGTGTGCATGCGCTCGACTATGTCTCCGGTCTCCATCGGTGATCTCCGTGCTGTTGGTCGAGCCAGGACGTGCACCGCGTCGTTGCAGGCGCACGCCCTGGCCCGTGACACCCGGCTGCTGTCGGGGGTGCAGTCGGGTGGGTCGATTTGGGGCCAGCCGTTCGGCACCCACGGGTCAACGCCGAATCGCGCGCAGCGCGCAGGATGCGACGGCTGCCCAATGCGGCAACGGGACTTCTGAGGGCTCCTCGATCCACCTGAGCGAATGCCCGTTGCATGCGGGACTTGGGGGAAGCGGGACGCGAGCGCCCGATCCGAAGTGTTCGACGCGATGAAGTGCCAGTGTCTTCAGCGTCTGTTCGCCATGTGTCATGTAGCGCGGCGAGCAGAAGAACGCCCATGTCGAACCGGAGTCGCCGCGCACCTCCATCACCGGTGCCGACAGGTTGTGCAGCTTCAACAGGTGGTTGACCTCGCCAGCGAGCCCCATCGGCATAGCCAGGAGGTCAACCACGCTCCCGCACTCCATGACCACCTCGTCGGCGACACATTCGACCGGCCACCTGTGAGCTGTGGCGTACCGGCTCGCGGCCAGACCGAGTGCAGGAGAGAGTGGGGAGCGGGCCGCTTGAGTGCCAACGGTCGGAAGCGGCCCGCTCAACCCAGGAGCGACCGGCACCGCGCAGGAGAGGGGACGGGCGGTCGCGGAAAACACGGAAGACAGGGACGTGCTCCGGAGACGTGAGCGGGACTGAATATCCCCCATGACCTGCACAATCGTCTCCCTTCCTCGCCAACCGTGCGATGGCTGTCACTGGAAGTGATCGTGTCGACGAACCCGTGCGCGAAGTGACAACGAAGTGACAAGGCCCTTACGGAGGGTGGGTGATGGGGAGGTCGGATGGCATCGTGGGAGGCAGGAGTTAGGAGGTCCACCGTGAACGACGACATGACCGGTGTGGGCAAGCGCGTAGCCGACGGGCGCAAGTTCGCCGGCTGGAGCCAGCAGGAACTTGCCCGCCGCACCAACTTCTCGGTCAGCCTGGTTCGCAAGGTCGAACAGGGAAGCACACCAGCCTCGCCCGCGTTCGTCTCAGCATGCGCCCGCGCGCTGAACGTCGGCGTTGCCGATCTCCTCGAACTGCCTTACCCCCGGCTCAACCGCGAGGAACACCGAGTGCATGGGGCCATCCCGGTCATTCGAC
Source organism: Lentzea aerocolonigenes (assembly GCF_000955955.1). Classification (GTDB taxonomy): domain Bacteria; phylum Actinomycetota; class Actinomycetes; order Mycobacteriales; family Pseudonocardiaceae; genus Lentzea; species Lentzea aerocolonigenes_A. The sequence goes on from NZ_JYJG01000059.1 coordinate 53,714, forward strand.
GTGAACTCGCCGCCTACAACATTGGGCCAGATGACGACGTGCATGTCCGAGACCTTGACAACCTGGCTCAAGCGGTCGACGAGGCGTCGCAGCTCCGCCACGCCGTGAACCTGGACAAGCTCGGCGCGGAGATCCCTGGCTTGCTTCAGGAGCTTCGAGCAGCGACGTACACCCTTGAGGGCTCCGCGAAGGAACGAGCATTCGGACTGCTAGCCGAGGCATATAACGCGGCCTCCCAGTTCGCATACAAGCTCGGATACATCGACCTCGCCTCGCTCGCGGTCGACCGGTACGAGTGGGCCGCGGAACGCTCAGGTGACGAACTGGCGGTCTTGATCGGCGACTACCAACGTGCGGGCGAAATGATCTGCGCGGCCGACTGGAGTTCGGCACTCAGGCTGCTCGAACGCAGTCGATCCCGGATCGAAGACCAGATCGGTGGGAACGACCTGCCGACCATCGCGACCTGGGGCAACCTGCACTTGAAGTCCGGCCTCGCCGCAGCGCGATCGGGACAACGCGACCTCGCGTATGACCACCTCGCCCACGCACAGGAAGCGGCGGGGCGCCTCGGCGTGGACCGCGACGACTACCGCCTCTGCTTCGGTCCAACGAACGTGGGCATCTGGTCGGTCGGCCTGGCCGTCGAACTGCTCGACGGAACCGAGGCGATCAAGCGTGCCGAGCGGATTGTTCTGCCCGGCGACGCGCCAAAGGAACGTGTGGGGCACCACTACATCGACCTTGCCCGCGGACTGCTCATCCACGGCGATCGGCGGAAGGCCTTCGCCTCACTCGCGAAGGCGAGGGAAGTCGCGCCCACCCAAACCCGCTATCACCCGATGGTGCACGAGACATTGCGTGTGCTGGTCAGGGACGAGCACCGTCGAACCGACACGTTGTCGGGCTTCGCGCGTTGGGCTGGCGTCAGTCTCTGACGTCTACGTGGATTTGATCGGGCGCAGGGGGAGTTGGGGGCAGCAGTGTCAGTCAAGAGCCGCGCACTTCTGGTAGTCGTGGCCGTAGCTGCGGTGGCAGTCGCGGTGCCCGAGGTAGGAACGATGATCGGCGACGGGTTCAAGAACCTCATCGGAGGCGTCGAACTCGTGGGCGAGGGCGACACCCAGTTCATGGTGGCGGCGTCGGCCGCGTCGCAGGTGCACAAGTGCACGCCAGATCGGAGCTTGTCGCAGCAGGCGTGTGACGACCTCAAGTTCATGATCTTCGATGCGCGGAAGATGAAGTACATCACCCGCAACATCTCGACGGCATGGAAGGCGGGCAAGCCGGGGGTGCTGACCAAGGACTCGGCGGCAGAGCCTCAGAACCGCAAGTTTGTGTGCCTGCCGAGTTTTCCTCGCCTGTACGGCGGGGAATGCGATGAGTACCCATTTGCGAGCACGAGTGAAGGCGGAAAGGGAGCGCAGGAACAGGAAGTGCCGGGCCGTGAAAACCGGTGTCAAGGCGGCACTATCCGGGCTCGCTATGCTACGGCTGGGATCAAGGACGGTGACAGCTACCTTGTCGTGATCATCCATCCTGAGGCTATTGCCCCAGGTCCGTACCAGGGCGAAGACGATGCACTCTCGAAGGACGAAGTCTGCGGATGACCGAGCCGACTACCACCACCAACCTTGAGGTTGAGATCAACTACGGCCAGCTCTACGTCTACTCCGTCGAGCCGTGGGCTGATGACCCCGAGGGGCACAATGCCGTTCTGCGGGCACTCGATGACGCCTACGACTCCGGTCGATTCGTCGGGGTATCGGAAGGCCTGATCGACTTCCTGAGTGCGGTTCAGTGGAACTTCCATGCGCCGATGAGTGTGGAGGTATGGGAGGCCGAACCGCCCGCCGATGAGCAGAATTGGGACCACGTTGCTGATGTGGATCTCGACGTGCCAGACGGAAGTCTGAAGTTCGAGGGATCAGGTGGTCGGCCCCCCATTGAGTGCACAGTGCCATCAGGTCTCTACCGGGTCCGATTGGCTGGCCGGGGGTACAACGAGGCAAGGGCAGGGGTCGAGGGGATGGACTCCTACAGGACGCAGCTCTGGCCGCGTGAGCGGCCTGCACAACCTGAGACTCGGAAGTGCTGGCCCGGTTGGCTCACGGGTGCCAATCGGCAGTAGGACGGCGGCTGTATGGGCCGGAGGACGACGTCCTCCGGCCACCACCAGCTAGCGGCAGGTGCCACGGGGGCTAACGGCCCTGATGGCTATCTCAGGCCCCTGAGCTGCTACAACAGAGTTCTCATGCTGTGTAGTCAGGTCCACTTGAAGTAGATCCCCTCTGATCTTGCGGTTAACGCAGGTCAGAGGGGTTCTTTGAGTTTGGCAGTCGATCGCCAGTGATCGTTGCCGATGCCCGCGATTTGCTCGACATGGAGGAGATCGCGAGGACGGTCCTCCAGCAAGATCACTCTGGGCGTCGCCCGTTGCCGCCGCCGACCAGGACGTTTCCATTGCGAGCGTTCGGTTCTGCGGTGTGACCATCCCGCCGGTCGTGTGAGGGGCACCGGTTTCGTTAGGCGACTTCGTTTCCGTGATGTGCAGGGGTGGGTGGCATCGGGTGTGTGCGGCATTTCTGACTCTGATCGGTGAGAAGCGACTCGGCGAGCTCGCGCACACCTTCCAGATGAACAACGGCCGGGCCGCCCGATTCACTCCTGGGCGCTATGACGGGGACTCCTGCTGTTCACGACAGCTGAAGACCCGGCTCTCGATGTCAATGCGTGGCAGCCGCACGTCGGTGGTCAGGTTGAGGTGCACCGGCTGGACTACGCCCGGTGGTCAGGTTTAGGTGCACCGGCTGGACTACGCCCATGAGGAGTTGATGACGGTGCGGCCGCTCGCCGAGAACAGCGCGGTGCTGAACGCAGCCGTCCGCTGGTGAGCTGAGCCAGAGCCGGTACGGAGTCGGCGTGAGCGGCGCGGAATTCGGCGTCGCCCACGACGCCCGTCGTGACACCGACGAACCGCAGACCCGCACCGCGCGCCGCATGTAGATCGATCAGGGAATCTCCGACATAGGTGATGTCGTCAGGTGTCACGCCTTGTTCCGCAAGCAACGCTACGGACTCGTCGAACACCGCGGGGTCAGGCTTGTGCGCGGCGGTCGCATCAGCGCCGTGCACGAACAACATGTGATCGACCGGGAACCCGGTCCGGGCGAGGTCGTGCATCGCAGGTTCGGTGTTGCTGGACGTGACCACGCCGACGAGAACTCCGTCGCGTAGCAGGCGCTCAACCACGTGGACCGCGCCGGCACATGGCGTCTTGGGGTAGTGCATGTCGAGCGATCCGACCGCCGCGATCAGTTCCTCGACCGGAGCCGAACGCCGGAAGAGTTCCCTGATCATCTCGTCGAAGGGCTTTCCCCAGTGCAGTGCGAGCTCGTCGTCTCCGAGTTCGAAGCCGTAGAACCGGTTCGCGGTGGTCCGGTACTGTTCCCACTTGATCGTCCGCGAGACGAGTAGCGTGTCGTCCAGATCGAAGATGACTGCTGCCCAGCTCTGGTTCAACATCGGTTTCCCTTCGGACAAGAGTATGCCTCGTCAGCCATTTTCGACCACCTTGTGTGTTCCGCGTATTTGTGATCGATCTATTGGCTACGGGTTCCGCGCACCGCTGAAACAGTCCATTGTGGAACGTTCAGTTCGAGTACGGCGAGGTAGCGGCCACGCGGGTGCGGCGAGCGATCACCAGATCACCCGAACATGCTCGCAGGCAGGGAGAAGCTCACTGCTCCCACGACGACGATGAGGTCTCGAGCGGCACAGGTCTCCGAAAACCGTGCGATTGCTGGTTCGATTCCTGTTGCCGTGCAATGCATCCCGATGAACTTGCACGTTGGACGACCTATTTGGCGTAGCGGGCCAGGAGGCCTTCGGACGCCAGGGTCCGGTAGTCGCGGTTGCCGAGAACACGTCGCTGGTCGGCCACCAGTGGTGTGAGGATCGAGACGGCGTCCTGGGTGTTGCCACCGGCGCCGTACCAGCGGCTCAGTTGGTGGCGGACGGAGAAGCCCAGTTCGTGGGCGGCGCCGAACACGTCCTCCACGTCGGGCAGCAGCGCGCTCAGCACCTCGATCGCGTCATCGAGACTTCCCGCGACCCCGCTCCACAGCCCGAGTTGGAGCCGCGTGGACAAGGTGTGGTAATCCTGATCGCCGAGGATGCGCTCACAGTCCTCCAGGAGGGTCCGGCACTGCCTCAGTGCTCCTCGGACGTCGCCGTTGAACCCGCGCCAGTACGCCACGTTGTTCCTGGCCTGCAAGGTGTGGAAGTCCTCGCGGCCCAGCATCGCGACCGCATCGGTCAGCAACTGCTCGAACGACTCCAGCGCACCGCCCGCGTCACCGGACTCCCCGCGCCAGTACGCGAGGTTGTTGCGCATCATCAGCGTTTCCCGGCGGTCGGCGCCGAGGACGCGCTCGCAGTCCGCCACGAGTTCGTGGTAGTCGTGCACCGCCTGCTTGACCTCGCCGTTGACTCCGCGCCAGTACGCCACGTTGTTCCGGGACAGCAGCGCGTGCAGCCCCGCCCTGCCCGGCGAAGCGATCGCTTCGGCCGACAGCCGCTCGAACGACTCCAGTGCACCCCTCGTGTCACCGGACTCACCACTCCAGTAGGCGATGTCGCTCCGGAGTTCGAACACTTCGTTGTCGTCAAGGGTGTCGGAACACCCTTTGTCCAGCAGATCCTGAAGGCGATCGGCGGCCTTCCCCGCATCTCCCGTGACTCCCAGCCAGAACGCCCCGGCCTGTGCGAGACGGAGGGTGGCTCTGGTGTACCTGGGCCCCGACTGCAGGAGTTCGGCCGCTACTCGCTCCTCCGCGAGTTCCGCCGCCGCCAGGGCCTGTCCCGCGAATCCGAGGTCGGCTGTCGCGGCAAGCGCGTCCGCGCAATCGCCTGGGCTCCGATCATCGAACGAGCACGGCACCGTCTCGGGAAGAATCGCGTGGCCATTGTTCCTTCTCAGGAACGCTGTGGTGGAGACGATCATGCTGACACCATCGTCATCTTGAGCGCCAGCCGGCGCAACGGAGCCATGCTGAGGAGGTCGCCGTACCGGATCCCGGAATATCCACGCTTCCGCACTTCGACCAGAAAGGCCGGTATGCGCAGGAATTCGCCGCCATTCTCCGCGTACGTCCGGGAAACTTCGGCCCCGGCATCGGGATGGACGGCCTCGAAGGCTTCCCTCAGCACTTTCTCCGCCACGCTTTCGGCAGTCTCCCGGGGAGCCCGGGCCGCACCGGTTCCGGTGTGTTCGACGACGTAACGGTGCGGTAGGGCGATCGAGGGATAGTCGTTGGCCACGTCCTGCAGGTACTCCGCGATGTCCTGCTCGGTCAGGTCCGGGCTCCGCACCACGACCGTGGCGACGAGCTCGGTGGCGTCCTCCCCGTCGACGGTGCGCACCTCGGCGCCGGCGATGCCGGGGTGTTCGGTCAACAGCGCCGCGATCTTGTCGAGGTGGACCCAGGCGCCGTCCATCGACGCCCAGCCGCGCTGCTTCCACGGGGCGTCGAGCCGCACACCGGCCATCAGTTCGCCCACCTGGGCATCGGGATCTCCGGCGATCTGTTCCAGCAGCCCGAGGAAGGTCTCCATCCACGGCACCCCGGCGCTCTCCGGCAGCACTTCCGTGGGTGCCCTGACCGCGATCTCCAGCCCGTGCTCCGACGAGGACGCGTCCACGAGCATGCCGGCGACACGCCAGTCCAGCTTGGTCTGCGTGATGCACTCCGGCTCGGCCGACCTGTCGGCGAACAGCGGCTCCTGGTTGGCGTAGTGATACTCGAAGATGACGCAGGACCCGGCCTTGGCGCCCCGCCGCATGGCGTCGAGGGACTCGTGCATCGCCAGTTCCCCGACGTGGTACCGGGCGTTCATGTACATGTCCATCAACGAGAGATGACAGGTGCGCAGGATCTTGCGGACCGTCAGGTCGCGAGGCAGGTCGAAGACGATCCGGCCGCCCCCGGCCAGTCGGCACACGCTCTCCCGGGCCACCTCGTTCCACCGGTTCGCGAACACGGAGAGCATCACGGCCGTGTCGTGCTCGGTCCATCCGGACACGAGCAGCGCGAGCACGGCCTGCACGACGGTGGGCTCGGTGACCTGGCAGGCCTGCGCAATCCGGGCGCACAGATCGGCGGCGCGCCGGGAGACCACCGTCGTCTGGTAGGTGACGGACCCATCGGGGGCGGGCCAGGAGAAGGGGGGCAAGATGTGCGGGCCGCGCCTCGTCTGCCGCTGCCAGTAGGCGAGCGCCCGCCTGTTCGCCTTACGCTGCTCCTCCGTGTTCTCCCACTCTGCGTGGTCCAGCGGCTGCACCCCTGGCCCCACCGCCGGCAGCGGCGTGCCCGGCTCCCGCAGGAGCAGCTCCAGTTCTTCGCGCACCTTCTCGATGGCGACCCCGTCGACGGAGATCTGCCGGAACACCACGAGCAGGTCCGTCACTCGTTCCTCCGCCACGCCGGCGACGGCGAAACAGGAGGAACGCTCGAACACCCCGGTCGTGGGGACCGCTCGCTCGAGCGACGCGTCGTCCCCGGTGCCGTCCGAGGGCTCCACGATCAGCTGCGGTTCGCACTCGGCGTGCACGAGCTGGCGGGGCGCCCCGGAGGCGTCGCTGTCGTAGGTGGTGCGCAGCGCTTCGTATCTCTCCAGCAGAGTCCGCAACGCACGCCGTATCTCGTCGACGGTCACCCTTGCGGGAACGGCGATGCGTTTGGCGTAAGCGTCCAAGGGCCCGTCGCCCCGCACCGGTTCGCTGTCCAGCAACCAGTACCAGTGCTGCGCCCAGCCCAACGGACCGGAACGGATGACGCCCATGCACGCACTCCTGTCGTCGTCAGGCACGGCCACCGCTCCATGCCTCCCACAGCTCCGCGTAGGTGCCCTGGGACTCGACGAGTTCGCGGTGGGTGCCCAGTTCGGTGACGCGGCCCTTCTCCACCACCGCGATGCGGTCGGCGCCCTCGGCCGCCTGCAGCTGGTGGGTGATGGTGATGAGGGTCCGGCCGGCCAGTGCCGCGGCCAGGGCGGCCTCCGCCTCACCGGCGGAACGCACGTCGAGCCCGACTGTCGCCTCGTCGAGGATCACCACGTCGGGGTCGGCGAGGAGCACTCTGGCCAGCGCGAGTTGCTGGGTCTGGGCGAGGGTGAGGGGGTGGTCGTTCTCGCCGAGCACGGTGTCGAGGCCGTCGGCGAGGTCCTCGAACCAGGTGGCGCCCACGCGGTCGAGCACGTCGCGCAGGGCGTCGTCATCGGCTTCGTCCCTGGCGAGCGCGAGGTTGTCGCGCAGGCTGGCGGCGAACACGTGGTGCTCCTGGGTCACCAGGACGACCGTGCGGCGCAGGTCCTCGAGAGCGATGTCCGCGCTCGGTACGGCGCCGATCGACGCGGTTCCACGCCTGGGGCGCTCGACGCCCGCGATGAGCCAGGCCACGGTCGACTTGCCGGCGCCGGACGGTCCGACGACGGCGAGCCGTTCGCCGGGACGGACGTACAGGTCGAGGCCGTGCAGGATGTCGGGCCCGTCGTCGTAGCCGAACGTGACCTGGCTCAGGGCCACGTCGCTGCCCTCGGTCCGGGCTGTGCGCGACTCCGGTTCGACCGCGCCGATGCCCTCCACTCGCGCGAGGGCGGCGGCGGCCTCCTGGAACTCGGTGAGCGAGTACATGATCCGGTCCAGCGGTCCGGAGAGCCGGTAGGCGAGCATCGCGCAGGCGACGACGGCCCCCACGCTGATCCCGCCGCCGAGCGCCATGAGTCCTCCCGCGCAGAGGATCAAGGACACCGGCAGGGTGTAGGCAAGGTCGAGGGTGGGCAGGAACCAGCTCTGCATCCGGATGATGCGCCGTTGCTGCCGGAACCGGACGTCCGCCAGCCGGTGTCCGATGGCCGTGCGCACGTCCCGAAGCCCGTGGGCGGCGACGGTGCGTGCGCCGACGGCCGACGCGGCGAGTGCCTCGGTGAGGTCGCCCTGCGCCGCGCGTTCCGCGAGGAAAGCCGGCCGCGCCTGGTGCACGTACGCCCGCGAGGCCAGCAGCAGCGGTGGCAGCACGACGGCCAGCATGAGCGCGAGCAACGGGTCGACGAAGAACGCCGCGGTGACGACGACCAGCACCTCGATGACGGCCGCGAGCACCTCGGGCCCGGTGTAGCGCAGCAGACCGGCGACGGTGTCGACGTCCCCGGTGGTCCGCGTGGACAGATCGCCGGTCCCCGCGCGTTCGACGGTGCGCAGGGGCAGCCGCAGGACCCGTTCGAGGGCCTGCTCCCTGATGCGGGCGGAGGAGCGGGCTCCGAAGCGGTGGCCGAGACGCCGGCCGAGCCGGGTCAGCATCATCTGTGCGACGACACAACCGAACAGCGCCGCGCAGACGATGTCCACACGGGTGGCGTCCCAGTCGTCCCGGATGCCGTCGACGACGCCGCCGAGCATGACGGGCAGGGCAGCGCCCGCCCCGGCGGCGGCCAGGTAGAGCAGGCCGATCGCCGCGACCGTGCCCTTCTCGTGGCCGAGCAGCCGGTAGACGGCACGGCGGACGTCGCGCGGTTCGGCGACGGGCAACCGGAACGACTCCGTGGTGCTCACGGTGCGACCTTCCTCGTCTGGGCGGCGACGAGACCGCCAGGCCGAGCGGCCGCGCGACCATCACCGCCGGTGTGCTCACCGCTGGTGATCCGCACGACGTGATCAGCCCTGGCAAGCCAAAGCCGCGACGAGCTGACCACGACCGTGGTGTGGTGCCGCCGCGCCACCGCGAGACGCTCGGCGATCCGTGACTCCGTGGTGGCGTCGACGGCCGAGGTGGGCTCCACGGCAAGCAGGACCGGGGGACGGGCGGCGATCGCTCTGGCCAGGGCGAGCCGTTGGCGTTGTCCGCCGGAGAGGTTGCGTCCGCGGTCGGCGACCGTGCCCTGCAGGGCGTCGCCGAGCTGAGCCAGGACGTCGTCGGCGGAGGCGGTGTGGAGGGCCGCCAGGGCCGTCTCGTCGTCGGGGGCGTTGAGCACGTCACGGAGCGCGCCGGCGAACAGGTAGTCGTCGTCGGCGACCAGCATCACCTGCCGGCGCATCTCCTCCGGCTCCATCCCGCTGAGCGCCCGCCCGCTCCAGGTGACGTCGGCGTCCGGAGCGCCGTAACCGGCCAGCCGCTCCAGTGCCGCGGCGGCCTGCGCGGTCCGGTCGGCCACGACGACGGTGAGCTTCCCCGCCGGGATCACCAGCCCCGTGCGGTCGTCGCGCAGATCGCCGTACGGGGCCGCTTCGCTGCTCCCCGGCGCGGTGCCGTCCGGCGATGCGAGCGCCGCCACCAGCCGACCTGCGCCGACGTGTGCGGCGACCACGGCGTGCGCGTTGCCCAGGAGGGAGCCGGAGTACATGATCAGTCCCGTGGCGTAGCCGAAGGCTGCGCTGAGTTCTCCGACGCTGATCGCACCGGACAGCGCCAGCCGGGCGCCGAGCCAGGTGACCGCGGCGAGGTAGGCGAGCGGCACCGCCTGTTGCAGGGCCTGTGTCCACGAGCTGGGGTCGGTGACCCGATAGGCGGAATCCCGCAACTGCCGCGACTGCCGGCGGTAGCGCTGGAGGAACCGCTCCTCGCCACCGATTCCGCGCAGGACCCGCAGCCCGGCCGTCACGTCGGCGGCCTGGCCGGTGAGGCCGGCCAGCTCGTCGCGGTAGTCCCGCTGCCGTCGCTGCAGCAGCCCCAGCAACGGCCCGGCGATCAGCGTCGTGGCCAGCACGCCCAGGCCGATGGTGACACCGAGCCAGGGGTGGATGCGCCAGACGAGGACGGTGCCGAGCACGAACGCGATCAGGTTCATCGCACCGTGCCCGACCGTGGAGTACGTCGACGCGGTGGCGTGGTTGTCCCCCGTGACCAGGTTGACGATGTCGCCGGCCGGGACCCTCCGCCCGTCGCGGCCCGCCCGCTCGCAGAGCCGTTCGGTCAGGCGGTCGGCGGTGTGTCGCTGTGCCTCGGCCTCGGCCAGCGCCATCTGCCGGTAGCCGATGACGTAGGCGACAGGGTTGATCAGGGACACCGCGAACATGCCAAGCGACCAGGCGAGCAGGTCGCCCCGGTTCCCGGCGACCAGCCCGTCGTCGACGATCCGGGCGAGGAACCAGGGCAGCACCATGTGGACGACCGCCGCCACGCCCAGGGCGACGACTGCCACGACCATGCGTCCGGCACCTGGGCGCAGCACCCGGCCGATCAGCCCCCAGGGCGTCGTGGCGGCCGACAGGTCCGCCGAATCGTGGCCTGGAATGCGCACCGCACTCATCCTCATGCCGCGCCGCGCCGAAGCAGTTCCATGGCCTCGTTCCGAGTGCGGGGGTCGCTTTGCAGCGTGCCCCTGACCGCCGAGGTGATGGTTCGCGCGCCCGCCTTGCGGATCCCGCGCATCGTCATGCAGGTGTGCTCGCACTCGATCACCACGATGACCCCGGCGGCATCGAGGGCCGCGTGCAGGCAGTCCGCGATCTGCGTGGTCAGCCGCTCCTGGACCTGTGGCCGGCGGGCGTAGATGTCCACCAGCCTGGCGAGTTTGGACAGTCCGGCGACACAGCCGCTCAGTCCCGGCACATAGCCGATGTGGGCCTTGCCGATGAAAGGCAGCAGATGGTGCTCGCAGAAGGACTGCACCTCTATGTCGCACACCATGACCAGCTCTTGGTGGCCCTCTTCGAAAGTGGTGCCGAGCGCGTCGATCGGGTCGACGCGCAGTCCGGCGAAGAGCTCCGCGTAGGCATGGGCCACCCGCTTCGGGGTCTCCTTCAGCCCGTGTCGGTCGGGGTCTTCCCCCACCGCCACCAGGATGTCGCGAACGGCATCCTCGATACGGGCCAGATCGACCGTGCCCGTCGTGCGCACCTCCGTGTCCCGGCTGCTCAGCAACCGGGCGGCCACCAGGTCCTTGTGATCATTCACGGGATGCTCCTGCACGGGTCGGGAAGCGGTCGGTCAACTCGTCGGCAAAGGCGGTCAGTTGCGCCGCGGTGGTCCGTGGCTGGTCGATGTGGGGTGAGTGGCCGGTCTCCGGGAGGGTGACGCACGACCCGGAGGGCGCCGTGGCAGCGAGGGTCCGGGCGTCCTCGGCGGTGAACAGTGCCGAGGCCTGACCGCGCAGCACCAGGACGGGGACACGAGTCGTGGCCAGCGCTCGGCCCGCGCGCGCAGCCCGTTCGGCATCGGCATCCGGCGGTGTCCGCCCAGGGGATCCTGGTTCACCGTGCGGCAGCCTGCGTGCAGCGGCGTCAATGCTGCGCAGCGTGGTCTCAGCCGCCATGGGGTACTGGTCGCGCAGGCTGCGCGGACCACTCGTGACACCGGCCGGGCCAGGGACACGAACGCGCGGCTCGGTGACGCCGAAGTGGGAGGCAACAGGTTCGACCACGACCACGCCTCGAACGCCCGGCAGGGCCGCGGCCATCAGCACAGCCAGCGGAGCCCCGGCCGAGTGACCGACCACGACCGCCGCCTTGGCACTCACCGGTTCGGCGAGCAGCCGGTCCACCAGCTCCTCGGTGCGTGCCAGGGAACCACGCGGGGCGGCGCAGGCGGCCGCGGCAACGGCCAGGTCGGCGGCGAGGAGCGTGATCCGCGAGGCCGTCAGCCACCGGGCGACCGGTGTCCAGTGCGCGCCCGACTGCTGCCATCCGGGCAGCAACAGCCAGGGGGTTCCACCCGGCAGCGGCACGACCGCCGTGGTCAGTGCGCCGGTCGTGGCCTCGTCGTCGAAACGGCCACCCCGATCGCTCACATCGGTCCCCGGAAGACCACCGCGTTCTTGCGTGATTCGCGGGCGACGACGCGCAGCACCCGCACCCGTCCGGAGGTGCGTTCACGGACCAGGCGGTCGACCCGCTCGTGCACCCACTCGGCGGCTCCTTCCATGCCGGTGTGGTCCATGATCCGGAGGTCGATCACCCCCGCGCGCCTGAGCTCCTCGAACAACTCCCGGTGCGGATCGTCGACGGCGATCAAGGTGGTGTGGTCGAACTGCTCCTGGAGCAGCGCCCGGACCTCCTTCAGGTCACCGAAGTCGACGACGAAGCCGGTCTTCGGTTCGAGTTCGCCGCACCCGAATTCGATCTCGAAGCTCCGCTCGTAACCGTGCAGGAACGCGCACTTTCCGTAGTGCGCCCAGGAGCGGTGGGTGCAGGGCAGATCGTCGAAGAGCTTGGTGACGGAGAACCGGGCCGGCGGGTGGTGAAGCGGGCCGAGGTCGTCGCTTCCGGTGTCCGGTCGTACGGCGTGGTCGGTCATGCTTCCCCCTCGTGGTCCAGGCCGTGCGCGGTGGCCCAGGTGATCTCTTTCGCCATCTGCGTGATGGTGGGGTTCTCGAACAGCGTGATGGCGCTGAGAACCGTGTCGAACTCCTGGCTGAGCCGGTGGGCGAGTGACACGCCGAGCAGTGAGTCGCCACCGAGCGCGAAGAAGTTGGAGTCCGGCCGCAGGTCGGCGGCGCCGAGGAGGTCGGTCCAGGCTCGGGCCACCTGCGCCGCGACCGGGTCGGCCCAGGCGGTGTCGGCAGGCCCGGGGACCGGCTCGGTCGAGGGACCGGTCTCGGCACCACGCACCCACTGCTCGATCCGGGCGTCGAAGTCGGCGGTGGAGACGAGAACCTGATGGGGCTTGGTCAGGTTCATCAACCGGGCGTAGATCTCGGCGCCTTCGCTGGGCCGGATCGCGATCTCGGCGACGACACCGAAGTCGGGAGAGGCGAAGGACGGTGAGACCACCGACTCGTGGGGCGCGTCGTCGTCGCGTTCCCGGAAGATCCAGCCGTCCCAGTTGACCGTCATCCACGGGATGTCCTCGCCGCGGTGCCGTTCGGCGAACGCGTCCATGTAGGCATTGCCCGCGGTGTATGCGTAGAAGCCGAGGCCGCCGAGGTGCGCGGAGAGCGAGGACTGCATGAGGACGAAGTCCAGTCGGCGGCCGCGCAGGAACTCGGCCAGCATCAGGGTGCCCTGCACTTTGGGGCGCAGCCGTCGTTCGCAGTCCTCCCGGCCGGTCTCGGCCAGGCTGCGGAAGGCGCGCCGGATCTCGAAGACGCCGGCGGCGTGGACGACGCCGTCGAGTCCGCCGAAGCGGCGGTCGATCTCCTCGAACAGGGCAGCGGTCTGGTCTCGGTCGGCCGCGTCACAGCGCATGGTGAGCACCTCGCCGCCGAGTGCCTCCAGCTTGCGGATCCGCTCGGCTCGTTCCGCGAGCGCCGGATCGCCGGTCGGCGGCACCACACCGGACTCGGTGGACGGCACCGCGTCCAGTCCGGTGAGGACCAGGCGGGCACGGCAGGTGCGGACCAGGTAGTCAGCCAGGGTCATACCGATCCCGCCGAGCCCACCGGTGATCAGGTAGACGCCGCGCTCCCGCAGCCGCAGCGGCAACCGTCCCTCCCCGACCTCTGGGAGGTGGTCGCGTTCGTAGGCGCGCACCCAGCGTCCACCAGGGGCGAGCGCGACCGCGTGGTCCCCGGCGGGGGCGCACAGTTCCGCCACCGTCTCAGCGACGTCGGGAGCGGCGCTGATGTCGATCGAGCGGGCGGTGACGAAGGGAAAGTCCTGCGGGATGACCAGAGCAGGCCCGGCGAGCAGGGAGCGCTCCGGTGACACGGCCTGACCGGTCCCGTCGAGGGGATGCACCCCGTTGGCGACGATGTCGAGCCGCACCGGAGCAGCGCCCTGGTGGGAGGTGAGGGCCTGGAAGCCGAACAGCAGGGTGTAGAAGCCGTGCGCCAGTTCGGTGTCCAGCGCGGCTAGCCGGCCGTCGAGCTCTCCGGAGTCAGGCAGGGCGTCCACGCACCACAGGTGCACGACCCGCTGCACGGGCCGGGAGCGCAGGTCAAGCCCGGCGAGAGCGGACCTGAGGGATTCCTCGTCGCCTGGGACGACGTCGTCGAAGGGACGCAGCACATCGCATTCGACGCCGAGCGCGCGCAGGTCGGTGACGACCTGATCACTGAACCCGTCGCGCCCCGCGAACACGAGCCAGCGCTGGCCCGCCACCTCCTCCGGCCGCGGTGAGCGTCGGCGCAGCCGCCAGCTCGGGTGGTACATCCAGCGGTCGAGGGAGCGCTCCCGCACCACCACACGCTTGCCCTTGCGGACCGCGGCCGGCTCGCTGTCATCCCGGCGTTGTTTCAGATGGGGGCGAAGATCCCACACCCGCGAGGGGAGGTCGACCGTGGCCGCGGCCTCGCCGGGCCGGCTCAGGTCCAGCTCGATCCCGGCCACCCACAGCCCGGCTAGCGCGCGCAGATAAGCGCCGCGGTGGTCGTCCGCGGACCGGCAGGGGTGGACGGTGACGACATCCGCCACGCCGGCGAGAACCGCGCGTCCGAGGAAGCCGTCGGGGCTCAGATCGACGAGCGCGGGGCGGGTCTCCCGCACGAGGTCGCCCACCGTGCGAGCGATCACCCGGAGGTCCACCGACCCGATGAGATGCCGATCCCAGTAGGAGGACAGGTCTGCGCCGGAGCCGAGCGTGGGTATCCAGCTGCTCGCCTCCCGTGGCGCGGCCGACCGGGCCGAAGTCGCGAAGGCGGCCGCGGACTCACCGAGCAGCGGCGAGTGGTAAGGAAGGTCGACGTCGGCAGCACGGCAGGCCAGGCCGGCTGCGGCGAGCCGGCCGCGCAGCTCGTCGGCCGCGTCGTCGGCGACCGCGAACACCGTGCGCTCGTCGGAGAGCACGGCAGCCGGGGCAAGGTCCGGAAGGACTTCCGCGACCTGCTCCGGGCCCGCGTTGACCACCAGCATCCGGCCGGCCGGAGCGGTGCGGTCGAGTTCCTCGCCCCGGTCGATCAGCAGGGCCAGGGCATGGTCGGCGTCGACGGCACCGGCAGCGACCGCCGCGGCGTACTCGCCGAGGGAGTATCCGGCGCAGGGGCCGTCCGGCAGTCCCCGGTGCCGCAACTGCTCGACGACCGCCAGCGCGACCGCGGTGTGCCAGGCATGGCGCTGCCCTCGGGTCAGCCGCTCAGGGCCTGCGAGCGCCGTCTCGACATCCGGGGTGCCGGGGCGCAGCTCACCCAGCCGGGACCAGTGGCGGCGCAACACGTCTGTGAACACCGGTTCCCACTCCCAGAGGGCGCGGGCGAGTGGGCCGAGATCCGAGCCCTGTCCCGGAACGAGGACGACAGGGGTCACGGCCGCGGCGGCCCAGCCCTCGACGGCGAAGGCGGAGTCACCCTCCAGACCCGAGAGCGCGGCTTCCCGATCCCGGGCGACCACGGCCAGCCGGTACGGCTTGGGCTCCCGGCCCCCGCGCAGGGTCGCGGCCACCGCGCCCAGCCGAACCCGTGGCTCGGCACGGAGGTGATCGGCCAGCCGTACGGAGGTGGCGAGGCAGGAGTCCGGGGTGGCGGCGGAGACCTGGAGCACCACGTGGTCGGTGTAGCCGGTGCTTTCGCTGTTCTCGGCGGTTTCGGCATGCGGGCCGTCCGTGGGCGTGCCCGCGGCGGCCGGGACACCGCCGACAACGGCGTGGACGTTCGTACCGCCGAAACCGAACGAGCTGACGCCGATGACCGCGGTGCCGGAGTCAGGCATCGGGGCCGCCTCGACCGGGACGACGAAGCCCGCCTCGTCCACCGACCGGGACTGTTGGACCAGATTGGCGACCGGCGGCAGCGTCTGGTGCCGCAGCATCTCGCACGCCTTGATGAAACCCATCACGCCGGCGCCCACGCGCAGGTGCCCGACGTTCGCCTTGACCGATCCGAGCGCGATCCGGGACCTGGGGCCGTAGGCGGCGGTCATGGCGTCGAGCTCGTTGCGGTCGCCCAGTCTGGTGCCGGTTCCATGGCACTCCACATAGGTCACCTCGCTCGGCTCCACGCCTGCGGCGGCGAGCGCCTGCCGGATCACATCGGCCTGGCGGGAGGACTTCGGGGCGGTGAACGACGCCTTGGCCGCACCGTCGTTGTTGGCGGCCGACCCGAGCAGCACCGCCCTGATCGGCCAGCCCTCGCGCTCAGCCAGGCTCCGATCGGCCAGCAACACCAATCCGCCGCCGGAACCGAACACCGTGCCGGTGGCGTCTCGGTCGAAGGGTCGGCAGACGCCGTCGGCGGCGAGGATGCCGCCCTCCTGGTGGAGGTAGCTCATGGGCTGCGGATGCTCGATGTCCATGCCGCCGGCCAGGGCCAGATCGCACTCCCCAGCCCTGATGGCCTGTGCCGCGGAGTGGATCGCCAGCAGCGAGGAGGAACAGGCGGAACCGATCGAGATCGCCGGTCCCGTCAGACCCAGCTTGTAGGCGATGCGGGTCGCCGCGTAGTGCGGGTCGCCGCCCATCAGGGCCGACATGCTCTCGGTGCCGTTCAGAGCCGGGTCCCACGTCTGCAGCAGATACGAGCTGAGCCCGGTAGCGGCCCACACCCCGATGTCGTAGTCAAGCACGGAGGGCCGCAGCCCGGCCGCCTCCAGTGTTTCCACGGCGCACAGCAGGAGGAGGCGCTGCTGGGGATCGATCTCGGCCGCGTCCTTCGGTGAGTAGCCGAAGAAGTCCTCGTCGAACTGCTCCGTTCCCTCGACCAGCCCGTAGGCGTGGACGCGGCCGCCCGCAGTGGCGCCGATGTTGGTCGCGGCACGGGTGACCACGTCCCTGCCCTCCGCGACGAGTTTCCACAGCGCGGAGACGTCTGAAGCGCCGGGAACCCGGCACGCGTATCCGAGAACCACGACGTCACGGTCGTTCACGGCAGTGCTCCTTCTGTCGGGACAGGCGTCACAGAGGCACTGTCCAGGCGTCGAGCCGCGCGCCGCCGGTCGGCGACGCTGCCACGCGGGATTGCCTGACGTACTGGTGACCGTGCCTGCGCGGGCTGATCGGAGAGAGCCTTGATCTGGAGGGTGATTCGGGGATGGTCGAAGAGGAACGACGGGGAGATCTCGCGCCCCAGCTCCCGAGTGAGCCGGATCGCCGCGGCGACCACGCCGAGGGAGTCCACGCCGCTCTCGAAGAGATTCGTGTCGGTGGAGAACCCGCTTCCCAGCAACTCCGTCCACACGCCCATCACCGTGGCCGTGAGCCCGGTGCCAGGATCCGACGCTCGCGGCGCCCGGCGCAGCGCGGCCAGGTCGGTCTTGCCGTGGACAGTGCGGGAGATCGACTCGTGCACGACGGTGCGGAGGGTGACCGGGCCGCCGAGCAGCCGCAGCACCCGCCGCCGCACCTGGACCGCGGTTTCGGCCCGCGCTGCCTCCGTGGGGACGACGGCCACCAGGAGGCGTCCGGCCGAGGCGCTGCCGTCGACGGGATACTCCTCGACGGCCGCGACCGCCTCGGCCACGAGTCCGTCCTCGGTGAGGGCCCGCTCGATCTCGTCGAGGGCCGTCCAGCGTCCGGCGAGCTTCACCCTGCGCTCGCTGCGCCCGGTGACCACCAACCCGCCGTCGACGGCCCAGCGCCCTCTGTCTCCCGTGCGGAACGCCCGTCGCGCGTCGTCGGCGGCGAACTTCGCCCCGTGCGCGGCGACGTCGAGATACCCCGCCGACACCGAGGCGCCCCGCACCTCGATCTCCCCCTCGGTGAAGGTGTCACCTGGGGGAATCGGTTCGTCGTCCCGGCCGAGCAGCACGACCTCGACGCCTGGGATCGGGCGACCGACATGGCCCGCGAGGACCGCGTCGAGCCGCTCGGCGGTGACGAGGTCCGCGGTGACCTGCCCGGAGGTCTCCGTGGCGGCGTAGGTGTTCACCACGACTGGCGGCGCGCCCCGCGCCAGCCTGAAGAGGTCGCGCAGTGGTGCCCGGTGGGCCGGTTCTCCACTGAGGAGCAGATGCGAGGGAAGCCGCGCGTCCTCCGCGCTCACCAGGACCGACAGTTCCGACGGGGTCAGACACACCACGTGCCGGCCGCTCTCCTCGGACAGCAGCCGGGACAGCGCCTTGAAGGTCACCGGCTCCTCGCGTTCGACGAGGACGAGCGTCCCGCCGAACGTCAGGCTCCCGATCACCTCGCAGATGCTGAACCCGAAGGTCAGCGGATGCAGTTGCGTCCAGGTGGCCAGTGGCGGTAGCTGGTCGTGGAGCCGGGCGTACAGGCCGGCGAAGACCGTCCGCAGACTTTCCCTGGTGACCACGGTGTGCTTGGCCGGGCCGGTGCTGCCGGAGGTGGACAGGATGTAGGCCGGCGTGGAAAGCGGCGAGAGGTGACCGGGCCAGGCGGCACGATCCGCCATGATCGCGCGGATCGTCGGCTCGCTCTCCGCTTCCGCCGGCACCGGGGTGAACGCCGCGCCGGCGGCCAGGATCGCCAGCAGGGACACGATGGTGTGGACGGTGCGCCGCTCCGTCAAGTGCAGCGGTACGAGAGAACCAGGCCCCACGCCGTTCCGGCACAGCGTGGCGGCCTCTTCGAGAACGAGGTCGTGGAGTTCGGCGTAGGTCAGGCTCGCCGCTCCGTCCGTCAGCGCCGTCGCCTCCGGCGGCGCTGCGGGACGTTCGAGCGTCAGACCCAGACACAGGGTCAACAGGTCGGCAGAAATTGTGAACCCCCCCAGGTTCGTATGCGCCGGTGAAGCGCTTCGATGGTGAGCCAACGAAGACGTCGCAATTCGTGCAGGTAAAGCGGCCGGTCCCCCCGGACGTTCAACCTTTTGGAGGTCGAACTGTCGAAGCGCTTCACCAAGCTATGGAAAGGTCAGACGTACGTCAAGAGGGTTGCCGTGGTGCTGGTCTTCTTCCCCTGCCAGGTCACCCGTTGGGCGCATTCCGTCGCTGAGAACCTGCGGTCGCGAGCACCGCTCGCTGACGTGACCGAGATCGAACTCGCGATCCGCGGTGAGCTGACTGAGTAGGACTGGCGATCGGGGACAACCCGACAAACTCTTTCCGCACAAAGGAGATCGCGGTGACGGTGCGCCAAGTCAGGCTTGGTCGATCACGGCGGACGTTGCAGGGCGAGCAACCTCGCGTACTCGCCGCCGGCACCGATCAGCCGCACGTGGTTCCCGTCTCGACGGCCCGCCCGTCACAACGGAGAGCGGATCGCGACTGGCGACGTACGAATTTGGGAAATGCCAACCGGAAGTTGCTTCATGAGCTTCCAGGAGGTGCGGAGAGCGTGGACATCCAGCAGTCGCCGGACGGCCGCTACCTCGCGGCTTGTGAAGGAGACTTCAGCACCGGCGCACTGCGGATCTGCGACCAGTTGACCGGAATCGTGTTCACGGAAATGCGTGCGGACTCCGAACCGCCACCAGCCGGGCCGGCATGTGAAGTCGTTGCGCACCTGGACGGTTGGAACGATCACGTTGTGCCGGCGGCGACGACTCCGATCTTCGGCGGTCCGGCCTGCTCCAGAAGTGCTCCACGGGGTCACCGCAACACGATCAACAGGCGATCACCCAACCCCTGACTCTCACACTGCCAGTTTGGTCCATAAAGGACTGTGACCTGCGGAAACCCAATTCCACCAGGAAACCAGGAGCCGTTGAGTGCCGTTCAGCGCCGTTGCGAGCCGTTCGGTGACGTTCAACTCCTTGCCGTGCTCCATTTTCGCTCCATCATGTTCAGTTTGAGAAGGATTCTCCGGCTTGATCGTCGTGCGGTCGCTGGACTGGGTGATCGTCGTGCCCCACGAACTCGTTGTCGTGCCGCTCAAGATGCTTGCGCAGCATGGTGATGAGGAAAGTGGCAGCGTGATGGTGCGCGCGGATGACGGGGCCTTGGGTGAGCCGAGCCATCTCGTGTGCGCACTCTCGTGCAAGGCGCCGGTGCGTGGATCGATGATTAGGACGCCGCGGTCAAGGTCGGCGTTGTCTCGTTGTAGTCCGGTGAGCTCGCCCCAGCGGCATCCGGTCCACGCGGCCATGATGATGAGCAGGCTGGCGGTGTCGCCGCCGATGGGTTGGTGGGGATGAAGGTGTTCGTCGGCGGCGTAGCCCACACACCCTCGACCGGGTTCAGCTCCGGGGCGCAGGCCGGCAGCTGGACCACGGTCAACCAGTCCTGGTGCGCGACGACGAACGCGCGCATCGCGGCGCTGATACGCGTGTTCAGGTTGTCCCACACGACAATCAGGGGCGCGCAACAGCTGGTGGACGGCGGTGGTCGCGGCGGCGTAGTCGGTCTCGGCGAAGCTGCGGCGCTCGCCCTTACGGCCCCGGTGGACGAGCACCCGGTGGTATAGGTACCCGCGGTGGCTGCGCCGATAGCAGAGCAGGCGGGCGATCGACACCCGTACCGATCCTTGCCCGACACCGCGATCACCCGGTGTGCGTCCGCGGCGCGACCAGGTGCGTGTCTTCGGCGGACGCAGGATCTGCCCGGTCTCGTCCTCGAAGAGGATCCATGCTCCCGGTCGACGCCGCTGACTAAGTGGGTATACCCATTCCCCCCACTCCCCATTGGTTCCACTTGACCGGTTCAGGCAGCGTGGTGGTCATGACTACCACGCCCGCCACCAGCACGAACCTGCCCGCCACCCTGACCAGTTTCGTCGGCAGGCAACGCGACCTGGCCGAGGTGCGCCGGCTGGTGCGCACGGTGCGGCTGGTCACCGTCACGGGCGTGGGCGGGGTGGGCAAGTCGCGGCTTGCGTTGCGCGTGGCGGAGCTGTCCAGCGACTTCTTCCCGGATGGTGTCTGGCTGGTCGACCTGGCCTCCGTGTGGGACCCGAGGCTGGTGGCGGCGACGGCAGCGGCAGCGCTCGGGCAGCCTGATCTGGGAACCAAGCCCGTGCTCGACGTGCTCACCGGGCGCCTGGCCCGGCACCGGGCACTGGTCGTGCTGGACAACTGCGAGCACCTGGCGGAGGCGAGTGCCGAGCTGGTGGCGCGGCTGCTGGCGGCGTGTCCCGGGCTGCGGGTGCTGGCGACCAGCCGGCGGATCCTGCGGGTGGTCGGCGAGCACGTCCACACCCTCGGGCCGCTGCCGGCGGACAGCCAGGCGGTCGAGTTGTTGCGGGACCGGGTCGTGGCCGTGCGGCCGGGTTTTCGCGTCACCGAGGCGAACCGGGCCCAGGCCGTGCGGTTGTGCGTGGAACTGGACGGGTTGCCGCTGGCCGTCGAGCTGGCGGCGGCGCGGTTGCGCAGCCTCACCCTGGAGCAGGTGGTGGAGCGGCTGGAGGACCGGTTCGCGCTGCTGACCGGGGGGACCACGCCGCGTCAGCACAGCCTGATCGGGACGGTCGAGTGGAGCTACGAGCTGTGCACCGCCGCCGAACGGTTGCTGTGGAACCGGTTGAGCGTGTTCCCCGGCGGGTTCGGTCTGGACGCCGCCGAGGAGGTCGGGGCGGGCGAGGGCATCGCCACGCACGAGGTGCTCGACCTGCTCGACCGGCTGGTCGCTCAGTCGGTCGTGTTCACCTGCGACCGTGACGGGCTGCCGCGCTACCGGCTGCCGGAGGTCCTGCGCGAGTACGGCGCGATCCGGCTCGCCGAATCCGGGGAACTGCGGCGGGTGTTGCGGCGGCACTGCGAGTTCTTCCTGGGCCTCGCCGAACGTCTCGCGCTGCGGTGGTACGGCCCCGGCCAGCCCGAGGCACTGGCCCGGCTGCGCGCCGAGCACGCCAACCTGCGGCTCGCGCTGGAGCAACCGCACTGCCCGCAGGGCGCCCTCGCGCTGGCGGCGGCGTTGCGCTTTCACTGGTTCGCCAACGGTTTCCTCGGCGAAGGCCGCCGGCACCTGCACCGTTTGCTGGCCGCGGCACCCGAACCCACGCCAGCGCGCGCGAGGGCGCTGTGCACCGCCGCTCACCTGGCGCTGTTGCAGTCCGACCTCACGGTGGCCCTGCCGCTCCTGGACGAGGCCGAACGGCTGGGCGTCCAGGCCGGTGTTCAGGGCCTGCGCGGTTTCGCGGCGCTGCTCGTGGACAGGCCGCGGGAAGCGCTCGCCCACTACCGGAACGCGCTGGACCTCCTCACGTCGGTCGGTGACACGTCGGAACAGGTGTTCTGGCTGTTCCAGATGACCATCACCCAGGCCCGGCTGGCGGACCCGCGTGCGATCGACACCGGCCGCCGTGCGGTGGCCATCGCGCGGGCGCACGGCGAACGGCTGTGCCAGTCCTACGCGTCGTGGGCACTGGGCCGTGCGTTGTGGATGAACGGCGATCGGGAACAGGCCCTGGCACGGACCCGCGAGGCACTGGCGATCCTGCGGGACTTCAACGACTACATAGTGACCGCGGGTGCGCTGGACCTGCTCGCGTGGGACGCCGCTGCCCGTGGCGCGCACGAACGGTCGGCGCTGCTTCTGGGCGCCGTGAACGCTCTGTTCCAGGCCACCGGCTTCGCTCCGTTGAGCGATGACCACGCGCGCTGTGCCGACACGGTCGCCGCGGCTCTGGGCCACAAGGCATACGAACGGGCACTGGCCGAGGGCGGACGGCACGACAGCCCGGCCCAGGCCATCGACTTCGCGCTGGGCCTGGACAAAGCCGCCCCCGCCGGCCGTGCGGAGTCGCTGACCCGGCGCGAGCGGGAGGTGTGCGGACTGCTGGCCGGTGGCCTGACCAACCGGCAGATCGCCGCGGCGCTCAGCCTGTCGCCGAGAACCGCCGACCGGCACGTCGAGAACATCATGAGCAAGCTCGGTTTCCGCCGCCGCACCCAGATCGCAGCGTGGTGGGAACAGCAGCGGGCGGCGTGAAGACTCACCGCGGCAGGCGCGGGTCGATCTGCTTTGCGACGGCGCCGAGCCGGTCGGAGTTGCCGGTGTGCGCGGTTTCGGAGAGGGTCAGCACCCACGAGCGCGAACCCGATCGCCACACCACGTAGGCGACGTTCTGCTGCTGTTGCACCACAAAGCCGTTCTCGCTGAACGCGGCCTGCCCGATGCCCGCGACCTCCGTCACCCGCACGTCGCGCATGCCGCTCGACGCCGGGTCGCGGACCAGCGTCCGCGCGAGAGCCAGTTCTTGGTCATAGGGCCGCGTTGCCGGAGCGAGCGTCAGCAACGCGCTCCCGTCGGCCATGGCGTAGCCGCAGGCATCGTTCTCGGTGCCCTGGTTGGCGGCGGCGCGCGGCACGGCCCGAAGCGATGCCGACACCGCCTGGGCAGCGGGGAGGTCGAGGGCCTCGCAGAGCGACGACGTCGGCGCGGTTTTCATCGAGGGCGGCGAACTCGGCTCCGTCGAAGAAGAAACGGCCGGTGCGGGCACGGTGGCGATGGCAGGTCCGGCGACCGGGGCCGGACTGCCGCCGGCACAGGCGGTCAGCAGTCCACAGAGGACGGCGCAGGTCGCCGTGGCGGCGAACCGGAGATGACGCATGGCGATTCCTCACTGGGGTGCGGCCCGGCCCCGTGGCCGGGACCGGGCCGGTCGGTCAGGACCAGATGTTGTACGTGCCGTAGTCGCTCACGTGTTCGTTGTTCTCCCAGTGGCCCCACCGGTAGTTGCCGTCCCACCAGTACGTGACGGCGTTGGGGTGACGGCTGTCGCAGTGGTCACCGTTCGAACGGAACGCGCCGACGAAGTCGCCCTGCTTCCAACGGCGCTCCACCACATGGATGGGCTGGGCGAACTGCCCGGGCCTCAGGTTGGTGGTGAACGTGAACGTGGTCGACGTGGAGCCGTTGCGCCCGTAGTTGGGAGTGAGGCTGCCCAGGTACGGGATGCTCACGCTGAGGCCCGAGGACCACGACCAGCCCGTCGTCTTCGAGTATCCCCACGAGTACTGGCAACCGGGAGAGTTCCAGGGACACCGGAACGTGTCGCCCCGCCACACCCAGTCCTGCCAGGTGTTCGGGGCCTGTGTGGTGCCCTCCGCCCACGTGGTGTCGCCCTTCAGGTCCGGGTGGCCGCCACCCTGGTCGAAGCACCAGGTCTGCGCCGAGGCCGACCCTTGCATGGCGAACAGCGCCAGCGGGACCAGCGCCAGCGCTGCCAGCGGAGACCACCAACGCCTCCTCCTGCTCTGGGAACTTTGTCCCTCGCGGGACGCCCGGAAATTCGCAAGCACCATTGAAACCACCTTGAAGAAGAGAAGGAATGAGGAGTACACCTCCTGCCGAAACGAACGCTGACAGAGGCGCAAAGATTGCGCAATGTGTACCTCTTGGTGCTCTGCCCATTTTTCCGAGAATGGGTAGCACTACACATGAACGGTTGTCGCATGCGCCGTCATGTCCGTTCTCAGTGAAATGTGATCGCTTTTCGGAATCCGATCTGCGGCGAGCTCTACCCATCTTCTCGGGAATGGGTAGTACGACGCATGTACCAGCGGTTTCCCGCCCGCATCCTGATGTCGCCAACGCCAGGAACCAGGAAGAAGGGCACAATGGCCACTCAGAGCAGCACCGGCGAACGCCGGCGGCGGGGTCTCCTCTCGAAGTTCACCAAACCGGGCAGGGCGTCGGTACTGGGCACCGTCGCGCTGGCCATGATCGCCACACTCGTCAACCCGATCGGTGTGCAGAGCGCGTCGGCCGCCGACGGCAACCCCACCTTCTGGATCGGGCGTGGCGACGCGAGGCAGGCGCGCGACGACTACTGGGGCTTCATCAACCACATTCGCTCGTTCGCGGACCAGGGCAGGGACCGGTCCGTGGCCGGCACCAGCACGCCGGTCGACCACACCGACGCTGCCTCACAGGGCTATTTCCAGGTCGACATCCATGCGTGGGACGGCAACCCGAACGACTACGTCCGCCTCCAGATCCGCGCTGCCGACCTCTACCTCGTCGGCTGGTGGTCGAGCGACAACTACTACAACCGGGTCGACGACACACGCGCACCTACCGCTCGCTGGCAGGACCAGACCTTGAGGGAGGCGGCCGGTGAGCGCACCCCCTCGTTCCATGGTGACTACCCCAGCCTTCAGAACACGGCGGGCGTCGCACGCAGGGACCTGCACTTCAACCCCGGAGCCTTGAACGACTCGGTCTGGGCACTGCTCAACGCTCACGAATTCCGCCGCGAGGAATCCAGCGCGCAGCGTGGCCAGAACACCAGGGACCAGGCGCTGGCCGTGATGCGGCTCGCGCAGTTCGTCTCGGAGGCGACCCGCTTCCGCTCCTACTCGGACTACATGGCCACCGCGGTGGTGCCGGGCGGGGACGTCGTGCTCCCTGACCAGATCATCGACCTCCCGAACCAGTGGGACTCGCTCAGCCAACGGTTCAACCTGCTGCGCAGGGAGCACAGGGACGACAGGAACCCCTTGACCGTGTGGGCCCGCAACGAGAACGGCGGTGTCCAGCAGTACGTCCTCTGGACGCTCGCGCTGTACGCGAACTACATCCTGAACACGGCAAAGGGCAGCTGACGACAAGCCCCTCCGACAGGCCAGGGCCGGATCCCCACCGGTCCTGGCCTGCGTCTGCCTCGCACCGTTGAAGTTCTGGATCCGGCGGAAACCTCGCCAGCTATCGGCGCTGGGTGCCGGTCTTCGCGGTGAACCTCTCCCACGCGGCGTCCATGAATCGGTCGTAGCGCTCTCCGATGCGCTGGCCTGGCGGCATCGCCTCGATCGGTGCGACGTCGACCACCTCCATGTCTTCCAGCGCGCGCTCCAGGTGCGTCGGCTCCACCCGGACCGCGCCGGAGAAGGGGCGATCGAGCTGGGCTATCAAGACCAGTACGAAGGTGAAGATCATGACCGCGACGGCGGCGAGCAACGCATGCACGATCAAATGGGGCGTGCCGACGAACACCGGGAGGACCAGGCCGAACATGCCCGCGGTGACCAGCGCGGACCACAGGGTCTTCGGGATGGAGGAGGTGACCTGCGCCGATCGGACGCGGCGGGCGTCGATGAGCGCACCAGCGCGGTTCAGTGCGTGGCCGTAGCGGATGCCGTCTCCGGTGGAGCCGCCAGGTTCGATGTTCTCGAGTTCGATCTGCCACAACACGATCCGGCCCCACACGCCCTCGCTGAGCCTTCGCTCGGTGGCCATCAGCCGCCACTCCTCGTCGATGACCAACGACAGGTATTCACGCATCAGCGTTTGGATGGTGGTGCGCGCCTGCTTTGGGAGAGTGCGTGCGTACCAGTACAAGTCCAGCGCCGCCCTGGCTTCCTTGGCGACGTTCTGCTTGGCTTCGCCGATGGTGGTCCAGGCCGACACGATCATGAGGCTGGCAGTGAGCGCGAACAAGGTGCCGGACATTCCGGTGATCAGTCCGCTGTAGTCCTGCAGGGCGCCTCGGATGTTTTCGGGAACTACGCGGTGCGCGGCGAGGGCAACCGCGGCGGCGATCAGACCGGCACCGGCCGTGGTGAGCAGTCCGGTGGCGACACGCCGCATCGAATCCTCCAGCCCGCAGTGACGACCCCTTCGAGTTAAGCAGAGGGCTCCCGATGCGCCACTTGACGAAGACGCGTTGGCTGACATTCATCCCATCGTGTTGTTGCTGGTAAGGGCCGTCTTCTGGCTGATTGACGTCTGCGAGGACCGACCCGGTTCCATGATCCAAGAACCACGTCCGTCGCTGGCGCGCGCAGGGTCCACCGACCGGTGTCGAAGCTCTGCAACCCTTGCATTGCAGGTGTTTCGTGCTACTTCGGGCGAGTCTCACACTGTTCGTGCTGGAGCAGAACTGGAGCAGTACCAGGAGCGTGACGTCGTCGAACGGCACTCAACGGCGCCTGTTTGCGCTGGAGTTGTTGGGGGTGCTGGTGGTCCGGAGACGTTGCGTGCCGAGGGTTCCGGTGCGGCCGAGTGTGCTCGGACGGCCAACCGGCTTGAGTGCCGTTTTAACGGTCGTCTCAGGTCCGCTCGGTACGAAGTAGGCATCGCCGGGCGGAACGGTCAGCGCGCCCCGCACCGGACGGTGGCTGAACCGTCCACGTGACTCCGAAAGGCAGCCGTTCATGATCTCTGTGCTCGTGGTGGACGCCCAGCCGTTGCAGCGTTTCGGCGTTCGCATGCTCTTGGAGAGCGCCCCCGACACCGAGATCGTCGGCGAGGCCGAGAACGGTGCCGAGGCCGTTCGGTCGATCACCGAGCTGCATCCCGACGTGGTGCTGATGGACATCCGCATGCCGGGCGTCGACGGGATCGAGGCCATCCGGCGCATCGTCGCGGCCGGTCGGCGTTCGCGGATCTTGGTGCTGACGACGTTCGACGTGGACCGGTACGCGCTCGCCGTGCTGCGGGCCGGGGCCAGCGGTTTCCTGCTCAAGGACACCCGCCCGGAGGAGCTGCTCGCCGGCATCCGGGCCGTCGCCGCCGGGGACGCGGTGATCGCGCCGGCGCTGACTCGGCGGCTGCTCGACGCGTTCGCCGGTCAGCTCGACGATGACCTCTGCGGGCCCGTGCGGGCGGAGCCACGGCTGAACTCCCTGACCGGCCGCGAGCGCGAGATCCTCGTCGCCATCGGCCAAGGCCTCACCAACGGCGAGATCGCGCAACGGTTCACGCTGTCGGAGTCGACGGTGAAGACCCACGTCGGGAGGGTCCTCGCCAAGATCGGCGCACGGGACCGGATCCAGGCCGTCATCCTCGCCTACGACCTGAGACTCACCCGGCCGGTTCACCGCCTCTCCGACCGCCACTACGCCGCACGGGTGTGAGCTCATGCGTTCGACGCTTCCTCAGGCCGGTGCCAGCGGCTTCCTGCTCGAAGACGCCGGATGCACGCCACCTGGTGATCCGCGACGCGCTGCTCGCGCCGCGGATCACCCGGCACCCGCTACCGCAGCCCCGAAGATCAGGCGAGCACGACCTGGCCGTCAACGACCTTGACCGGGATTTTGATCAGCGGTGCGGGTGCGGGCCCTCCGGTCACCTGTCCGTTCTCGTCGTAGGTGGCGCCGTGGCAAGGGCACCGGAATCCAGGGCCGACGTAGGAGACCGGGCAGCCCTGATGACGGCAGGTGGCGTCGTACGCCAGGAAGGTGTCCGTCGCCGGGCGCAGGAGATGGGCGGGCTTCCCGTCCGGCGTGGTGAAGCTCTTCGACGAGCCGACGGCGATGTCGTCGACGGCAGCGATCACCGGGCCGTGGCTCGCCGAGTCCGCCGGCGAGCGAGCAGGGCGCCGGGCGAGCGCCAGCGCGCTGCCCGCGGTGACTCCGGCAGCGGTCGCCGCCGCCGCGATCATGCCGCCCCGCAGCACGGTTCGTCGCTCGACGTCGTCCTGCACTGTCCCGCCTTCCTCCGGCGTGGGGTGCGGCGGCAGGCCGAGCCTGTGTCGCACCTTCGCACGCAGCCGGGCGCTCAGTGACAACACCCCGGCGTCGCCCGCGATCAGCAACGGGGTCCAGGCGACGGCGAACACGATGTCGGCCCCGAGGTAGTACGGCTGAGTCGTCCAGCTCACCGTCAGGAAGAAGCTGAGCGAGAGGAGAACGCCGCCGAGTGCGGCGAGCCGGGTGAACAGCCCGAGCAGGGTGGCGAGCCCGACCGCGATCTCCCCGAAAGCGATCGCCAGCCCGGCGACGGTCGCGTGGTCCGCGGCCAGCGAGACCAGCGGGCCGATCGGGGAGGTCGCGGCGGCGTTCACCATCTGCGCGTGGACACCGAGTGGCGAGGTGCCGTCCAAGTAGTGCGTGTCGAGGAGCTTGGAGAGACCGGCGTAGGAGAAGGTGCCACCGAGAAAAGCACGCAGTGGCAGCAGTACCCAGACCGGCGACAGCCTCGGGGAATCCAGACGCAGCCGGGTCATGTCGTGGCCGAGTACACCGTCGTGGACCGAGATACCTCAATGAGTTCACGCATGTTCGACCCTCACGTCAGGACCTGCGGGGGGAGACGGTCATGATGCCCGTGCACATCTCGTCGCTGGTGCCGTCGCCCCACACCACGTAGCGGGGCGGCAACTTGCTCAGCTGCGGCAGCTTTTTGCGCAGCCCCGCGTCGTGCGTGCACGTCACCCGCAGCGTGTCCCCCGGACCGATCTCCACCGGCTCCGGGAGCTTCACCAGCCGCTGGTTGTCGAAGTCGAACTGCGGTACGTCCAGCACGACCTTGGCGTTCGGCTTGCCGGGGTTGAGTTCGACCTTGATGGACCGCCCGAGCAGGTGCATGTGGCCGAAACCGGCGAACAGCGTCATCGGTGCCGGCACCTCTTGGTCGCACGTCTGGGTGTTACCGGGCTTCGGCGCGCTCTGGCCGCACTCCTCCAGTTGCTCGTCCGCGGTGCCACCGACCTCCGGCCCGAACCGCTTCGTCACGTCCGCGATCGAGGCCGCCCGGTCGCAGAGCGGACCCGACTCGTCGGCGGCGCAGGGCAGGTCGGTCGGCGCGTCGAGCGGGAACGTGTCGAGCTCCCGGGTCTGCGGCGTGCCGTCCGTCAGCCGCAGCCGCACCGCAGAGCGGTCCGATCCGGCCGGCTTGCCGTCGCTCGCGAGCAGGTTGTAGTGCATCTGGAGGACGATCAGGCTGCCCGGCTCCAGCTTGAAGCCGACGTCCTCGGTGAACAGCGTCTCCGAGGCGCCGGGCGCCCAGGTGTCCACCCACGCCGCCTCCCCCTCTTCCACTTCGGCGCCGGGCACGCCGGTCCCGCCGAAACACTGCCAGCCGAGGCCGGGGGTCTTCGCGTCCTGCTCGCGCACCGCGGCAGCACCGGCCGGTGGCACCGCGTACACGATGGCGTGGTGCGCGAGGGCGACGTTCTCCGGCGTGACCTGAGTTCCGGTCACGAACGCCGCCTTGGTCAGGCCCGGATCGATCACCTGGCACCGGTACTCGTCCGTGCCGCCACCCTCCGGCGGCGCGGGCGTGTAGGCCTCGGCCATCTTCAGGTCGACGAACCGCTCGCCGGCGCGCAGCGGCTGCGTTGGAGCCGGCGGCTGGCCCGCGTGCCCGTTGTGCGGGCCGGGCGGGATGGGCACCGCACCGTTGCCGGCGTTCGACCCGCAGGCGACGACGGCGAATGCCGTCGCCAGCGCCGCGGTGGCCGCCCCAAACCTCCACAGTGGACTATCAGGTTTCGTCATGGCCTGAACGCTAGGGCCAAATCCGCCCCGTTTCGTCGTACTGCGGTCGTCACTTCGGGAGGTGGGCGGTACGACGGTACTACGCCGTTGAGTCCTTTTAGGACTGTCGACGGGCCTGAGCACCGGATTAACGGTCCTCTCAGATTCGCTCGATAGGAAGTCGGCGCCAGACAGGCGAAGTACCACTTGTGCAGGAGGCTCGTGAATGGCAGTCAACGCAGCGCCGTACGGGAAAACACCGGCCGGTCGGCTGGCAGGCCGGTGGGTGCCGTGGTCGGTGATCGGCTTGTGGTTGGTGCTGACGGTGATCATGGGACCGTTGAGCGGAAAGCTGAGTTCGGTCACCACCGACAAAGCCGCGGACACCCTGCCGGCCGGCGCCGAGTCGACCAAGGTCGCCGTGCTGGAGGACAGTCTCCCCGGCGGGAACGACAACACGTTCGTCTTCGTGTACCACCGTGACAGCGGCATCACCGACGCCGACCGCGCGACGGTCGAGCGACAGTACGACGCCCTTGCCAAGCGGTACCCGGCCAAGGTGGTGACACCGGACGGCGAGGACGACGAGGGCCCGCGGACGAGACCTTCCACCGACGGCAAGGCGATGATGTTCACCCTCGACGTGAGCACGACCTACGGCGCTCCGGAGGCCATCGTCGGCCCGTTGCGCGACGCCGCGAAGGACCGCCCCACCGGCCTGGAACTCGACGTGACCGGCCCGGCCGCGGTCGACGGCGACATGGAGGCCGTCTTCGACGGCATCGACCTGCAGGTCCTCCTCACCACCATCGTCGTCGTCACGCTCCTGCTCATCATCACCTACCGCAGCCCGGTGTTGTGGCTCATCCCGCTGGTGGCCGTGGGCGCGGCCGCACTGACCGCGATGGCGACCGTCTACCTGCTCGTCAAGGGCTTCGGCATCGTGGTCAACGACCAGAACTCGGCGCTGCTGACGATCCTCGTGTTCGGCGTCGGCACGGACTACGCGCTGCTGCTCATCGCCCGATATCGGGAAGCCTTGCACCACCACGAAAACGTCCGGGTCGCGATGATCCACGCGCTGCGCGGCGCGGCGCCGGCCATCGTCGCGTCCGCCGCCACTGTGATCGCCGGCCTGCTCTGCCTGCTCGTCGCGGACCTCAACAGCACCAGCGGGCTGGGCCCGATCGGCGCGGCCGGCATCCTGTGCGCGCTGGTGGCCATGCTGACGCTGTTCCCGGCGCTGTTGGTGGTGCTCGGCAGGCGGATCTTCTGGCCGGCCGTCCCGCGGTTCAGCACGGCCGTGGAGGAGAAGCCGGGGCTGTGGGTGCGGCTCGGCGCCGCCATCAGCCGCCGCCGGTGGGTGGCGACGCTCGGCTCGCTCGGCGTCCTGGGCGTCCTCGCCCTCGGGCTGATGGGCAACACCGGCGCCCTGCGGGAGCAGGACCAGTTCGTGTCCGCGCCGGAGTCGGTCACCGGCTTCACCGTTCTGCGCCAGCACTTCCCGGAGCTCGGCGGCCAGCCGATGACGATCTTCACGCGGCCGGCGCACCAGGAGCGGGTGCTCGACGTCGTCAAGGGCGTTCCCGGTGTGGCGGTGGCGGTTCCGGGTGAGACCAGCGGTGGCTGGGCCGACATCTCGGTGTTCCCGAAGGACGCGCCGGACACCGTCGCGGAGTACGACACGATCAAGCGGGTGCGCACCGCCGTGCACGCGGTGAGCGGGGCGGAGGCGATCGTCGGCGGGCCGAGCGCGGAGCACCTCGACACCGAGGAGACCACCAGCCGCGACGAGAAGCTGGTGATCCCGTTGGTGCTCCTCGTCGTCCTGATCGTCCTCGGGCTGCTGCTGCGAGCGATCGTGGCCCCGCTGGTCCTGATGGCCACCGTGGTCGTGTCGTTCGCGGCGGCCTTCGGCGGCAGCGTGTTCGTCTTCGACACGATCCTCGGGTTCAAGGGCATCGACTACTCGGTGCCGTTGCTGGCGTTCCTGTTCCTGGTGGCGCTCGGCGTCGACTACAACATCTTCCTGGCCAGCCGGGCACGGGAGGAGGCAGTGCGTCTGGGCACCCGGAAGGGCATGCTCAAAGCCCTCTCCGCCACCGGTGGTGTGATCACCTCGGCGGGCCTGGTCCTGGCTGCCACGTTCGGTGTCCTCGTCTCGCTTCCGCTGGTGATGCTGATCGAGGTCGGGTTCCTGGTCGCCTTCGGCGTGCTGCTCGACGCGCTGCTGGTGCGGTCGGTCCTGGTGCCCGCCCTCACCCTGCTGATCGGCCGGCGGATGTGGTGGCCGAGCCGGCTTTCCCAGCCGGTGGAAGAGCTGCCGGTCGGTCAACGGTCGCGCACCGACGATGAGGAGCTCGCGCTGCAGCGGTGAGCGCGGACGAGATCCGGGACGGGCCCCGTGCCCGTCCCGGATCAGCGCACCGCGGTGTCCTCCCCGGCGGTGAGTCGTGCGATCGAGGCGGCCGGAAGGTCGACTCGAAGCAGCGCGCCACCGCGTGGGGAGCGGGCGACGGTGGCCCGGCCGCCGTGAGCGTCGACGACCCGCTGCACGATCGACAGCCCCAGACCGGATCCCGGCAACGCCCGTGCGCTCTCGGCCCGGTAGAACCGGTCGAACACCCGCGGCACGTCGGCTGCGTCGATGCCCGGCCCGGCGTCGTCGACCTCGAGCACCGCCGACGCGCCTTCGGTACGGAGCCGGACCTGGACCGGCTGGTCCGCGGGGGACCACTTGCCGGCGTTGTCGATGAGGTTGAGCACCGCCCGCTGGAGCGCGGCGGGACGCCCGCTCACCCACACGGAGGTCACGTCGAGTGCGATCTCGATGTCGGGCGCCCGGGAACCCGCCTGGGTCGCGGCGGCCACCACCACGTCGGCGAGGTCGATCAGTTCGGTGCTCTCGTCGCTGACGTCACCGCGCGCCAGGTCGGTCAGCTCGGCGGCAAGGGTGCTCAACTCGATCACCTGGGCGCCGAGGTCGTTGAGCAGCCGCGTCCGGCTCTCCGAAGGCAGTCCGCTGTCCAGGGTGCCGCGCCGATCGAGCCGGATCAGCAGCTCGATGTTGAGGCGCAGGCTGGTGAGCGGGGTCTTGAGCTCGTGGGCGGCGTCCTCGGCGAGCAGCCGCTGGGCCTGCCGGGAGTCCCGGAGCGCGGCGAGCATGTCGTTGATCGACCCGATCAGTTGCCGGATCTCCCCACCGCCCTCGTCCGGGATGTCGGCGTCGAGATCCAGGGTGTGCGCGACCCGGACCGCGGCGGCGGCCAGCCGGTCGATCGGTGCCAGCCCGGTCCGTGCCACGGCCCGCCCGACAAGGGCGCCGCCGACCACGCAGAACAGCCCGATCAGCAGCATGCCCAACCCGAGCTGGTCGGTCTGGCTTTCGTCGGCGACGCCGGCCACCTGGACCGCGCCGTCGCCCGCCCGCAGCGTGTAGATGAGGAAGTCGTCGTCGCTGTCGGTCGACTCCAACAGGTCGGCCGACGCGCCCTGCGCCACGCGCCCGGCGTGCTCGCTGACGGGGGGCAGCGCGGGTTGGCCGACCGGCGTCCGGGTCGAGCCGTCGGGCAGGATGACCCGCACCAGCCGACCGGATCCGGAATACGGCGGTAGCTGGACCTGCGCCAGCCCGGTGCGCTCCGCGTTCGTCGCCAGGACGCGGGAGTCGGCGCGCAGCTGATCCTCGGTGGTGTGCCGCAGCTCCCAGTCCAGCAGCTCGATGGCCACCTGGAAGGCCAGGAACACGCTGACCGCGATGGCCGTCGCCGCGATCACCGTCAGCCTGGTCCGCAGGGACCGCCGGCGCCACCACCGGGTCAGCCGGCGCGGTTCCCGGTCGGCGGGCCTGCTCACGGAGGAGTCTCGCGCAACGTGTATCCCAGGCCGCGCAGCGTGTAGATCAATCGCGGCTCACCCTCGGCCTCCAGCTTGCGGCGCAGGTAGCTCACGTACACCTGGAGGTTGTTCGAGGTGACGCTCATGTCGTAGCCCCAGATCGCCTCGAACAGCGCGCCTCGGGTCAACACCCTGGTCGCGTTGCGCACGAGGACCTCCAGCAGGAAGAACTCGGTCCGGGTCAGACGGAGCGGCCGCCCGCCCCGCCACGCCTCGAACCTGTCGGGATCGACCCGGACGTCGGCGAACGCCAGGATCTGCGACTCGTCGTCGCCCTGCACGCGGCGGCGCAGCAGGGCCCGGACCCTGGCCAGCAACTCCTCGGTGGCGAACGGCTTGGGCAGATAGTCGTCGGCGCCCGCGTCCAGCCCCGCGACCCGGTCGGAGACCTGGTCCCGGGCGGTGAGCATCAGCACCGGCAGATCCCGGCCCGCTGCCCGCAACCGCCGGCAGGTCTCCACCCCGCCGAGGCGGGGCATCATCACGTCGAGGATCAGCAGATCCGGCTCGTCGACGCCGACCCCGTCGAGCACGGCGAGACCGTTGGCGACGGTGCTGGTGTCGTAACCCTCGACCTGGAGCACCCGCTCCAGCGACTCACGGATGGCCGCCTCGTCATCCGCGATCATGATCCGCACGCCGGCCCGCCCCCTCCCGTCGATGCTTTTGCCGCTCATCGTCCCGGATCAACCTGAGGCCAGGATTAGAGGTTCGCCGCTGTGGCGCCCGCGGGCCGTGCTCCGCCGGCTCTACGTCAAGAAGGTGACTCCGGCCGAAGAAGAGTGAAACGGTGTTGACCACGTAGTCCAATGAGGGGCTCCCGCGACCGGGAGTCGTGCCGCACAACGCTCCTCGGAGGACGCATGGGTCTGGTGCCGGTCCTGGTGGTGATCGGGGTTCTCCTGTTGATCACGATCGCCGTGGTGTCGATCGTCAACGTCGGGCAGGAGAACGCCCAGGCCCGCTCCCTCTCGGTCGCCACCGCTGTACTCCGGCGCCAGGCGCGCGAGCCCCGGTGGCGGCAGGTCCCCGACGATGAGGACGTGCCCGCGGGACGGACGGGAGCTTCCGGACGGACGCGGCATGTGGCACTGGCGGGAACCCGGGACGGGCGGGCGGTGCGGGTCGCCGTCTTCGCCTCGTCGAGGCCCGCGGGAACCTGGCAGGGCGCTCCGGTCAGGTGGGCCGTCGTCCCGGGCCTGGTGGTGGTCGTGGACGCGCCGGAACTGCCGGGAGACCTGCAGCTGAACCCCGTCCAGGGCGCCCAGCGGTACGGGGTCCTGGGCAGCCTGGCGCCTCTCGTGGCGGGAGACACCGCGAAGAAGGTGTTCGCCCAGCTGGAGTCGTACCAGCCACCGGCTGTGGATGTCGTCGACGGCACGGCGTGCTTCACCTTCACCGACATGGACCTCGCCGAGCAGCTGGACGACCTGGTGGCCATGGCGTGCGACGTGATCGACATTCTCGTGGACGTCAGGAAGTCGGTTCCGCCCGGCGGGGAGTAGGCAGCACGGCCGGCTCGTTCGAGCCCGCGAACACCCTGGGCCGATCCCTGGTGATGCGCAGACCAGGGGTTCTCACGGGCGCGATCCGCAGGTGGCCATCGCCACGCTGAAGGGAGTCCGAATTCCCTCATGAAAGGCAGGGCGTGACATGACCACGCTCGAGCAGCACGCCGACCACGCGATCCGACCGTTCACCGTGCGCTTCCGCCGGGAGGCGCTGGACCAGCTGCGCCGTCGTCTGGAGGCGACCCGCTGGCCGACCCGGGAACTGGTCGGCGACCGTTCGCAGGGGGTGCAGCTGGCCACGATGCGGGCCCTGCACCGTTACTGGGAGGGCGAGTACGACCTGCGGCGGGTCGAGTCCCGGCTCAACGCGCTGCCGCAGTTCACGACCGAGATCGACGGCGTGAAGATCCACTTCGTGCACGTCAGGTCCAAGCACCCGGACGCGCTGCCGCTGATCATGACCCACGGCTGGCCGGGGTCGGTCATCGAGATGCTCGACTCCGTCGGCCCGCTGACGGACCCGACCGCACATGGCGGCGCCGCGGCGGATGCGTTCCACCTCGTGCTGCCGTCCCTGCCGGGGTATGGCTTCTCGGCCGAGCCGGCCGAGGTCGGATGGGACCTCGTGCGCACCGCCCGAGCGTGGGCGGAGCTGATGCGCCGGCTCGGTTACGACCGCTACGTGGCTCAGGGCGGCGATGTCGGGGCCGGCGTCACCGATGCGATGGGACGACTGGGCCCGCAGGGGCTGGCCGGCATCCACACCAACCTGCTCGTGCCCGCGCTCAACGACCCCTCGTCGCTGCCGAACGACACCGACGAGGAACGCGCAGCGCTCGCCGCGATCAAAGAGTTCCAGACCACCGGCAACGGCTACTTCGTCGAGATGGCCACCCGGCCGCAGACCATCGGGTACGCGCTGCTGGACTCACCGTCCGCGCTCGCCGCCTGGATGATCGACCACGACACCGACGCCTACTACAAGATCGCCGGCGCGTTCGTCGACGGCAAGCCGTCCGGCAACCTCACCCGCGACCACGTTCTCGACAACATCACCGCCTACTGGCTGACCGGCACCGGTGCGTCCACCTCCCGAAGCTATTGGGAGGCATACGGAGCCGATGCTCCCACCGCGGGCCGTCCACCACTTCCGGCGCCGCGGGTTCCGGTCGGCTTCAGCACGTTCCCCGGCGAGATCTGGCGGACTCCGCGCAGCTGGGCCGAACTGTCGTACCCCACGCTCAGCTATTTCGGGGTCGCCGCACGGGGCGGTCACTTCGCCGCCTGGGAAGA
Organism: Lentzea aerocolonigenes; assembly: GCF_000955955.1. Classification (GTDB taxonomy): domain Bacteria; phylum Actinomycetota; class Actinomycetes; order Mycobacteriales; family Pseudonocardiaceae; genus Lentzea; species Lentzea aerocolonigenes_A. The sequence goes on from NZ_JYJG01000059.1 coordinate 90,253, forward strand.
GCCGGAGCTGTTCGCAGCCGAGGTCCGAGCCGCGTTCCGAGAACTGCGATAGTGAGGGGGAGATCAATGTCCGGACCAACGAGGCGGCAGCTGCTGCAAGGCGGAATCGCCGCCGGACTCAGCGTCGCGGTGACGAGTGCGCTCGGAGAACTCCCGGCGTACGCGTCGCGGGACGGGATCCATCCGTTTCGGGTCGCTGTCCCTCGCCGGCAGCTCGACGATCTGCGCGAGCGGATCGCGGCCACGCGCTGGCCGTCACGGGAACTCGTCGCCGACCGCACGCAGGGTGTCCAACTGGCGGCCGCGCAAGCGCTCGCCCGCTTCTGGGCCACCCGCTACGACTGGCGCCGATTCGAGGAGAAGATCAACGCGCTGCCGCAGTTCACGACCGAGATCGACGGCGTCGACATCCACTTCATCCACGTG
>NZ_JYJG01000060.1 GCF_000955955.1 Lentzea aerocolonigenes
CGCAGTTCACGACCGAGATCGACGGCGTCGACATCCACTTCATCCACGTGCGCTCACGGCACACCGGTGCGCTGCCGCTCATCATGACCCACGGCTGGCCAGGCTCCATCGTGGAGCTGCTCGAGACCATCGGGCCGCTCACGAACCCGACCGCGTACGGCGGCACGGCTGCCGATGCGTTTCACCTCGTGCTGCCGTCAATTCCCGGCTACGGCTTCTCCGGTCAGCCGACCGGGCTCGGCTGGGACACGGGCCGGACCGCGCGCGCCTGGGCCGAGCTGATGCGCCGCCTCGGCTACACCCGCTACGTCGCCCAGGGCGGCGACGTCGGCGCCGCCGTCACCGACAACCTGGGCCGGTTGGCACCTGCGGGTCTCCTCGGCATCCACCTGAACCTGCTGGTCCCGGCATTGCGCAACACCGCCGGCCTGCCGAAGAACACCGATGAGGAGAAGGCCGCGGACGCCGCGCTCAAAGTGTTCGGCGCCACCGGTAACGGCTACCGGGTCGAGCAGTCCACCCGGCCCGAGACGATCGGCTACGCGCTGCTGGACTCCCCGGTCGCCCTGGCGGCGTGGATGCTCGACCACGACACCGACAGCTATCACAAGATCGCCCGCGTCTTCCTGGGCGAGGCGCCGTCGGGCAACCTCACCAGGGAGCACATCCTCGACAACATCTCGTTGTACTGGCTCACCGGCACAGGCGTCTCGTCCGCGCGCGCGTATTGGGAAAGCGCTCATGCCGGAGGCGGAGGGAGCACGCCGCCGCCGGTGACCGTCCCGGTCGCTTTCAGCGCCTTCCCTGGCGAGATCTTCCAAGCTCCGCGCAGCTGGGCGCAGTTCTCCTATCCGACGCTCTCCTACTACCGTCAGCCGACGCGCGGTGGACACTTCGCCGCCTGGGAGGAGCCCGGCCTGTTCACCGCCGAGCTCCGCGCCGCTTTCCGCCCTCTGCGCTGAGGAGGACCAGCCCGGTGCGGCCGCGTGCGCGTCATCCTTGATCGCGTCGCGGCCGCGCTGGACCGGCAAGGGGGCCGCCGGGGACCGCCAACGACATGAGAGCGCGTTCAGGGCGACGCGATAACCGGTGGACCGGTACTTGTGACCCACCTAGCCTTCCGTTGAACCCCATGGCCTTCCGTCCGAAGAGGTGCATTTGATGACTGTCCAGGGAGCCCGGCCGTTGACGGCCGACTCAGCGCTGACCGCTGTGACCTACCCCTTGGACGTGAGGAATCCCCGAAGTGGATCTACCCCGTAGCTTCACCATCCGCGAGAGCAGCCACCGCATCCACAACCCGCTCACCAGCCAGAAACTGGCCGTTTTGGGCGAGGCGCTGAACCCACCACCCGGCATTCGGATGCTCGACCTGGCCTGTGGTTCTGGCGAGCTGCTGTGCACCTGGGCGCGCGATCACGGCGTCACCGGAACCGGTGTCGACATCAGCACCGTGTTCCTGGCCTCGGCCAGGGCACGAGCGATCGAACTGGAAGTCGCCGACCAGGTCGCTTTCACCCACGGTGACGCGTCGGGCCACGTTGCCGACGACCCGGTCGACATCGGGTCGTGTGTCGGTGCGACGTGGATCGGAGGTGGCGTCGCCGGCACCGTGGACCTGCTCCGACGCAGCCTGCGCCCCGGCGGCATGATGTTGATCGGCGAACCGTACTGGCGCAGGGAACCCCTGGACCAGGCCACCGTCGAAGGCTGTCACGCCACCAGTGAGGACGACTTCCGCGTCCTCCCGGAACTGCTGGAACAGTTCGGGGAGCTGGGGTGTGACGTCGTGGAGATGGTCCTGGCCGACCAGGACAGCTGGGACCGCTACGTCGCGGCTCAGTGGCTCAACACCCGCCGCTGGCTGGACGCACATCCCGACGACGAGCTGGCCGAGCAGATGCGCGCGGAACTCACCGTCGCTCCCGCACGCCACGCCCGATACCAACGCGAATACCTCGGCTGGGGCGTCTTCGTTCTGATGAACCGCTGACATCAGCGGCCGAGTGAGTCCCGGTGAACCGACGCCGGGACTCACTCACATCGGCATGTCCAGCACTTTTCTCATGCGCAGGATCAAGGCGACCGCGTCCTCCGAGCGGGCTGTCGGAGTCAGAACCTCCTGCAGGAGCAGGCCACGCATCGCGGCAACGGTGACGGTGGCCAAAGTCAGCGCTTCCTCGGTGTCGAGCCCTTCGCGTTCCGCGAGCGAGGCCAGCATCTTGGTCAGGTCGTCGAGCGAGTCGATGAACTCGCGAAAGTCCTCCGGGCTGTACGCGGCCAGTCCTATGACGTGGAAGAAGCCGCGGACACGCGACAGCTGCTCAGGGCGGGTGTAGGCCCGCCAGATCGCCACGACGAGGTCGTCGAAGGTGCCTTGCCGGGCGGTGTCGAGCAGTGCCTCGTTGTCACGGGATCGCTGTGCCTTGAGCATGGCGGCCAGGACGCCTGGGAGCGACCCGAAGTGGTATCGCAGGAGGGCGTGGCTGGTCCCGGCCCTGGCGGCGACCTCCCGGAGCGACACCTCCGGTGAGGGAAGGGCCTCGCCGAAGGCGTCGAGAAGCCGGGCCAGGAGACGCTCGCGAGCGTCGCCGTTGCGTTCCGTGCTTGACAGGACCACTCCCACAGTTTATCCATTGGAAAAGAAGGCTGATGGTGCCGCGTTGCTTCACGCATGGTCGCACTCAGCTCGCAGGCGGCGAAGGGAACGACTCGTGGGACCTCTTCAGGTGGTCGGCGCGGCGGTCGTCGACGGGTCGGGTCGCGACCCCAGTGATGTCGACGTCACCGTCGAGGACGGGCGCATCGCCCAGCTCGGTGCCTCCGGCGCACGCGGCGAGCGCCTCGATGCCGGGGGGCTGACGATGACGCCCGGCCTGATCGACGCTCACGTTCACCTGGGCTTGTCGAGCCTGATCCAGCCGCAGTTCTCGTTTCAGATCAGCGCCGCGGAGATCGCGGCGGACATCTTCGCCACGGCCGGCGCGACGCTCGATGCCGGCTTCACCACCGTTCGGGACACCGGCGGGATCGACGGCGGCGTCGTCACCACGATCGCGAAGGGCAAGGTCAGGGGACCGCGCGTGCTGTCGTGCGGACCTGTTCAGTGCCAGACCGGTGGGCACGGCTACTACGGAGCCGAATGGGAACCCACCGAACTGTGGAGCAACCACCACGTTCCGGGCCTGTGCGCCCTGTCCATGATGTCGGGCAACGCGGACGAGCTGCGGGGCAACGTGCGTGAGGCCTTCCGTCGCGGAGCCTCCTTCCTGAAGCTCTGTGTGACCGGCGGAGTGGTCGGCGCTCACGACCGGCTGACCGACACCCAGTTCACCGTGGAGGAGATCGCGGTCGCTGTTCAAGAAGCCGCGGCACGAGGCACCTACGTGACGGTTCACGCCCACAACAACGAAGGCATCCGGAACGCGGTCGAGGCCGGGGTGCGCTGTGTCGAGCACGGCACCGACCTCGATGAGTCCACGGCCACCCTGATGGCCGCTCGCGACGTCGCCCTGGTGCCCACGTTCGCTGTCGTCGAGCGGCTGCTGCACGACACCGCCGGAATGGGCCTCGCCGAGTCGACCCACGATCGTGTGATCGGTGTTCGTGAGCGGATGACGGAGGCGCTCGCTGTCGCCAAGGAGGCCGAAGTGCGGATCGGGCTGGGTTCCGATCTCATCGGTCCGGTGCAGGACCGTCGAGGCGAGGAGCTCAAGTTGCGTGCCGCGCTCGAGACGCCGATGGAGGCTCTCGTGGCGGCGACGAAGACCAACGCCGAGATCCTCGGCCTGTCCGGCGAGGTGGGGGTCATCGCTCCCGGCATGCGGGCAGACCTCGTGCTCTGGAACGGCAACCCTCTCGAAGACCCGGAACTGTTCGCTGACCCCGCCAACGCCGTCCTCGTCATGCAGGCCGGCCGAGTTGTGAAGGACATCCGATGAGCACCATGTGGCAGGGCTGCCTCACCGACACCGACTACTTCGAGATGCGCTCCAGCGGTGGGCACGACTACGGCGTCTGGGTCACCACACCACCGGGCTACGACCCCGCCACGACGCAGGCGCCTGTCGTGTACGTGCTCGACGGCAACTGGGCCGTGGGCATGACGGCCCCGCTCATCGTCACCCAGGCGGATCCCATGCAACAGATCCAGGCCTACGTCCAAGTCAGCGTCGGCTACGCGGGCGAGGACGCACAGCACTGGGCACGGCTGCGCAACAGAGACCTCGTGCCACCCGGCGAGCCGATCGCCAAGGAGATCATCGACGCCGTGGAGATGGCAATCCGAACGGGCAGGATGACCCGTGAGGAAGCTGACGCCTACCTCGCCGAGCTGCAAGAAACCCATGCCGATGAGTTCCTGGGCTTCCTCACCGCGGAGTTGCACCCGCGCATCGAACGCGACTACGGCACAGCCGCGACCGGTCACGGCCTCTTCGGCTACTCCTACGGCGGGCTTTTCAGTCTCTACGCCTGGCTCAGCGGCAACACGCTCTTCGAGAGCATCGGAGCGGGCAGCCCCGGTGTCGCCGGTGAAGACAGCCAGGTCTTCGCGCGGCTCGAAGAAATGGGCGACAGCCTGCCTGCCGCCAAGCTCCACCTGACCGTCAACGACCAAGAGCTTCTCGGAGACCTGGCCGTCTACCAGAACCTCTCGAAGAACACGGCCACCGTCCTGCACCACCTGACTGCCCGTGGCGCAGCCGTCACCAGCGCGGTCCTGCGCGAAACGCACGTGACCGGCTTGCAGGCCTCGTTCCTCAGCTACCTCAGGACCTGTCGTGCCCGGTGAGCGCCTGAGCACGGATGTGGTCGTGATCGGGGCAGGGGTGATCGGTTCGTCGATCGCACTTGAGCTCGCACGGGCGGGGCACCGGGTGATCGCGCTCGATCGGGCCGCGGGGCCTGGACAGGGGTCGACCTCGGCATCGAGTGCGATCATCCGGTTCAACTTCTCCACCGCCGCCGGGGTGGCGACGGCGTGGGAGGCGCATTTCGGCTGGCTCGACTGGGCGGGCCACCTCGGGCACGAGGTCGGCGACCTCGCGACGTTCCGCAAGAGCGGGCTGGTCGTGCTGGACGTCGAGGCGGCTCCGCGCACGTCATGGCTTCCGTTGTTCGATGAGATCGGTGTCCCGTACGAGGAATGGGACAGCGCGACCTTGGCCGAGCGCGTTCCAGGTATCGACGTCGGCCGTTATTGGCCGCCGAAGCGGCTCGACGACGAGGAGTTCTGGGAGGACGCGAAACGCTCGCTCGGTGGCGTGTACACCCCGGATGCCGGTTACGTCTCAGACCCGAGCCTCGCCGCCGTGAACCTCGCCTCCGCGGCCTCGGCGTGCGGGGCGGAGTTCCGCTTTCGCAGCACGGTGACAGCGGTGGAGAAGGCCGGCGGGCGCGTGACGTCGGTGCGACTGTCGGACGGCACCCGGATTCCCTGCGCCGTCGTGGTCAACGCGGCCGGTCCGTGGTCGGGCGCGTTGAACCGGTTGGCCGGCGTGGGTTCCGACTTCACGGTCGGCGTGCGCCCGATGAGGCAGGAAGTAGCGCACGTGCCGGTCCCGGACGGCTATCGAGGGCCAGCGGTGGCGGACATGGATCTGGGCACCTATTTCCGCGGTGAAGCCGGAGGGGCCCTGCTCGTCGGCGGGACGGAACCGGAGTGTGATCCGATGCAGTGGACCGACGACCCGGACGCCGTCGACATCCACCCGACGGCCGCGGTCTTCGAGGCTCAGGTGACGCGGGCCGCGCGGCGGTTGCCCTGTCTGCCGGTGCCCAACCGGGCGCGCGGCGTGGTGGGCGTTTACGACGTCGCCGACGACTGGACTCCGATCTACGACCGCACCGAACTCGATGGCTTCTACGTCGCGATCGGGACCAGCGGCAACCAGTTCAAGAACGCGCCGGTCGTGGGGCAGCTGATGACGGAGCTGATCAACCAGGTGGAGAGCGGCGCCGACCACGACGCGGTGCCCGTCCGGTTCCGGGCCCCGCGCACCGGCCTGGAGATCGACCTGGGTGCGTTCTCCCGCAAGCGCAATCGGAACACCGCGAACTCGGGCACGGTGATGGGCTGAGCCCGGACTCGGACGAGGCGTTGCGACCGGGCGCCGTGTCCCCGTTGCCGGCACTGATTCCCGCGCCGACGGCCGCTACTCGCTCAGCGTTGTCCGGCTGGTCCGCGAACTGGGGGACCACCACCATCGGCACGCCGGCTGCGAGTCCGCCGAGCACCGTCCCGGTGCCGCCGTGGCACACCATCGCGGAAACTCGACCGCCCCGGACGGGAATTGAGATGTCCGTCCTGTTGCACGGCACGGCATTTCGTGGCCGACTCCACCTGCAGAGGCCCGTTACGGACCATGTGACCTGCGGCGGGGCGCCTTTGACAACAGAAGAAGTGCGTTTCCTGTTGTGCCGCGCAGGATTTTATGGCTTTTCCGTCAGGTCGATAGCTTCGAATTCATGGAATGGAGCTTTCATACGGCCGAAGAGCTCGTTGCCGCGTTGCGCGCCGGTGCGGTGACATCAGTGGAACTGACGGATGAGGCGATCACCCGCATCGAGCGCGACGACGAGGTGATCAACGCGATCTGTGTGCCGGACTTCGACCGTGCGCGGGCCGCCGCTCGTGCTGCAGACCAGGCCCGTGCCCGTGGTGAGGAACGGCCGCTGCTCGGCGTCCCGGTCACGGTCAAGGAGTGCTACAACATGGCCGGGCTGCCCACGACCTGGGGCATGCCGCCGCACCGGAACTACGTGCCGGCCGAGGACGCGGTGCAGGTGTCGCGACTCAAGGACGCGGGCGCGGTGGTGCTCGGCAAGGCCAATGTGCCGTTGGGGCTGCAGGACATCCAGAGCTTCAACGAGATCTACGGCACCACCAACAACCCTTGGGATCACGGCCGCACCTCGGGCGGGTCCTCCGGCGGGTCGGCGGCGGCACTGGCGTCCGGGTTCGGCGCGTTGTCCATCGGTTCCGACATCGCCGGATCGTTGCGCACGCCCGCGCATTTCTGCGGCGTCTACGCGCACAAGCCGACGCTCGGACTGGCGGCCAACCGCGGCATGGTCCCGCCGGCCGAGCCCGCGTTGCCGGTCGACCTCGATCTCGCCGTGGTCGGTCCGATGGCGCGCACCGCCCGTGACCTCACGCTCCTGCTCGACGTGATGGCCGGGCCGGACCCGCTGACGTTCGGTGTGGCGCACCGGTTGGCGCTGCCGCCCGCGCGTCACGAGCGGCTCTGCGACTTCCGGGTCCTGGTCCTCGACGAGCATCCGCTCATCGCGACCGGGGCGGCCGTGCGGGCGGGCGTGAACCGGGTCGCCGGCGCGCTCGCCGACGGCGGCGCCCGCGTCGAACGGCACAGTCCGCTGCTGCCCGATCTGACCGAGGCCGCCGCGCTCTACATGCAGTTGCTGATTTCTGGCTCTGTTGCGCGTTTTCCCATCGGATCGGACGAACAGCTGCGGATCCGCGTCGCCGGTTTGAGCGTGGACGACCGGAGTCTTGACGCCGTGCGGTTGCGCGCCTTGATGTTCAGCCACGGCGACTGGATGGAGGCGAACCACCGCCGCGAGGCCCACCGCCACGGCTGGCGGCGGTTGTTCGCCGAGTTCGACGCGGTCGTGTGCCCGATCACGCCGACGCCCGCGTTCCCGCACGACCACAAGCCCAATCCGATGGAACGGCTCATCGACATCGACGGCGTGGAGTACCCGTACTTCGACCAGCTCGTGTGGGCCGGTCTGGCGACCATGCCCGGACTGCCCGCCACTGCCATCCCCGCTGGCCGGTCTCCCGAGGGCCTGCCGGTCGGGGTGCAGCTCATCGGTCCGATGTTCGAGGACCGCACCCCACTGCGGCTGGCCGAGCTGCTCGAGCAGAAGATCGGCGGTTTCCAGGCGCCGCGACCGTAGAGTGGGACGGTGGACCGAATCGCGGGATCGTTGTACGGGTTGGCTTTCGGGGACGCGCTCGGTCGGCCGACGGAGTTCATGACCGTCGCGGAGATCGATCGGGAGTTCGGTGCCGGGCCGGATGATCTGGTCGGGGATCCCGCGATGGTCACGGACGACACGCAGATGGCGCTTGCGGTCGCGTGGGCGTTGCACGGCGTTGACGAGTACACCGCTGAGGTGCTGGAGCCGCGGTTGCGGGAGCGGTTCGTGGATTGGGCGCACAGTCCGGAGAACAATCGGGCGCCTGGGATGACGTGTCTGCGTGCGTGTGGCGGCCTGGCGGAGGGAGCGCCGTGGGTGGAGGCGACCGTCGCGGGGTCCAAGGGATGCGGTGCGAACATGCGGGTCACCCCGGTGGGTCTGGTGCCGGGGCTTGATCTCGACGTGCTTGCGGGGATTTCGCAGCTGCAGGCCGCGATGACCCACGGCCATCCCACGGCGCTGGCCGCGTCCGAGCTCACCGCCTACGCGACGCGACTGCTGGTCGATGGCGTCGAGCTCGCCGACGTGCCCACCGCGCTGCTGGCCCGTTGCGGTGCACGGCGTTCGGTCTACCTGGAGGAGTGGCTGGGATCCCTGTGGCAGTTGCCGGGCGCGACCACACCCGCCGACTTCATCGACCGCGGCTGGGACGAGTGCGCCGAAGTTCTCGAACGGCTGGTGGCCGCGCTCTCCCAGCCAGACGACGGCCTCGACGCATGCCTTGCCGCGGGCGAGGGCTGGATTGCCGAGGAGGCGCTGGCGACCGGCCTCTACTGCGCCGTCCGGCACGCCGACGACCCGGTGCGATGCCTGACGAGAGCCGCTCGCACCAGCGGTGACTCCGACTCGATCGCTGCGCTGGCCGGAGCGTTCGTCGGCGCCGCGCACGGTCTGGCGGCCTGGCCCGCGGACTGGGTTGCTCGCATCGAATACGCGGATCAGTTGGCCGCGCTCACTTAGCACGAGTGCCTTCGCGGGGCTCGTGCTCATGAACCGAGTGAGTGGAACACGGCTGGCTCGGTCGCGCCGTCGGATCTAGGCTCTCGCCGCAATCGGATGCGTGCGCGGAGAGAGTGGCATGTTACGGCGCCTTGCGAAGGTTCCCATCGCGGTCAGAGTTCTGTGTCCTGTCGCGGCGGCGGTGGTTGTCGCCGGGCTGGTCGTGGTGGTCGCCGGCAGGGCTGCGGAGGTCGCGCCGGCCAGTGCGGCGGTGGTCGAGCAGACTGCGGTCACGGGGCCTAAGGTTTCGGGCGATGAGCCGACTTCCAGTGCTGCCACGACCACCACGACGCCGCCGGGTGGCAGCAGCGTGAGCAAGACGTCCGTGGCCAGCACTTCTGTGCCGCCGCCGAAAGCGCCTGAGACGACCAAACGTGTTGAGGCGCCTTGGTTCGCGGATCGCGTGGGGGCTGCCACGCAGGTGATTTCCGTGGTGGGCGCGGGTGGTTCCAACGCCACGTTGTCCACTTGGCACCAGTCCGGGGGCGAGTGGACGTCGGTGCTCGGTGCGGTGGCGGCCAAGGTCGGGGCGCCTGGCATCTCGGGCAACTACGGGGAGTCGTCGTCTGCCACGCCGGCTGGGGTTTTCGCGATCACCGGGGCGTTCGGGCGGCAGGCAGACCCTGGTGCCGGGGTGTCGTACCTGCGGGTCGACAACGAGGACTGGTGGGTCAGCGATGTCGGGAGTCCCGACTACAACACGCATCAGCGGTGTGCGCGTGGGACGTGCAAGTTCAACGAGCGCGTGTCGGAGAACCTGTGGGAGCAAGGCGCTGTTTACGACTACGCGTTGGTGATGGGGGTCAACGCGCAACGGGTTCCTGGTGCGGGTAGCGCGTTCTTCGTGCACGTCACGAACGGCGCGGCTACCGCGGGTTGTGTGGCGGTTCCGGCCGACACGGTGGTGTCGATCTTGCGTTGGGTTCGTCCCGGCACCGTGATCGCGCTGCGGTGAGCGGCCCCGGCGCGAACCGGGGCCACCAGCACCTACAGAGTCGTCACGCGGACGTAGTCGACGACGATGGTGTTCGGCATCGGCGTGCTGTTGTTGGGGGCGCCTGGCCAGTCGCCGCCCACTGCCAGGTTGAGCAGCAGGTAGAACGGGCGGTTGTTGTAGACCCACTGCTTGCCGTTCAGGTCGGCTGGGGTGCGGCGCTGGAAGACGTTGTTGTCCACCGACCAGGTCAGGGAGTTCGGGGCCCAGTCCAGGCGGAAGGTGTGGAAGCCCGAGGCGAAGCGCGGGCCGTTGTAGGCCGCACCGATGCCGCCCGCGCCTGAGTAACCGGGGCCGTGGATGGTGCCGTGGACCGTGTTGGGTTCGCGGCCGATGTTCTCCATGACGTCGATCTCGCCGTTGTTCGGCCAGCCACCGCCGGTGGTGCCCATCATCCAGAAGGCCGGCCACATTCCTTGGCCCTGGGACATCTTCATGCGGATCTCGAAGTGTCCGTAGGTCTGGCTGAACTTGCCTGAGGTGTTCAGCCTGGCCGAGGTGTACTGGCAGCGGCCGTACCAGCAGTTGTAGTTGCCCGGGTTCTCGCGGCGGGCGGTGATGACGAGGTTGCCCTGGCCGTCCATGGCCGCGTTCTGGGTGCGGTTCGTGTAGTACTGGTACTCGTGGTTGTTGCCGCCGTTGTTGCCGGTTTCGACACGCCACTTGTTGGTGTCGACCGGGCTGCCGGCCGGTCCGTTGAACTCGTCGGCGAACGTGGTCGCCTGGATTCCGACATCTGACGCGCCGCTCGCAGGGGTTGCCACGACGGGTGCGGTCACCGCTGCCATTGCGATGATCACCACGAGGCGGGAGAAGCGGTTCGACATCATTGTCACACCTCACTTCGCGCACTGGCGTATTTTGTTGTGGCGGCGAACAAAAAGTATGCCTGGACTAGACCAGTAGCCGCAAGGGTGTCTTGAGAGCGCTCTCAGCTGGGCCGTTCGAGTGATGGCGGTAACGGCGCGTAGCAGGCGTCGCGATGGACCGGCCGTGACCGCACTCATGTCCTGGCGCCGACTGCCGAAGAACGCCCGCGTGATCGCCGCGACGAGCGCGGTCGTGCCGTTGCTGGTGATCGCTGGCTGTGGGCAGGAACCCACGCCGCTCGCGACGTCGACCACCACCACGACGACCACAACTTCAAGCACCACAACGACAACGACTCCGCCGCCGGTGACGGTGACGTCTGTTGTGGACGGTCGCACGGTGACGCTGTCGAACGGCAGCAATGTGCAGGTGACCGGGCTCGCCCAGCCCGGCGAGTGCTGGGCCGCGTCGTCGGTGGAGTTCGCGACGAAGACGTTGGTGGGCAAGGCGGTCGAGGTCGTCGGATCGCGGCTGCAACTGCCAGATGGCAACGACTACGCGGTTCTGGCGGTGAGTCAAGGTGTTGCGCGGGCGGCGGAAGGAGCGGCCGCGGTGATCCGGGAGGCCGAGGCGACCGCCAAGCAATCATCCGTCGGGTTCTGGGGACCGTCGTGCGGCGGTCTCGACGTGAAGCCGGCGCCGCAACCCGTTGTGCCGCAACCACAGCCTGTCGTACCGCAACCGCAGCCTGAACCCGTTCCCGCGCCCCCGCCGCCGGCGGCCGCGTACTACGCGAACTGCGCGGCGGCCAGGGCTGCCGGTGCGGCACCGCTTTACCGCGGCCAGCCCGGCTACCGGGCAGCGCTCGACAGGGACAACGACGGCGTCGCCTGCGAGTAGAACCTCAGCGGTGCGCGCGGCTCCAGAGCGCGGGCCAGCCGCCCTTTCCCAGCAGGGCGACCGGGATGAGCAGACCGTGCTCGGCAACGTGTTCCCAGAACACGTCCACCGGCGCGCCGAGCTCGGACGCCGCGGCAAGAGCGTGCTGCCAGGGGCCGTTCTCGTCGGCCAGGTTGCTGGCGGGAAAGCCGGGTACGGTGGTTTTTCCTGCCGCGGCAACGATGTCCGTTGTGGACTGAGGTGCGCAGGTGGTCGCGATCACCAGCGCGCACAACAGTTCGGGTGAGGGACGGCGAGCCACTGAACGGGTCAGCGCCTCGTCGGTGAGCAGACAACCGAGAGCCGTGCGGATCGCGCGCGACACCACGTCGAGAGCGTGGGCAGGGGCGATCTCCGGGCGGCGGACCAGTGCACGCAGGGTTCGGGGCAGCGGGGAGCCGTCCGTCAAGGTGCCGAGGCGATCGAACGAGCGCAGTTCGGGGTCGAGGCGGGCCACCGCGGCGGCGAGCGGGCGGGCGCGGGTTGCCTGCCAGACAACGGATGCGTCCAGGCCGGCGGCGAGAGCCGTGCGGAGCAGGTCGGTGTGATCGGCCGGGGACAGGCGCTTCAACGCGATCACCGCGGCTTCTGGCTCGAAGTCGGCGGATCGGCCGAGGGAGCGCGCGAGCCGGGCGTAGGTGCGACGCGCGGCACCAACCGAGGCCAGTTCCTGTTCGACAGCAGCAGCAAGCGCCTTGGTGAGTTCCACAGGCAGGCGACCGGCAGGTGAACGGTGGCCACCCCGGGCTCGCGGCGGCGGCACGGGCAGCAGCGGTTCCGGAGCGGTCAGGACCGGCGTCGGGATGCCCTCGACCCACTGCTTGATCTGCTTTTCGAGGGCAGGGGTCACGTCGTCGTTGAAGCGGGCACGAAGCTCGTAGACGTGCCAGCCGCCGGTGTGGCGGCGGATGTCGAGGTTGGCGACGATGCGGCCGTCCGAGGGGGTGCGGAAGGCCATGAGGACGCACTGGCCCTTGCGGGCGACGTCGGCGTACCAGGACTCGCCGATGCAGTTGCCCATGTAGCCGGACCACTCGGCGAGCTGCCGGGGCTCGCGGCCCAGTTCGACGCGCAGACCGGCGACCGTCTGCTTGTCGAACGCCGAGACCTCGGCGGGGATCGGGAACGCGCCGGTGCTCGCCTCGGTGATCACGGCGTCCGCGCTGACCCCGGCAGCGAGCTCCGGCCAGCTGCCGCAGCGGGGTGGTGGGGTGGCGCCGAACATGACCAGCTGGGCGACCTGGGCTGCGGCCAGCGGCACAGAACCGGAAAGCGCTGGTTGCGGCTCGTCGTAGGTCAGCTTCGGGTGGGGGCGCTCGTGGACGACCGAAGCGCGGTCGTTGCCGTAGAACGGGGCCAGGGCGTCGGCCAGGTCGGCGAGCCAGAGCAGGTCGTGCGGGGTTTCCGCGGCGACAGGATCCTCGGCGAGGCGCTGGGCCAGTGGCACGGTCGGGCCGTCGGCGTGTGCGTCGGTCAGCGGCGGCTGGTCCCAGCTGGAGGGCGTGCGGGAGAAACCCGTTGCGGCACGCCATTTGTGCAGATTCGGTGTCTGCCATGGCTTGCAGGTGTCCCAGCAGTGGTGCAGGCGCAGGTCGTGGTCCGCGAGCAGGTCGGTCACGGCGTTGAAGACGACCACGCCGTAGTTGCGGGCCATGGCGACGCGGGTCTGCACGTAGCTCTCGGTCCGCGCGGTGATCGTCCTTTCCGGACTCAACGCCGTCACCAGGTGGTGGACGTAGCATCCGGGTCGCGCCGGGTGGCTGTAGGCACCCTCGACACGGCGCGCGGCAGCGGATCGCTCGTTCTCGCGCAGGCAGGCGTCGGCGGCGGCCAGCTCGTCGCGGTGCTTCGCCGCGGCGACGGTCAGGCCTTCGTCGGACAGGGTTCTGGCGAACCGCAGCAGTGCGGTGGCGGCGATGGCGTCGTGCAGGAGCTTGCTGAGCTCGGACGCGGCCCACCAGTTGGGCGGACGCCAGCGTGCCGCGGCGGCCAGCGTGGGCTCACCGTTGGTCGCCCAGCCGAGGTGTTGCATGAGGGGCTCGTCGAAGTGGGCGCGGTGCCGTTCGCGGAGCTTGTCGACGCGGTGAGCGCGGGTCTGCGACTCGGCACGGCGTTCGCGGCGCTGCTGTTCGAGCAGCAGCGAGCACACGTGGTCCCAGAGGCTGATGATCAACGTCAGGCGCCGCGGGCGTTGGTAGCCGGAGAGCAGGCGGGACAGGTGCTCGGCCAGCGTCGAGGCCGCGCCGCGCGGGAACGGGTCGATGCCCTCGGGTGCGCGCAGGTCCAGCACGCGTTCCAGCTGTTCCGGGCCGAGCAGGTCGGACGCGGCCGAGGCCAGGTGCAGGGCGGCCCAGCGCTGCTCCACCACCGCCTGGTGAGCCGCCGCGCCGACGCGCTTGGTGGCCGACGGCCCGAACAGCGCGACCAGGTTCGCTGCCCGGTCACCCAGGCGGTCGTCGGCACCGAGGAGCTTCAGCGCGGCCAGCACCGCGTCACGACGGTCCCCTTGAGCGCCGGCCAGGCGTGCGGACGTGAAGCCGCCACCGAGATCGACACCCGCGCCCGCGGCCGTGTCGGTCAGCAGGGAGAGCTGCCGGAGAGCGTCCGACGGGTCGGCGTCGAGAGGCCCGACGGCGACCGGCGCACCAGGCGGGTGAGCACCCGCGCGGGCGTCCGCGGGCACGGCTGTACCGCCGGGCGCGGGCAGCCAGCAGCTCACCCCAGGTCCGGCTGTAACCCCAAACGCCAGTTGGATCGACATCGACACCAATGATGACGCACCCGCGCCACCGATTTAGTGCCGTGAGCTGGGGCGACGGTCAGAAGCCGGCGCGTTCGACGAGGTTTCGCGCCTCCCGCGTCTCGGCGTTCGCCTCGGCCTCGGCGAGCGCACCCGGCACCGGGTTCGTCTCCTTCTCCGCGACCCACTCGTCCGGCTTGGGGCGTTCGGGCAGCGCGTTCCACTTGTCGTTCATGCATCCAGTGTGCCCGTTACGCGCGCTGACGGTGCGGTGACTGCCGGTGTCAGCGAGATGTCAGCGGGCGTGGAGATGCTGCTCCCAGCAAAACGAGATCTTCCCTGCGAGAAAGCGGGCTCCGGCAATTTCGGCGGGGCCGGATCCTGCGATGAAGAGAAGGACACATCGTGCTTAAGAAGTTCACTCTCGTGGCGATGATGGGCGCGCTGATCAGCGTGTCCTTCGGCGCCGCCACGGCCAACGCTGCCACCGCCCGCAACGGGGTCTGCGAAGACGGCGAGTTCTGCCTGTACTACAACAGCAACCAGGCCGGCTCGGTTTCCGACTTCAACACGTCGGTTTCCGACTACGGCGACGAGCAGCCGAGCTGCTACGAGTTCAAGGGCACCGGCAACGGCAAGGGCCTGTGCGTCAAGAACGAGGCCGCCTCGGTCTGGAACCGCACCAACAGCAAGGTGACCGTCTACTTCAACAGCGGTTACGCGGGTCCCAGCCAGACGATCGGCGCGGACAGCAAGGCGAACCTGAACTCGGACCTCAAGAACGAGAACGCCTCGCACAAGCTCAACGACGGTGGCGGCACGCCGCCGTCGGGTGGCACCTACGGCGCCCCGAACACCAACCCGCACCCGAACGCGACGGCCCGCGCGCCTCAGGCCACGAAGAAGACGCAGTTCGTGGATGACGAGATCCGCCGCCTGACCGGTGAGAAGGACTGCTGGGTGGGCGACTACCGCAGCGGCGAGTCGTCGACGAGCAACCACAACACGGGCAACGCGCTCGACTGCACCATCTCCAACGCGATCGGCACCTACCCGAACGCCGCGCAGAAGGAGCAGGGCTGGAAGCTCGCCAACTGGCTGAAGAAGTACGCGGACAAGCTGTCCGTCCGCTACGTCATCTGGCAGGGCAAGATCTGGAGCGTGGCCCGTTCGTCCGAGGGCTGGCGCAACTACACCGTCGCGGGTGACGTGACCGGTGGCCACTTCGACCACGTGCACGTCTCGATGCAGAACCCGTACGGCGACTGATCTCGGTCAGTTGAACCGTTGAAAGGCCGCCTGGTCACCGACCAGGCGGCCTTTTCTTTCGGACCCCTCCAGCGACCACCTTTGTCGTAGCCGCGAACGACCTTCGCGGCTCGCGGCGACCAGTCCGTCTGAGATGGACTGGTCGCCACGACTGAGGGGGTTGTGGTGAAACGACGTTGGCTGGTGCCGCTCGTTGCGGCAGGACTCATCGCGGGCACGACCGCGGCACGCGCGGACGATTCCGTTGTGCGGACCGGATTCGGGGCCGTGCGCGGGGAAACCAACGGACACACAAGGGTGTTCGAGGGCATTCCGTATGCGGCGCCGCCCGAGCGGTGGCGCGACCCCACGCCGCCGCGGAAGTGGGACGGCGTGCGGGATGCGACGAAGCCGGGGCCCGCCTGTGCGCAGCTGCCGGGGGAGTTGCCAGATGGCAGCACGGCAGAGGACTGCTTGTACCTCAACGTGACAACGCCGGCCAAAGGCAAGAACAAGCCCGTTGTGGTGTGGGTGCACGGCGGTGGCTTCTTCATGGGCGCCGGGAGCAACTACGACGCGCGGCGGTTCGCCGAGCGGGGCGATGTGGTCGTCGTGACGGTCAACTACCGGCTGGGGATCTTCGGATTCTTCGGCATGCCTGGGCTCGCAGGCTCGGGCACGTTCGGGCTCGAGGACCAGCAGGCCGCGCTCAAGTGGGTGCGGAACAACATCGCGGCGTTCGGCGGCGATCCGCGCAACGTCACGCTGGCCGGGCAGTCGGCCGGGGCGATGAGCGTGTGCGCGCAGCTCACTTCACCTGCTGCGGCCGGGTTGTTCGACCGGGCCGTCATGCAGAGCGGGTCGTGCAGGAGCGGGTGGCTCGACAACTTCGAGTACCGCGGTGAGGTGGCAGCGACGATCTTCCAGCCCGTCAGGGCGTTGGAGGAGCACGGGACGGAGATCGCTCGCGATCTCGGGTGCGGGGACGTCGAATGCCTGCGCGGGAAGAAGCCTGAGGAGCTGATGCCGCAGCACCTGGCGTTCATCCAACCTGCCTACGGCACACCGGTTCTGCCGGAGTATCCGGGTGATGCGATCGAGCGGGGCAGGTTCCACCGGGTGCCGGTGCTGAGCGGCACGACGAAGAACGAGGCGACGCCGTGGGTCGCGGCCTACGACGACAAAGCGCCCATGCGTCCAGAGACCTTCGAGGCTGTGCTCAAGGAGACGTTCAAGGGGCGTGCTGAAGAGGTCAAAGCCGTTTACTCGCCGGAGAAGTACGGATCGGCGGCGTTGGCGTGGGCCGCGCTCGTGACCGATCGGATGTGGTCGTGCACCCAGTACGAGACCGCGCGCGGACTGGCGGCCAAAACGAACGTGTTCGAGTACGAGTTCGCAGATCCCAATCCGCCCAAGCTGTCGCCGATTCCGCCGCAGATGCCGTTGGGGGCGCAGCACGCGTCGGATCTGTGGGACTTCTTCGACCTCGGGCGCGCACCGAAGTTCACCGAGGCTCAGCAGCGGTTGTCGGACCGGATGATCCACGACTGGGCCCAGTTCACCCGCACCGGAATTTCGGGTTGGCCGCGCTTCACCGGAAAACGTGATTATGTGCAGTCGTTCGCGCCGGACGAAATCCGTCCGGTCGACCTGGCCGCCGAACACCATTGCGATTTCTGGAAGGAGCGCGAATGACACGACGAGTCGTGACAGTCGCCGCCACAGCCGCACTGACGTTCGCCATGATCCAGCCGGCCGCGAGCGCCGGACCGGTGGGCAGCGGGTGGAGCGAGTACAACCCCGCGTGGAACCTGCAGATCCAGAGCAGCGGCGAGATCAAGAGCTACCCGAGCAGCACGAACAGCGCGACGGGACCCGGCGGGTCGTACCGCAGGGAAGGCGGCGTGCAGACGTTCCGCCTGTTCAACAAGGGATCCAACCGGGTCGAGGCCAGGATCCAGCACAACTACCGCACCGGGCAGCGGCAGTTCGAGGGCGAACTCAAGGTCACCGCGGGCACCGAGGACGAGAGCGCCATGCAGATCTTCGGCAACGACGGCGACGGCGCCACCACGTTGATGATCAGGTCCTACACCAAGAACGGCGGCACCCTGCGCGGCGGCGGCAAGGACCTGGTCAGCAACATCAACAACAAGTGGGTGCGGATCAACGTCACGCACAACGCCACGTCCACCGGTGGCAGCTACTCGATCTACATCAACGGCAAGCTCGTGCACACCAACAACGGACCCAAGGGCGACCACTACTTCAAGTACGGCGTCTACGGCACGTTGCAGGCAGCGAGCGCGCAGCACGAGTGGCGCAACGTGCACTTCTACAAGAAATGATCCCGAAATGAGTCACGGTCGCAGGTCGTGGACGATCAGTGACGCGGCCAGCAGCCTGATGTCCGCGGGGTCGGCCGGGTTGTAGCCGGTCAGCTCGGTGACGCGGCGCAGCCGGTAGTTCAGCGTGTTGCGGTGCAGGTGCAGGCTTTCGGCCGTGCGGTGGCGGTTGTGTTCGCTGTTGAGGAACACCCGCAGTGTGTGCAGCAGGTCGGGGTGTTCGGCCAGCCGGTCCATCACGCGGGCCAGGCGCTTGCGACCGGGTCCTGGACGGCAGAGCTGGTACTCCAGCAGCACGTCGTCCAGGACGTACGCGCCGGGCGGGCGGCCGAGGCGCTGCACCAGTTCCGCGATGTCGGCGGCCTGGCGCGCGGCGGTGGGGACGTCCTCCCGGCTCTCCGCCGCCGCGATGCCGCCCACCAGGCCGATTCCAGCCGCCGTGTGCAGTTTCCTGACCAGGTCGGCTGCGTCGGCCAGCTCGTCGTCGAGCCGCTCGGCGGAGGTCGGCAGCAGCACCGTGCCGCCGTCGTGGTCCAGTGCGGAGAGCGCGTGTTTCGGCAGTTCGGCACGCAGCCGGCGCACCGGCGAGCCCTGGGGTGCGGAATCGACGCGCACGGCCACCACGACGTAGTGGCTGGACAGTTCGAGGCCGATCCGTTCGGCCAACGGCTCGGCTTCGCGGCCGGTCAGCAACGCGGCCACCAACGCGCGGGCGGCCTCGCGGCGTTCGGCGTGCAGGGCCTGCTGCTCGGTGAGATAGGACGCGGCGACGGCGGGCACGGCCGCGCTCAGGAACTGCAGCAACGCCGGCACGGTCGCCAGCAGGTCGCCGATCTCGTCCTCCTCGGCGACGCCGGCCATCGACAACCAGCCGACGTGCGCGGCGACGTGGTAGGTGCTCAGCACGACGTCGAGCGGCACGCCCTGCTGAGCCCGGCGCACGGCCGTGGCGATCTGGTCGGCCATCTCCTCCGGCGCGGGAGGGCGTTGTTCGCGCAGGGCACGCAGGAAGACCTGCAGGTTCCGCGACACCGCCTCGGTGATCTCGCGGTCCACGAGCTGGTGCGGGAGTTGCCGGTACGCCGCCGATCTGGCGAAGAACGCCTCCAGCACCTTCTCGGCGATGCTGGGAATCTGCGTCGCGGCCCGCTCGTACAGCGGGGCCTTCGGATCCGGTGCCGGGATGTCGACCACCCGGCAGAGGCTCGCGCATGCGGCAGCCCCGGGCCATCGCCCGATTCGGTCTATTTTCGTGGGCGCTGTGCACGAACGGACGCGCGGAGTGTTGTGCATCTGACCCAAACGTTTGACCTGTTCGAGTGATGGACGGTGGGGCGGACTTCTGCCTCCCACCAGAATGGGCAGTTCCAACCGGCATGGGCAGGGTGACTTGGCACAGACGGTGAGCAGTGTCCAAGAGTGCATGAAGCTGTTGCTGCGACGAGGATTCCAGCGGACTGTCGTGCACGACGCGCTGACGCGCGTGAACGCCGTGATGTTCCGGCGGCTGTGGAGAGGAACGAACGAGACGGTGCTCGCGTACTCCGAGACGGAGGCGCTGGCCTACCGCGTGCGCGAGGGTGACGTGGACCTGGCGGACCCGTTCGTCGTCGATCCGGACGTCACGTTGTGGCAGCGCGGGGGAGAGTTCCTCGACGTGGCTGGTGAGCTGCTCGAACTGCCCCCCGCACCGGGGCACTCCGCGTTCGGGGCGAGCTGACTACTGCTGCCGCCGCACCATCTCGTTGATCCAGATGGGGGCGAACGGCGAGGTGCAGTTCGGCGGGGTCGGGTAGTCCTTCAGGACTTCGAGCCGTTCGCCGATCTCGATCGCGCGGGCCCGCAGTGAGGGGTGCTCGATGCCGATCTGCGCGAGGCAGTGGTTCATCGCCCACTGCAGGCGCTCCGGTGCGCCTTTCATCTCGGCCTCGATGGTGTCGAGCAGTCCTTCGAGGTCCAGGCCGTCGGGTTTCTTCGCGACACGTTCGGTGGTGAGGGCCCAGCCCGCGCTCGCGACCACGGGATCCGGGTCGGAGAACCACGTCGTGCGCAGGTCTTCCGCGTGTGGGCTCTTCTTCACCACGTAGTTCACGAGCCAGTCGTGGACTTTGGGGCGGTGGGCCTCGCGGAGCATCCTGTCGAGCTCGTCGCGGGTGAACGCCTTGGGCCGGCAGATCAACAGGGCCAGCAGCCGGGCCGCGGTGTCGCCGGTAGCCCAGAGCTCGACGGCGAGGTCCTGCTGGGTCTTGAGGCGTTTCGCGATGGCACGGAGCTTGCCCAGGTTCACGCCGTGGTCGTCGCCGTGCTTCTCGTTGACCGCGCGTGCTCTGGGATCTTCCAGCGCGGCGAGCTCGGCCATCAGCTCGGTCACCGTCTCCGCCACCTCGGGCCTCCTGTCTGACGTTGGCGAACAGCCTAGGCGGCCGATACGAGGAACTGCTGACTTGACCTGCGGGCGGCGTGGCACCGAGCGAATCCGGGTGCACAATGTGCGCTCCGCGGAGAGGTTGGGGCACAGCGCTTCGGCGGAGATTCGGTAGTCGTGTGATCGGCTGCTCAGACTCCTGAGGGGGAGTTGGACAGTGGTGGAGTTCGGGCTGCTCGGCGACGTCGAGGTCCGGGTGGACGGTCAGGTCGTGGACGTTGGGCACGCCCGCCAGCGGTGTGTGCTGACGGCGTTGCTGGTGGACGTGAACCGGTTGGTGCCGGTAGATGTCCTGGTCGACCGGGTGTGGGGCGAGCAGGTGCCGTACCGGGCGCGCAACGCCGTCGCCGGGTACGTGTCGAGACTCAGACAGGTGCTGCCGTCCGGTGTGCGCATCACCGGCCGGCAGGGTGGATACGTGCTGACCGCCGACCCGCTTTCGGTTGATCTGCACAGGTTCGGCCATCTGGTGGAGCGGGCGCGCGTTGAGCCGGATCAGGCGACCGCATTGCTCTCCGAAGCACTTCGGTTGTGGCGTGGCGAGCCTTTCTCCACTTTGGACACTCCGTGGCTCGTAGGAGTGCGGTCCTCGCTGGAGGCACGCCGGTTGGCGGCAGTGCTCGACCGCAACGACCTCGTGCTGGATCAGGGACGGCACGCGTCACTGCTGGCCGAGCTGGAAGAGCTGGCAGCGCTGCTCCCGTTGGACGAACGGGTGGCCGGGCAGCTGATCCTGGCGTTGTACCGCTCCGGCAGACAGGCCGACGCGTTGCTGCGGTACGAGCAGGTGCGGGTACGGCTGGCCGACGAGCTGGGCACCGATCCCGGGCCCGCGTTGCGGTTGCTGCACAAGCATATGCTGACCGCGGACGCCGCGCTGACGGTCAGCGCTCCGGCTGCCGCGAGACCCGTGCCGCGGCAGTTGCCCGCACCGCCGTGCTCGTTCGCCGGACGCGGTCGTGAGCTGGCAGCTCTCGACGCGATCATGGACGGGCGGCACCCGATCGTCGTGTCCGGGACGGCCGGGGTGGGCAAGACCGCGCTGGCGGTGCACTGGGCACACCGGGTGGCCTCGAGCTTTCCGGACGGCCAGCTCTACGTGAACCTGCGCGGGTTCGACCCGAGCGGGGCGGTGACGGCGCCGGGAGAGGCGGTGCGCGCGTTCCTCGACGCGCTCGGCCTGGACCCGCAACGCATCCCGGCGAGCCTCGACGCGCAGGCTTGCCTCTTCCGCAGCGCGCTGGCGGACAAGCGCATGCTCATCCTGCTGGACAACGCCCGTGACGCGGACCAGATCCGGCCGTTGCTGCCGGGCAGTCCCGGGTGCCTGGTGCTGGTGACGAGCCGGAACCGGCTGGCAGGACTGGTCGCCACGCACGGCGCGTACCCGCTCGCCCTGGACCTGCTGTCCACGGGGGAGGCTCACGACCTGCTCGTCGACCGGCTCGGGCTGGACCGGCTGCGCGCGGAACCCGACGTCGCCGACGAGATCATCAAGCGGTGCGCCGGGTTGCCGATCGCGTTGACGATCGTGGCGGCACGCGTTGCCTGCACGACCTTTCCGTTGCGCGCCATCGCCGCTGAGCTGCGGGGTGGGCTCGACCCGTTCGACGGTGGTGACTCGGCGACCGATGTGCGGGCGGTGTTCTCCTGGTCGTACCACGCGCTGGCACCTCAAGCGGCCCGGCTGTTCCGGTTGCTCGGCCTGCATCCCGGGCCCGACATTTCCGTTGCGGCTGCGGCGAGTCTGTTCGGCGAGCCGGTTCGGCCGTTGCTCTCCGAGCTGACGCGTGCGCACCTGCTGACCGAACATCAGCACGGCCGATACGTGTTCCACGATCTGTTGCGTGCCTATGCAACCGAGCAAGCGTCGTTGCACGACTCCGCCGAGGAACGCATTGCTGCGACAGGGCGTCTGCACGACCACTACGTGCACACCGCTCATGCCGCTACCCGGTTGCTGAGCCCGACGCGGGACGTGATCACGCCGCCGTCGCCTCGCGCAGGCGCGCATCCGTTGCAGCTGACGGATTTCGCGCAGGCCTTGGCGTGGTTCACCGCCGAGCACCACGTGCTGCTGGCCGTCGTCGAGCACGCTGCGGCGAACGGTCTCGACCCGCATGCCCGGCATTTGGCCTGGGCGCTGGCCGAGTTCCTGGAACGCCGTGGCCACTGGACCGATCTGGCCGCGGTCGGTCAGGTCGCGCTGGCGGCGGCGATGCGGCTGGCCGATCCCTTGGCACAGAGCCACGCGCACCGCTACCTGGCTCGGGCGAGCACGCAGCTGGACGCGTTGGACGAGGCGCACACGCATCTGCAGCGATCGCTCGACGTGTCCGGTGACCCCGTCGGGCAGGCGTTGACTCATCGCGAGCTCGCGTACGTGTGTGAACGGCAAGGGCAGCACGCCCAGGCGTTGCACCACTCCTCGCAGGCACTCGACCTGTACGCGGCGGCCGGGCATCGGCGTGGGCAGGCGGGGTCGCTCAACGCCGTGGGGTGGTACCAGGCGTTGCTCGGCGACTTCGAGAAGGCGTTGACGTCGTGCGAGAAGGCGTTGGGGTTGCTGGAACCCGACGACCTCGACGGGCAGGCGTCGACGTGGGACAGCCTCGGCTACATCCACCACCACCGGGGTGATCACCGCGAGGCGATCGGGTGCTACCAGCGGTCTCTCGACGTGTTCCGGTCGCTCGGCGATCACTACTGGACCGCCGACGTGCTGATTCACCTGGGAGACAGCCATCTCACGGCCGGTGACGCGGTTTCTGCCGACGTGGCGTGGCAGGAGGCGCTGGGGATTCTGGAGGAACTCGGCCATCCGCACGCCGACGCGGCGCGTGCGCGGCTCAGTCCAGTGCCGCGATGATCGGGCACTGCTCCTGCACGCCGGTGGCGGCGACCTCCAGCAACGCCAGCCGCACGCGGTCGAGGTCGCGCAGGCGTTGCTCGATCTCGGCGACCTTCTCGGTGATGACGTCACCGAAGTCGTCGTCGGTCGCTCCGGACACGGCCAGAATCTGTTCGACCTCGGCCAGGGTGAAGCCGAGCCGCTGGGCACGGCGGACGAACTTCAACCGCCGCAACGCCTCGCGGTCGTAGTGGCGGTAGCCGCCGTGGGTGCGGGCGGTGGGCGTGACGAGGCCGCGGCGCTCGTAGAACCGCACGGTGCTGATGCCCACCCCGGCGGCGCGGGCCAGTTCGGATATGCGCACCACCGGAAACTACCTCCGGACCAACGCGCGCAGCTGGGCCGCGCCCCAGAACAGCTCCAGCGCCAGGAACACCGCCAGCACCGGCGTCTGCCCGTGCCACAACGCCCACACGAACCAGACGCTGAACAACGCACGTCCGGCGGTGTCGATGCCGATGAGCAGCGGTTCGGGCTTCTTCCAGCGCGCGATCGACCACATCACCACCACGGTGCCGAACAGCGTGGCGAACAGGAGGGTCATGGCGTCCTCGGCGGGCGTGCCGAGCAGGCTCAGCAGCGCACCCGCCGTCCACGGCGTGAGGAAGGCGGCACTGGCCACCAGGTCGTACAGCGCACCGGCTCTGCCCCACCGGGCCACGTCTCGGGTCATGGCGATCACGGTGGACCCTGCACCTTGGTGCAAGGTCAAGCCTGACGTGCCCGGCGACGCGCGAGAGTCGGCAGGAACCACATGTAGACGCCGGTGCCCATCAACACGAAGAGCGGCAGCAACGGGACGTAGGACACCCAGATCACGGAGTTGTTCACGGTCAGCGCCACGGCTGTGAACACGACGGTGGCCATGAAGACCATGCTGACCACGCGGTGGAACTTCCGGATCCCCTTGCTGCCGCTCATGTCGTCCTCCCAGGTCGGTGTGTTGTGGACAACGTTAAGAGCAGCCGGTGATCCGCGCTTCTCGATTCCTGATCGGATGACGGACCCAGTAGGTTGCACGGCATGCAGTACACGTCCCCCGTGCTGGTGGGCCGGAGCGCGGAGACATCAGCACTGCGGGCCGCGGTGGCACGGGCCGAGCAACGTCGCGGTGGCGCGGCGTTCCTGGTGGGGGAACCGGGAATCGGCAAGTCGCGGCTCGCGTCGGAGATCGCCGGGCACGCCTCGCGGCGCGGGTTCCGCGTGCTCAGAGGGCGGGCCAGCCGAGCCGTGCCGTTGCGGGCGCTGTGCGAGGCGGTTCTGTCGGCTTTTCGCAGGACGGTTCCGGACGAGCAGCAGCTCGGCGCGTACCTGCCCGTGCTGCTCAGGATGACCCCGGACGCGACCGCCGGAGTGCCGGATCCGGCCGTGGTCAGGGCCGAGGCGGTCCTGCGACTGCTCACGGCCGAGAAAACCGTTGTGGTGCTTGAAGATCTGCACGACGCGGACGACGAGACACTGGCCGTTGTCGACTACCTGCTCGACAACCTCGCCGGCGAACCCGTCCTGCTCCTGGCCACGTTGCGGCCGCATCCCGATGGCGCGCACCAGCTCGCGCACGCGGCCGCGGCGCGCCGGGTCGCGGGTGTGGTGCGGCTGGGCGGGTTGACGGACGCGGAAGTTGCCGAGCTGGCAAGGCACTGCCTCGGTGAACCCGCGCCGGACGACGTGCTGGCGACGCTCACCAAGACCGCGGACGGAGTGCCGTTCGTGGTCGAGGAGCTGCTCAACGGCGACCTGCAGGCCGGTGTGCCGCCCACGGTCGCGGCCGCCACGCTGGCACGGGTCGACGCGCTCGAACCCGGCTGCGTCGCGTTGCTCGAAGCGGCCGCGATCTTCGGCAGCACGTTCCCGCTGGACGTCGTGCAAGCCATGACCGGCCTGGACGAGGAGTTGCTGCACCAGGCCGAACGCGCGCAGCTGCTCAACGGCCACACGTTCCGGCACGCGCTGACCGCCGACGCGATCCGCGGCCGCATGACGCCGACGGCCAGGGCGACGCTGGCACGCACCGCCGCTGAAACCACGGAATCCTTGCGCCCCAACGAGTTGGAGCTCATCGCGGAACTCTGGGCAGCAGGTGGTGAGCACGCAAAAGCCGTCGGCTGCCTGACCAGGGCAGGACGGCACGCGGCCGCGCTGGGCAGATTCGGCACCGCGATAGAGCTGCTCGAACGCGGTCAGGCACTGCAGGGTGCCGACCCGGACCTCGCCGCGGACCTCCTCGACGCACTCGCCGCAGTCCTCCCGCTGGCCGCGGTGGTCGTGCCCGCGGACAACGGCGCGCGGGCTTTCGCGTTGGGAGAACGACTTCAGCAGGCCTTGACCGCGTCCGGAGCCAACCAGGAACGAAGAGCCGTGGTGCGGCTGGCGCAGGCCAGAGTCGCGGCCGTCGCGGGCGAGTGGGAACGCGGGCTCGACCTGATCGCGGCCGCCAAGGAGACCTGCGCGGCCGTCGACGTCGTCAAAGCCGCGCTCCTGCTCGGACTCAACCAGCTCGACCTCCTGCCCAAGGCCCGCGAACTGGCCGGACGCGCGGCGGCGACCGGAACTCCGGAGATCGTCTGCGAAGCCCTCGAAGTGCTCACCCGGTGCACCAGAGGCCAGGACCTCGCCGAGGCACGGCAGCACATCCAGCGCTGGCTGCAGGTCGCGGAACAGCACGGACTCGCGGCGTGGCGGCTCAGAGCGTTGCTGGAGCTGGGGATCACGGACAAGTACCTGACCGTCGGCGTCGACACCCTGCACGCGGCCAGACGCGCGGCCGAGAACGCCGGCGCGATAGTGATCATGATCGCCGCCGACCTCCACCTCGGCGCGACCTACATCGTCCGCGGCGAGTACGCCAAGGCCGCTGAACACGGTGTCCAAGCGAAACAAGCCGCGGAGAAGCTCGGGCTGCACGCGTTGAGGGCGCTCGCGATCGCCATCGAGGCCGGCATCGCGTCCACGCACGGCAACCGCAAGGCGACGGACCAGGCGTTGGCGCAACTGCGCGATCACGGCGGGTCCGCGGAGATCTGGGCCTACAGCTCGGCGGTCTGCGCGTTGATGGAGGAGCAGTACGACCGCGCGCTGACCGAGTTCGACGCGATCGAAAGCGAGGTCACCGAACCGCGAATCCTGCGTGGCACGTTCTACCAGGGCCCGCGGCTGCTGGTCAGGGTCGCGCACGGCCTCGCGAACTGGCAGGAGTACGAACGGCTCGCGGACTCCCACCTCGCGCAGGTCCAGCTGCACCGCACGTACTTCGCGTGGAGCCGCGCGATCCTGCACGGTCGCGATGGCCAGGCGAGCAAGGCGAACGTCGCCGCGCAGGAAGCACTCGAGCTCAGCACCGGACTCGGCCTGCCGCGCTACCTCGGGCTGAGGCTCGCCGGCCCGGCCGCGCTCGCCGACGGCTGGGGCGAGCCGCTGGAGTGGTTGCGCGAGGCCGAGGAGCACTTCCACCGGTTCGACGTGCCGGCCGCCGCCGCGTGCCGTGCGCTGCTCCGGGAAGCCGGTGCGCCCAAGCAACGACGGCGGCGCGACCACGGCACCGTGCCCGCCGAGCTGCGCAAGGCCGGCGTCACGGTCCGTGAGTTCGAGGTGCTGCGGCTCGTCGTGGAACGGTTCGGCAACGCCGAGATCGCCGAACGGCTGTTCCTGTCCCCCCGAACGGTCGAACGCCACGTCGCCAGCCTGCGCGAGCGCACCGGCCAGACGTCCAGGGCCGACCTCATCCGCTACGCCCGCCCGCTAATTGGGGGGTCCGCCCGCATGTAGGCGCGCGCGGAGATCGGCAGACTCCTCACCAAGCCCGAGTGATGCCGGGTGTTCGAGGAGGGGGAGCAAGATGCGTGCAAACGGCTGGCCTGGTCCAGTGCGACGCTGAGGTGAACGGTGGCGCTGGACGCGGTGGGGTGTCCAGCGCCGTCGAAACCGATGACGGAAACTTTCTTGGCACGAGATGTCGATACCGGCGTCTCCCGTTCGACGCACTGACAGAACACCACGTCAGAACAGCCAAGGAGAACTCCGATGCGCACCCTGATCGCCACCGCGTTCGTCTCGCTCGACGGCGTCGTCGAAGCCCCCGGCGGCGAGCCCGGGCACCGCAGCTCCGGCTGGACCTTCAAGGACATCGAGTTCGACGAGGCCGCCTACGAGATCAAGGGCCGCGAGCAGGACGAGGCCGCGGCGATGATGATGGGACGGGTCAGCTACGAGGCGTTCTCCCCGGTGTGGCCGACCCTCGACTACTTCCCGAAGTACAACGTGATGCCGAAGTACGTCGTCTCCAGCACGCTGAAGGAAGACCAGCTCGTCGACAACTGGGGCGACATCACGATCCTGCGGTCGCTCGACGACGTGGCCGCGCTGAAGGAGACCGAGGGCGGCCCGATCTCCGTCCACGGCAGCGCGACGCTCAACCGCAACCTGTCCG
The DNA here is from genome assembly GCF_000955955.1 of Lentzea aerocolonigenes. Classification (GTDB taxonomy): domain Bacteria; phylum Actinomycetota; class Actinomycetes; order Mycobacteriales; family Pseudonocardiaceae; genus Lentzea; species Lentzea aerocolonigenes_A. The sequence goes on from NZ_JYJG01000060.1 coordinate 27,785, forward strand.
ACGCGGGCCTGATCGACCGCTACCACCTGCTGGTGTTCCCGGTGCTGCTCGGCGCGGGCAAGCGGCTGTTCAGCGAGACCGACAAGGACAAGCAGCTGCTGAAGGTCGTCGAGAGCGAGACGTACTCGAACGGCATCCAGAAGCTGGTCTACGACGTGGTGCGCTGACGCACCAGTTCGTCGAGGCGGATCCACGCCGGCGAGTCACTGCTCCAGCTCGTCAGTCACTGACGATGTCCACGACACCGGGGAACGAGTCGACGAGCCAGGTCGGGTTGGCGCTGAGCAGCTGTTCGCCGCTGTGCACGCCGTACGTGACGCCGATCGACGACATCCCTGCCCCGTGGGCCATCAGCACGTCGTGCGTCGTGTCGCCGACCATCACCGCGTTCGCCGCGGACACGCCGAGTCGTTGCAGCACCAGCAAACCGGACTCGGGATCGGGCTTCGGCCTCGACACCTGGTCCGCGCCGACGACGACGGAGAACTCCTCGCGCAGACCGGCAGCGACGAGCAACGCCTCGGCGTTCGCGAGGTACTTGCTGGTCGCGACGGCGAGGAGGAAACCGCCCTCCCGCAACGACCGCAGCCCGTCGGCCACGCCCGGGAACACCAGCCGCGGCGCTTTCGGCAGCACGATCTCGCGGAACGTCGACAGGTAGAACTCGACGCACCTCGCGACGACCGGGTCGTCGTCGGGAATCCCGAGCACCTTCGCGAACGCCACGGGCAGCGGGAGGCCGATCGTGGCGCGGACCGAGCCGGAGTCCACTGTGGGCAGACCGAGCTGGGCGAACACCGCGGCGAACGTCGTGACGATCCCGCGCGGGGTGTCGACGAGCGTGCCGTCCAGGTCGAAGATCACGCAGCGTTTCATGACGGGCCTCCCGTGGTGGAAGAACGCACGGCCCGCGTCTCGATACCGGCTGGCACGCGACTGGATGGTATCGAAGGACTCATCCGAACGGACAGATTCCCAAGTGGACCGGCGCGTGTGAGAATCCGTGCAACTGGGGGATGGATCGACTGGGGGACTCACATGCGTCGCACGACGTTGGTTTGCGCTGCGCTCCTGTCACTGCTGGCACCGGCCGTGCCGGCGCAGGCGCAGGACCTCTGCACCTGGACGTCGTCGGAACTGCCGCTGCCCACCGGCGTCACGAGCGGGCAGGCGCTGTTCGCGGCACCGAACGGCAACCTGGCGGGACAGGCGAGCTCAGGAGCGTTGCTGCTCTGGCACAACGGCGCGTCCGTCGCGGTGAACGCGCCGGTCACGACCCAGATCTCGCTTCGCGGCCTCAACGGCAGCGGGGAGCTCGTGGGCTGGGACGGGCGGACCCGAACGGCTTTCGTGTACCGCGACGGGATCTTCCAGACTCTGCCCACACCATCGCCCGCGGAGAACGGCACGTCCGCGGATGGCATCAACGAGGCGGGAGACGTGGTGGGCACGGCCTACTCCTCCTCCTGGCCGCCTTACCGCACCGTGGTGTGGCCGCGCAGCCAGCCGGGCACCTACCGGTTCGTCGCCGAAGACGTGGCTCTGGGCATCGACGACGCCGGCCGCGCGGTGACCGAGAAGGGCTACGTGGTGAACCCGGACGGGACGCGGGGTGATCTGGAGAGCTCGCCGAACCTCAACATCCGCAAGTTCCAGGCGGGCCAGGCGCTCGGCAAGCAGTTCGGCGACTACCACGCCGTGTACCGGTGGGACGTCGCGACCGGCGCGGTCCTGCAGCGCTACGACGTGACCAGCCCGACGCCGATCGGCGTGAACAGCGCAGGTCAGCTGGCGACGTGGACCGAGAAGGCCAGTGGGAACGCCGTGAAGGTCTGGCGCGGCACCGACTACCTCGGTGAGCTCGGTGTCGGTGAACGCGTCCGCGCCGTGCAGGAGAACAACGATCTCGCCGGGCAGCGCAAGTCCGCTGCCGGCACCTGGGTTCCGGTGACCTGGACCTGCGCCTAGTCGCGTGGCGGCCGGACGTCCCCGAGCACCTTGACCAGGACGTCCGGCAGCGCGATGGTCTCATGGTCCTCTGTGGACACCGTCGCGTAGACGACGCTGCCGCGGCAGGCGATCTCGCCGTCACGGAGGAACTCGAAGCCGAGCGTGAAGCTCTTGCCTCCGATGCGGGACGTGCTGAGCTGCACCTCGATCGTGTCCTGCCGCCGGACGCCTGAGCTGAAGTCGACGTCCACGTGCACGGCGTGGACGTCGAACCCCATGCTCGGCCACGTGCTGTGCGGCAGGCCGCGGTCGGCGAAGAAGGCGTCGACCGCCTCGTCCACGTGGCCCAGGTACCACATGAAGAACATGACGCCCTGGCCGTCGATCTCGTAGAACCGCGGCTTGAAGCGGTAGCTCACCGCATCGCCTTCCCGACCGGCGGGATCACCGAGATCATCGACGCGGCCAGCCACAGCAGCAGCGCGATGCCCGGCACGATGATGAACGTGCCGGCGTGGTTGACCGCCAGCCGCACGATCGCGATGACGTAGTAGACGGACACGAGGAACCCCAGCCCGGCCAGGATCCAGCGCGCGAACCCGAGCCGCGCCATCAGCAGCGCGGTGAGCAGCAGCACCACCCCGCCCGCGGTGTAGGTGGCCGCGATCGCCGCGTCACCGTTGCCGATGACGTCGCGCGGCAGGATGATCCCGATCAACGCGACGGCGGCCTCCGGGGTCTGGGCGACGCCCTTGCCCTGCTCGGAGTTGAGTGCTGCCAGCACGAAGCACAGCACCGACACCACCAGCCACAGCCCGCCCGCGAGGAACGCGGGTGCGATGCTCGGCCTCGGTGGAGGACCCCACCCCGGCGGTTGCTGCTGCCAGCCCTGGTTCGGATGCACGAAGGTCACGATACGAGCCCAGGCGTCCGCGCGGACGTCGTTCGGCAGACACCTACGAGTGTTTGCGATCGGTGTGGCCCAACGAACGTTCCGGGGCCACCCGGTCGCGCACCAGCTGCTTGAGCACGGCGAGGTCCGGGAAGCCCTCCTGCTCCTTGCGCGACCAGACGGTCTCGCCGTCGATCCGCACGTCGAACACGCCACCGGTGCCGGGGATCAGCGCGACCTCACCCAGTTCGGTGGTGAACGTGGTCAGCAACTCCTGCGCTGTCCACCCGGCGCGCAGCAGCCACCGGCACTGGGTGCAGTACTCGATCTCCAGACGCGGCGTTCTCATCCCTGAGTCTTAACAGAGACCCCGTCGCGGGTCGCGTCGGCGCCCCAGCTGGCCAGCAGCTGCAAGGCCTCGGCGGACGGGGTGCCGGGTTCCGCGTAGTACGTCGTGAAGAACAGGTCCGGCTCGGCGGGCATCCTCAGCGACTCGTACTGCAGCGTCAGCTCACCGACGAGCGGGTGACGCAGCAGCTTGGTGCCGAAGTTCTTCTCCTTGACGTCGTGCTTGGCCCAGAGCTGCCGGAACAGCTCGCTCTTCACCGACAGCTCGCCGATCAGCGCGGTGAGCTCGGGGTCGTTCGGGTAGCAGCCCGCGTCCATCCGCAGGAACCCGACGATGTCCGCCGCCTTGCTCTCCCAGTTGACGAACAGCTGCTGGTAGGAGGGCTGCAGGAAGATGAACCTGGCCCAGTTGCGTTCGCGTGGCTGCAGCTGGCCCCAGTCGCCGAACAGCGCCGCGGCCATCGGGTTCCACGCGAGCACGTCCGCGCGCCGCCCGCCGACGTAGGCGGGTACGCCGACACTGTCGAGCAGGTGCTGAAGGGTCGGACGCACCTGCGAACGGGCCGACTTCTTCTTGCCGCTGTACGGGCAGTTCGTCAGGTTGCGCAGGTAGGTGTGCTCGGCCTCGTTCAACCGCAGTGCGCGGGCGATCGAGTCGATCACCTCGGCGGAGACGTTGCGCCCGTTGCCCTGCTCAAGACGCGTGTAGTAGGCGACCGAGACGCCCGCGAGCTGCGCCAGTTCCTCGCGGCGCAGACCCGGCACGCGGCGGGTGCGGCCGTAGCGGGGCAGGCCCACGTCGTCGGGTGACAGCCGCGCTCGACGGCTGCGCAGGAACTCGCTCAGCTCGGTGCGCGGATCGACGGTCATGTCCCCGAGTATCCCCGGACCGGTGACGTCGTGCCTGCTACTGCCATTAGTAGGTTCAGCAGACGTACGAAAACCAGGAGTCTGGGTGGCCCCTCACGAACTCGGCAGTGTTCTCGGTGATACGACGAAACCGAGGAGAAACCCTGATGAGCACCGTCGCTGCCTACGCCGCTCCCGCACCCAAGGCACCGCTGGAGCGCACCACCATCGAGCGTCGCGCGGTCGGCGCGCACGACGTTCTGATCGACATCAAGTTCGCGGGCATCTGCCACTCCGACATCCACCAGGTCAACGAGGGCTGGGGCGAGGCGATCTTCCCGATGGTCCCCGGCCACGAGATCGCCGGTGTGGTCACCGAGGTCGGTTCGGAGGTCACGCGTTACACCGTCGGTGACCGGGTCGGCGTCGGCTGCTTCGTCGACTCGTGCCGCGAGTGCGACTACTGCCTGCGTGGCCTGGAGCAGCACTGCGTCAAGGGCAACACGCAGACCTACAACGCCGTCGACAAGTTCGGCGACGTCACCTACGGCGGCTACTCGAAGCAGATCGTCGTCGACGAGAACTACGCGGTGCGGATTCCCGACTCGCTTCCGCTGGACGTGGCCGCGCCGCTGCTGTGCGCGGGCATCACGCTGTACTCGCCGCTCAAGAACTGGAACGTCGGCCCTGGCAAGAAGGTCGCGATCGTCGGCCTGGGCGGGCTCGGTCACATGGGCGTCAAGATCGCTGCCGCGCTCGGTGCCGAGGTGACCGTGCTGTCGCAGTCGTTGCGCAAGAAGGACGACGGCCTCAAGCTCGGCGCGCACGACTACCGCGCCACCAACGACCCGGCGACGTTCTCCGAGCTGGCCGGGACGTTCGACGTGATCGTCTCCACGGTGTCCGCACCGCTCGACTTCACGGCGTACATCGGGCTGCTCAAGACCGAGGGCGTGCTGGTCAACGTCGGCGCACCCGAGGAGCCGGTCTCGGTGAACATGTTCGGGCTCATCGTCGGGCGCAGGATGCTGGCTGGCTCGATGATCGGCGGCATCGCGGAGACCCAGGAGATGCTGGACTTCTGCGCCGAGCACGGCCTGGGCGCGGAGATCGAGCTGATCAACGCCGACGAGATCAACGTGGCGTACGAGCGGGTGCAGTCGAGCGACGTGCGGTACCGGTTCGTGATCGACACCGCCACGATCTAGCCAGGTGGGCAGGGCATCCCTGACTCGTGGGACTCGGCGGCACCGGCCATCACCGGCGTGGCGGGTCGTGACCGATACCGTGCACGCCAACGGCGGCCGGATCTTCGCCCAGCTCATGCACGGTGGCCGCATCGGCCACGTC
>NZ_JYJG01000061.1 GCF_000955955.1 Lentzea aerocolonigenes
CGTCGAAGTGGCCGGGCATGAACCCGTTGGCCCGTCGGCGATCGCGGCGCGCACCGACGTGTTCCTGTCCAGCGGTGCGGTGCGGTGCGGTGCGGTGCGGTGCGGTGCCCGCGCCCGTGCTGCGTGCGTTGAGCGTTGCCGAGGTCCGCGAGCAGGCGCAGGCGTTCGGTGATGCCGCTCGGTACGCGATCGAGGCCGGGTTCCACGGGGTCGAGCTGTACGGCGCCAACGGGTACCTGATCCAGCAGTTCCTGTCCTCCAGCGCGAACCTGCGCACCGACTCGTACGGCGCGAGCAGGGGGAGCGGTGGCTCGCCAACGGTGCCGACCTGATCAGCTACGGCCGCGCGTACCTGGGCAATCCTGACCTCGTGGAACGGTTCCGCCTCGGCCTGCCGCTCGTCAGCACCGATCGTGAGACGTGGTTCCAGACCGAGGCGGGGTACGTCGACTACCTCAGCTACCAGCACTGAACGTCCAGCGCGTCGCCCCACCCGGTCCGGCGGTCGCCACGGCGTGCGCGGCCGTCAGCGTGACGCGGTAGACGTACCAGGGCGCAGGGCCACCGCTCGGCGCGGTGTAGGGCGCGGTGAACGCCTGCCCTTCCCGTTCGGCCGGCCACCCGGACTCGCGGTACCTCGCGGCGATCCGGTCCAAAGTGGACTCGTCGGTGATCCGGTGGGCGTCGCCCTCCAGCACGAGGTCCATTCCGGTGAGCCGCACCGACACCGTGCAGGCCGGGTTCTCCGCGAGGTTGCGGGACTTGCGGGTGCCCGGCCCGCTCACGAAGTGCAGGGCGCCCTCGAACCAGACGGCGCCGATGCCGGCCGAGTGCGGCCGTCCGTCCGGTCGCACGGTGTTCAGGAAGAACGGCACGTCCGCCGACGCGGACTCCTCGGACAGCAAGCTTTCGGCTTGAGACCACGGCAGAGCGGCGTTTCCGTACTGGTCGAGGTTGCGGGTCTTGGCAGCTGAGTTCGTCATGCCCAATCGTCGAACGGGAACGCGCGTTTTCGACAGCCAGCTCGCGTGGTGGACCTCCTGCAGCCCGTAGACCGCCGTCTGCAGGCCCTCGAAACGTGCCTTGAGCTGCAGCGCGAGGTAGAGCGAAAAAAATCGCGACTGGGCCAGGTCGCCGCCGTGGAACCACAGTCCTGGCTGCTGCGTGGGCTTCCACATCGCGGTCGCGGGTGACAGTCCAGCCGTCGTCGTAGGAGTTCTCCTTACCTCGGACCGGGTCCAGTACGGGATCTCCATGACGCGCGTGTACATCCCGAGCCAGTCGGCGATCTCGTCGCGTCCCTCGGCGGTCTTGATGTTCCAGGTGAACGCCACCAGGTCGCGCCAGTAGCTCTCGGGCGCGCGGCGGCGCCTGTCATCGGCCCACTGAGCGGCACGGCACGATGAAGAACCAGTCCTTCGGCTCATGCTCCAGCCGTGCGTCCGCGGCTCCTGCAGCACATTGAGCACGGGCCCGTGCGACGCTCTCGTCCCACGGAACGCCCTTCAGCACGGTGTCGGGCTCACGGAGGTGGCCGAAGACGCTGACCACCACGGCGATCCCGACGAGGTAGCGGCTGCCGGCCACCACCGCGCGTTCCCACGTCCTCGCCGGCGTCGCGTCGAGACCCACGAAGATCGCGGTGAACAGGAACAGGCACGGCGCGATGCTGTAGCGCTGCCCGGCCATCACGACGTCGGGCGTCTGCACCTGCAGCACCTGCGCCCAGTTCAGCACCAGGCACGCGACGATGACGATCACGCTGTACGCGGCCGCGACCAGCACCAGCGTCCGTCCGGCCCGATCGGCGAACCTGAGGCCCGCCGCCATCGGCACCGCCGCGACCAGCAGTGCCAGCAGGATCACCAGGTTGCCGTGCGCAGGGTAGAACTCGCTGACCCGCTCGGACCCCGTGAACGCCACCACCGGCACCCGCAGCAGGCTCGCCAGCAACACCTGCACCGGATCGACCTCGTCGTGCGAGTACGCGTTCCTGCTCGCGAACACCATCACCACCGCCTGGACCGCCAGCCCGGCGAGGAACGTGAGCGGAACTTCCTTGCGCTGTTGCAGAAGCCGGACGAGCGCGATCGGCGCCAGGATGAAGACCAGCGGGCTGGAGACGGCGGCGAGGAACACGAAGATCGCGACCGGCACGCGCGGGGCGTTGCGCCACAACAACGCCCAGAAGGCGCCGTAGAGCAGGAACCAGTGCAGGTTCGACATGTTGTTCAACGTCTCGGAGTTTCCCGCCGGCAACACGATCACGAGAGCTGCCAGCGCGAACCGCCACGGCGTGGACCTGAGGTACGACTTGGAGCCCGCGAAGGCGATCAACGCGACCAGCGCCCGCAGCATCGCCGCGATGATCGCGAACCCGGCGGCGGTCCACTCGATCGGCAGCAGCGTGACCAGTTCGGCGACCAGGCGCGGCAACGTGTGCAGGTAGCCGCCGTAGGGCGTGACGAGGTTGTGGAGCGCGGGAAGGCTCAGCGCGTCGACGGTGAACCGGGCGCCGTCCTCGGCCCACAGGTGGTCGAGCCGGGCCCAGCCGGCCGGGATGAGCAGCAGGAACGCCACGGACGCGAGGTACGCGGCAGTCATGCCGAGCCACGCCCGTTCGTGCGGAGGGTCGGCGGGCAGCGGGATCACGCCGTCTGCGAGTGTCCTGCCGCGTTCGGTGGTCGTCGTCATCGGTCCCCCATGTGTCGAACGGGGAAAACCGTACGGGTCAGGTGGTCAGCCGCTCGAACCGGTCCCATTCCTCCTGGCTCACCAGGGTGACCTCGGAGGAGTTGAGCTCGGCGGCCTCGAGGGCGTTCATGATCATGAGCTTGTTGTTGACCAGCAGGCCCAGTTGGCGTGAGGGACTGCGGACAGCGGGAACACCCGCGGGGACGCGGACCGCGACCTTCAGCGAGTCGGCGATCTTCGGACGTCTGGCGAGCATGCCGGACGCGTACTTGGCCGCGACCGAGCCGCGTTCGAACCGGACGATCTTGCCGCCGACCACGACGTCCGCGGTGCGTTCGGGGGAGGGCATCGAAAAGCCGTTGAGCACCTTGGCCTCCTCGGCCGTCGCGCAGCCGTCGAGACCGAGCGCGTCGATGCCGAAGTGGCGGATGTTCGTCGGCGCACCGGAGCCGTCTTTGGCGGTGGATCGCAGGACGTCGATGCTCACGCGCTCGCACGGGTCGGCGGTGTTGATCGGCGCGTGACCCTCGGGGGTGCGCACCAGGCCGGGGCCTTCCGTCCACGGTCCGGGGATCACCACGGCCTCGTACGGGTGGCGGGTGAACTCCTTGTTCCAGAAGGTGATGGTGGTGCCGGTCTCGGTTTCGTGGGCGATCGCGAACGCCGACGCGGCCTCGATCCACATCCAGTCCGAGCTGTACGCCTCGACGACCGACCGGGTCCTGGCCTTGTTCGTGCCCTCGACCGGCTTGAAACCCTGCGGGGTCAGCGCCTCGACGCCGGTGGTGAACACCGGGTCCTTCGAGCGCAGCACGTACTGGCCGGCGCCGTTCGACGCCGCCGCGTACCCGGTCGTGTCGGTGAAGAGCAGGTAGATCCAGCCGTCGAGGTAGATCGCGGACTGCTGGCCGGCGCCATAGGCGTTCTCGCGGACGATGTCACCGGCCGGGCCGAGGATCGTCTGGCCGCCGTTGGCGCGCGTCCAGTTCGTGCCGTCCTTGCTGGTCGCGACGCCGACCGAGCTGCCGTTCGCGTGGTTGTCCCGCGAGGCGCCGGTGTAGTACAGGTAGTACGTGTCGCCGATCTTGATCAGCGACGGGTCGCACGTGTGCATCGCGTCGAAGCTGCCGCCGCTGCCGGACAGCACCGCGCGGGCCGTGCTGAACGGGCCGTCCAGGCTGGGGCCCTCGCTGTAGAGGATGTCGTCGCCGTTCGGCTTGGCGCTGCCCATCTGGCTGCACCACCACGTGCGGACCTTGCCGTTCTCGAGCATCACGGCCGGCGCGTAGTTGTAGACCGCGTCCTCGACCCCCGTGACGACCGTGCCGGGGCTTTCCCGCCCGTTCTCCGCGGTGAGCTTCAGATAGTTCCTCTGCTGAGGCGGCGGTGGTTCCGGGACGTGCTCTGACGTGGGCGAATGCTGGTTCGTGGGAGAGCCGGTGGGGTCGCCGACCGCAGTGCTGGTGCACGCCGTGACCGCGCCGAGCAGCGCGAGCGCAGCGAGCAGCGCAGGGGGTCGACGACTCAGGGGCACCCACTCATCATAGTGATCAAGTCCTCCGTCCGGGTGAAGTCCGCGTTCCGAGGTCCGATTCATCCCTTCTCAATGCATCTCAGCTGGTCGGAGGGTGTTCGCGCACCGCGCATCGGCGGCGGAACCAGGCGAGGAACTTCGCCGGGTCACCGCCGTGGCTGATCATGGACACCGCGCCGGTCAGCGGGAACATCGCAGCGTGCGTGAGGGCCCGTTCGTACAGGTCGGGCCGGACTCTTCGCACGAGAGGCCAGCCGTAGTTGGCGAACGCGGCCGCGTCCAGTGCTGGATCGCCGGCACAGGCGAAGTCCCAGTCGATGATTCCGGTGATCTTTCCGTTGTGCCAGCGCAGGTTCACGGGCGCGAGGTCGCCGTGCACGAAGCCTCTGGCTGCCGGTAGCTCTGCGAACCGCTGGAGAACCTCCGCTGCCTGCCCGCGTTCGTCGTCGGTGAGCAACGGGAACACGAGCTCGGTGATCGTTTCCGCGGTCCTGCTTCCACCCGCGTGGTGCAGTGGTTCGTCAAGCAGGGCAACGAGTTCCGGGCTGAGCTCGACCTTCGCCAGCGCGTCGAGGACTTCGAGGACCGCCTCGTCGCTCGCCGACTCCGAGGGTCCGCCGGGCAGGTACGAGATGATGACGTGAGCTCGGCCCAGCGGCAGGTCCAGCCGGTCCTCGATGACCTCCGGTACCACGAAAGGCAGATCGAGCCGCCCGATCAACTTGAGCGCCTGAGCTCGTCGGCGTGCGTCCTCCAGTTCGGTGCGCGGGAAGCGGGCGACCCACTTTCCCGGCACCACGACGGCGTCGTTGAACGTCCCACGCGCGAGCTCCGCGCCGGGTGTCCTGAGCAGCTCGTTCACGTCCATCAGCTGCCCAGGAAGCGCACGACGGCCACCACCCGGCGGCTCAGGCCGGACGAACCGGAGAGTCCGAGCTTGTCGAAGATCGCGTTGATGTGCTTCTCCGCGGAGCTCTGCGAGATGTGGAGGTGTTCGGAGATGCGGGCGTTGGTGAGGCCTCGCGCCATCAGTTCCAGGACGGCCTTCTCTCGCTGGGTCAGGGTCTCGAGCGGGTCGACCTGCGTGGTCCTGGTCAGCAGCCTGCGCACGACCTCCGGGTCGAACGCCGCACCGCCCGCCGCGACCCGGTCCAGCGCCTCCAGGAACTCGTCGACCTGGGCCACGCGATCTTTGAGCAGGTAGCCGACTTTGCCGCCGGTGCTGGTGATCAGCTCCGTCGCGTAGCGGTTCTCGACGTACTGGGACAGTACGAGCACACCGACGTCCGGCCACTTCTCGCGGATCGTGAGCGCAGCGCGCATGCCGTCGTCCTTGTGGTCCGGCGGCATCCGGACGTCCGTGACGACGACGTCCGGCCGGTGCTCCTCGGTGGCTTTCAGGAGCTCCGGTGCGGTGCCGACCGCGGCGACAACCTCGTGGCCCTCCTCGGTGAGCAACCGGATCAGGCCCTCTCGCAGCAGCGTCGAGTCCTCGGCCAGGATCACTCGCACGGCACCCTCGCGTAGATCGTGGTGGGACCGCCGAGCGGGCTGATGACCTCGAAGTCGCCGTCGACGGCCTTGACCCGGCGAGCTAGTCCGGACAGCCCGGTACCGGTCGCGTCCGCTCCGCCCGTCCCGTTGTCCTGCACCGTGACCGTGATGTCGTCCTCACCCGGCCGCACGCAGACCTCGACCACGGACGGGTCGGCGTGCTTGGCCGCGTTGTTGACGGCTTCGGACACGACGAAGTAGATCACCGTCTCCAGCGCGGTGCCCGGCGCCGATTCCAGCATGTTGTCGATCTCCACGCGCACGCTGGACCGTTCCGCGAGCACCTCCAGAGCCATGTCCAGCCCGGAGTCGTCGAGCACGGCCGGGTAGACCCGCGTCGCGACCTCGCGCAGCTCGTCGATGGTCTCGGCCGCCGTGTCGTGCGCCTGCCGCAGCAACCGCTGGAGCTGCTCGTCGTCCTTGGTCCTGCGTGCCCGGCCGATCAGCATGCCGAGCGCGACGAGCCGCTGCTGGACCCCGTCGTGCAGATCCCGCTCGATGCGCCTGCGTTCGTCGTCGATCGCCTCGATCACCTCGGCCCGCGTGCTCGTCAGCTCAGCAACCCGTTGGCGCAGCAACGCATGCTGACTGATGCCGAGCATCCTGGTGGCCAGCCACCGGTCCAGCGCCGCCACACCCGGCACACCGGCCGTGGTCACGAAGATGACCAGCGCACCCGGTATCGCCACCAGCGCGAGCAGTCGCGTGGGGACGTGGTCGCCGTCCTCGATGTAGGCCCACGTGCCGTCGAACAGCCACGCCGTGACCATCGAGATCGCGATGACGTACCAGAACATCAGCATGCAGATGACGCCCGCGCCGAGCCCTCCGACCAGCCACCGCACCGCGAGGTAACGCCGGCTACCGCTCCTGGTGAGCGGGTTCGTGTGCACCGCCCGGTCGAACCGCTCGATCCTGCGCAGCTCGTACTCGGTGAGCCTCGTCGCCCCGGCACCCACCGCCGCAACGACGAGCCCCACCAGCCCCGTCACCGCCCCGAGAACCAGCCCGAAGAGCATCCGGAACCACCCGCGCACCAACGACCTGGCGCTGAGCTGATCATCCTGATGCACATCACCACCGTACTGTCCCGGCGTGCCCCAGGCATTGCGGTTTACCGCAATATCGCGGTGCGGTTTCCCGCAACAATTCCCACGGTCAACCACGTGGCACCCGCCCGTCCAAATTCCTAGCGTTACCCCCGACCGATTCATTCATCACAAGGGGGAACCGCAATGCTGGCTGAGTGGGCCGTGGACCTGATGGAAACGCTGGGAGGCGTGGGCGCCGCCGTGGTCGTGGGCCTCGACAACCTGTTCCCGCCGATCCCGAGCGAGCTGGTGCTACCACTGGCCGGCTTCTCCGCGAGCAAAGGCGTGTTCAGCCTGCCCGCAGCCCTGTTCTGGACCACCCTCGGCTCAGTCGCCGGCGCCGTGATCGTCTACCTGGCGGGCATGCTCCTGGGCCGCGACCGCACCCGCCGCCTGGTAGCCCGAATTCCGCTGGTGAAGGTGACGGACTTCGACAAAACCGAAGCCTGGTTCACCCGCCACGGCACCAAAGCCGTGTTCTTCGGCCGAATGGTTCCGCTGTTCCGCAGCTTCATCTCCCTGCCCGCAGGCGTGGAACGCATGAACTTCCCGGCATTCCTAGCCCTCACCACCTTAGGCAGCCTGATCTGGAACACGGTCTTCGTATGCGCGGGCTACCTGCTCGGCGAGAACTGGCACCGCGTCGAGTCCTACGCGGGCATCTTCCAAAAGCTCGTCCTGCTGGCCGTGGCGGCCGCCCTCACCCTCTTCGTGGTGACCCGCCTGCGTCAGCGCTCGAAGGGCGACTCGGAGTCCACGGAGGTGCTCCCACGTGTCCGGCGCTGACCAAGCCCCACAACACAACCCACCCGGCCCCGAGCACCACCACCGCGCCTGGCCGGTGAACGACCTCGCCTCACAAGCCAAGTCGCTCCCGTCGGAGCAACACCGACCCACCTGGTCAGGGAATGGTCTTGCCGCGCAACATGATCTGCTTGGGTCGCATCAGCACGTCCGGGCGCTCAATCGGATCGGTGTCCTGTGCGACGACGTCCGTGAGCCCGTCGCCCACGAGCCCCGCAGCCTGAGCCAGGTGCGCGCGGTTCTCGGTTCTGTCCCGACAGCCGCCTTCAGCGGCGTCCTGGCTCTGATCGGTGGGTTGTCGGTTCAGGGAGTGGCCTTGCTGCGCAACATGATCTTCTTGGTCCGCAGCAATGCGTCCGCATCCTCGGTCGGATCCGGGTCGTATGCGACGACGTCCGTGCGCCCGTCGCCCACGAGCCCCGGCGGCCTGAGCCAGGTGCGCGCGGTTCTCGGTTCTGTCCCGACAGCTTCCACGGGCTTCCTGGCTCTGATCGGTGGGTTGTCGGTTCAGGGAATGGTCCTGCCGCGCAACACGATCGGCTTCGGCCACTACACGTCCGGTTGCTCCGTCGGATCGGCGTCGTACCCGACCACGTTCGCGAGCCGCTGGTCCACCGGCCCAGGCTGCCCGAGTCAGGTGCCGGCGGTCCGCGATCCTGTCCCGGCAGCCGCCTTCACCGGCGTCCCGGCTCTGATCGGTGGATCACCAGATCAGAGGATGGCCTTGCCGCGCAACACGATCAGCTCCGGCCGCGACAACACGTCCGGATCCTCCGTCGGATCCGCCGCATACCCGACCACGTCAGCGAACCCGCCATCCACCAGCCCCGGCAACCCGAGCCACGCCCGCGCCGTCCACGACCCGGCCCCGATCGCCGCCTCCACCGGCATCCCGGCCTTGATCAGCCAGGAGATCTCCCCGGCCAGCCGACCGCACGGCTTGTTGTCCGTCCCCGCCAGCACCGTCCCCCCGGCCTCGAAAGCCGCGCGCACAGTGGGGAACGCGTGCTCCCAGCCGGACCGGACCCACTCCTTCAACCGCGCGTCCGAGGACTTCTCGAGGTTCTCGATCGACTTCGCGAACGCCGAGAACGTGCGCACGAGCGCCGTCCCCTGCGCCGCCATCCGCGGCAGAAGCGCATGATCCAGGTGCATCCCGTGCTCGAGACTGTCCGCGCCGGCCAGCACGGCGTTGCGGCAGCTCTCAGCGGTCTGGCAGTGCACCGCGACGCGCCCACCCGCGGCGTGCACCGCGTCGACCGTCGCCGTCAGCACGTCCAACGGCACCGGCGGATCATCGGGCATCCAGTCACCGATGACCTTGCGCCACCCGAACGCGGCCTCCTCGACCGCGGCGGCGGGAAGCTCGGACTCCTCGACCCGCCTGCCCGCGCCGGGGAAGAACCGCCCCGGCGTGGCCAGCCACTGACCACTCCGGACCAGTCGCGGCAGGTCGGGATCATCAGCCCTGTCCCGCACCGGATCCGCCGAGCCGGGCGACCGCACCGTCAACACCCCGGCGGCGCGGTGAGCGAGCATGTGCTGCCGGAACACCTCGTGCGAGTAGGCATCGTCAGGAGCCTCGATCCCGGGATGCGAGTGCACGTCGACCAGGCCCGGCAGCAACCAGAGTCCGTCCGAAGTGGACGAACCGGAAGCGCGCAACCGTTCCCCGGAAACGACGAACGAGACCGGCGCGCGCGACGGCAGAGCGATCCCCCAGATCCTCGTGGAAACGACGGTACCCCAGGCCGGGGGAGTGGCCTGGGGTACCGGAACAGAACCAGATCAGACGTCGTAGCGGTCCGCGTTCATGACCTTGTTCCAGGCCTGGACGAAGTCCGCGACGAACTTCTCCGACGCGTCGTCACTCGCGTAGACCTCGGCGACGGCGCGCAGCTCGGAGTTCGAGCCGAACACCAGGTCGTTGCGCGTGCCGGTCCACCGGACGGCACCGGTGGCGCGGTCGCGGCCCTCGAAGTTCTCCTGGTCGTCGGTGACCGACTTCCACTCCGTCTCCATGTCGAGCAGGTTGACGAAGAAGTCGTTGGTCAGCGTCTCCGGCTTGGCGGTGAGCACGCCGGCCTGCGAGCCGCCGTGGTTCGCGCCCAGCACGCGCAGACCGCCGACGAGCACGGTCATCTCCGGCGCGGAGAGGCCGAGCAGGTTGGCCCTGTCGATCAGCAGGTACTCCGACGGCAGCGGGGTGGCCTTGTTGCCGTAGTTGCGGAAGCCGTCGACGGTCGGCTCCAGCACCGCGAACGACTCGGCGTCGGTCTGCTCCTGGGTCGCGTCCACCCGGCCCGCGAGGAACGGCACCTCGACGTCGTGGCCAGCGGCCTTGGCGGCCTGCTCGATCGCCGCTGCACCGCCGAGGACGATCACATCGGCCAGCGAGACCTTCTTGCCACCGGAAGCAGAGCTGTTGAACGCCTCCTGCACGCCCTCCAGGACGCGCAGCACCTGGGCGAGCTCAGCAGGCTCGTTGACCTCCCAGTTGCGCTGCGGCTCCAGGCGGATGCGCGCACCGTTGGCGCCACCGCGCTTGTCGCTCTGGCGGAACGACGAGGCGGACGCCCACGCGGTCTTCACCAGCTGCGAGACCGAGAGGCCGGTCTCCAGGATCTTGGCCTTCAACGAGGCCACGTCCTCGGAGGAGATCAGCTCGTAGTCGCGCACCGGCAGACGGTCCTGCCAGATCAGCTCCTCCTGCGGCACCTGCGGGCCGAGGTAGCGCTGGATCGGGCCCATGTCGCGGTGGGTCAGCTTGAACCAGGCGCGGGAGAAGGCCTCCGCGAACGCCTCGTGGCTCTCGGCGAACTTGCGCGAGATCGGCTCGTAGATCGGGTCGAAGCGCAGCGCGAGGTCCGTGGTCAGCATCATCGGCGTGCGGTTCAGCGTGCCGTCCTCGGGGTCCGGAACCGTGTTGGCGCCGGCACCGTCCTTCGGCTTCCACTGGTGCGCGCCTGCCGGGGACTTGGTGAGCTCCCACTCGAAGGCGAACAGGTTCTTGAAGAACAGGTTCGTCCACTTGGTGGGCTGCTGCGTCCAGGTCACCTCGAGGCCGGACGTGATGGTGTCGCGGCCCTTGCCGGTGCCGTGCGTGCTGATCCAGCCGAAGCCCTGCGCGTCCATCAGCGAGCCCTCGGGCTCGGCACCGACGAGCTCCGGGTCACCGGCGCCGTGCGCCTTGCCGAAGGTGTGGCCGCCGGCGATGAGCGCGACGGTCTCCTCGTCGTTCATGCCCATGCGGCCGAACGTCTCGCGGATGTCGCGGGCGGAGGCCAGCGGGTCCGGGTTGCCGTTGGGGCCCTCGGGGTTGACGTAGATCAGACCCATCTGGACCGCCGCGAGCGGGGACTCGAGGTCGCGCTCACCGCTGTAACGGGTGTCGCCGCCGAGCCACGTGGTCTCCGGGCCCCAGTAGACGTCCTCGTCCGGCTCCCACACGTCCGCGCGGCCACCGGCGAAGCCGAAGGTCGTGAAGCCCATGGTCTCCAGCGCGCGGTTGCCCGTGAAGATCATGAGGTCGGCCCAGGAGACCTTGCGGCCCCACTTCTTCTTGACCGGCCACAGCAGACGGCGGGCCTTGTCCAGGTTGCCGTTGTCCGGCCAGCTGTTGAGCGGGGCGAAGCGCTGCATGCCCGCACCGGCGCCACCGCGGCCGTCGTGGGTGCGGTAGGTGCCCGCGCTGTGCCACGCCATGCGGATCATGAACGGGCCGTAGTGCCCGAAGTCGGCCGGCCACCAGTCCTTCGACTCGGTCAGCACGGCGTCGACGTCGCGCGCCAGCTCGTCGAGGTCGACGGTCAGGAACTCCTTGCCGTAGTCGAACTCGCCGCCCATGGGGTTGGCCTGGACGGGGTGCTTGCGGAGGATCCGGAGGTTGAGCTGCTTGGGCCACCAGTCGCGGTTGCCGCCGCCCTCGGTGGGATGGCTGAGTCGCCCGTGCGCGACCGGGCAGCCGCCAGCCTCCTCCACGTTCAGCTCGCTCACCTTGGCGTCAGTGCTGTCGGACACGGGAATCCTTCCGGGTGTTCAGGAACTTTTCGCGGCGGTCGTGCACTCGGGGCAGGTGCCCCAGTAGATGACCTCGGCTTCGTCGATGACGAACCCGTGGTCGTCGGATGCGTCCAGGCAGGGCGCGGCGCCGGTGGCACAGTCGACGTCGGCGATCGCCCCGCAGGTCCTGCACACGACATGGTGGTGGTTGTCCCCGACGCGCGCCTCATACCGCGCTACCGACCCCTGGGGTTCGATGCGTCGCAACAGGCCGGCTCCGGTCAACGCGCGGAGCACGTCGTAAACGGCCTGATGAGAGACCGCGCCGAGGTTCTGACGCACGACACCGATGATCGAGTCCGTGTCGGCGTGCGGGTGTTCGTGCACCGCGGACAGCACAGCTATCCGCGGAGCCGTCACCCGAAGTGACACTCCACGCAACATGCGCTCGAAGTCGGAAGCCGTGGGCACGGGGGCTACCCTGCCGTCTTTTCTGGAGTGAGTCAAGTTAACGAACGATGCAATTCACTCGACCGGGTCATCGCCTCGTGGCGGCCACGGCGTCGGCCAACCGCCGCACGCCCTCGGCGAGCACGTGCTCAGGTGCTCCGCCGTAGGTCAAACGGAGAAAACAGCCCTGCGGTTCAGCGGCGAACCACGGCCTGCCGGGGAACACCACGACATCGCGGGCTGCCGCGGCCGCCGTCAGCTCCAGATCGTCCACGCCGTCCGGCAACTTCGCCCACAGGTGCAGGCCGCCCGACGACCGCGCGACCTCGAACTCCGGCAGGTGCTCGCGGACCTCGCGGGCCAGCGCGTCACGCCGGATCCTCAAGGACTGCTGCAGCGTGCGCAGGTGCCGGCGCCACACCGGCGACGTCACGAAGTCGATCGCCGCCTCCTGCAAGGGCCCGGCGACGTAGAGGTCCTGCCGCGACCGCGTGTTCTTCAGCCGGATGCCCGCCGGCCCGCGCGCCCCGATCACGGCGACGCGCAGCCCCGGCGCGGCCACCTTCGTCAGTGACCGCACGTAAACGACGTGCCCGTCGGCGTCCTGCGAGGCCAGCGTCGGCGGCGCGGTGCCGTCGATCGTGAAGCCGCGCGCCCAGTCGTCCTCGATGAGGAACGCGCCGGCCTTGCGGACGATCTCCATGACCTCGGGCCGTCGTTCCTCGGTGAGGACGGCGCCGTGCGGGTTCGCGTGCAGCGGCTGGCAGTAGAAGAGCTTCGCGTTGGTGCGCTCGAACGCGGCTTTCAGGAGATCGGGCCTGACCCCTTCCTGGTCCGCCGGCACTGGAACGACCTTGAGCCCGGCATCTCTGGCCGCCGCGATCGCACCGAGGTACGTCGGCGACTCGACGAGCACGGCGTCGCCTCTCTCGGCGAGCCCGCGGAACACCGTCGCGAGCGCCTCCTGCGCGCCCGCGCACACCGTCATGTCGCCTGCCCTGAGCTCGCCGCCCGCCTCCTTCGCGAACCAGGCGCGCAGCTCCTCCTTGCCCTCGACCGGCACCCGCCCCCACGACGCGGGCCTGCGCGCCGCTCTGGTGAGCGCGGCGCCGAGTGCGTCCGTCGGCTGCAGGTCGGGGTCGAGATAGCCGCTGGAGAGGGGGATGACCTCGGGCTTCGGCACCGCGACGAGGTTGGCCACGAGGTCCTCGCCCGGCCTGCCCTCGCCGAGCGCGACCGCCTGCCACGACAGGTCTTGGCTGCGTGTCGTGGTGCGCTGGGCGATGTAGCTGCCTCGGCCCGGCCGCACCTCGACGAGACCTTCCGCGGTGAGGTGCTGGATCGCCTGCTGCACCGTCGCGGGCGAGGCGCGGTGCTTCGTCATCAGGTCGCGCACCGACGGCATCCGATCGCCCGCGCGCCCGGCCTGTGCCGCTGCTCTCAGGTCCTCGATAACGCGGACGGCTGCGTTATCCTCATTCATGAGAGCCAAGAGTAACGTTATCGCGCCCGCAGGGGTAACACTCGGCGCTTTGGGTGTGCTGGGCTTCAGCTTCTCCCTGCCCGCAACCCGCCTGGCAGTGGCCGGACTCGACCCGTGGTTCGTCGCCTTCGGCCGCGCCCTGGTCGCCGGTCTGCTGGCCGTCGGGTACCTGGCGTTATCGCGCGCCCCGCTCCCGTCGGTAACGCAGATCCGCCGCCTGGTCGTCGTCGCGCTGGGCATCGTGGTCGGCTTCCCGCTCTTCACCTCTCTGGCGCTCACCACCCAAACCTCGGCCCACGGCGCCGTGGTGATCGCCGTGCTGCCGATGTCCACCGCGATCTG
This sequence comes from Lentzea aerocolonigenes, assembly GCF_000955955.1. Taxonomy (GTDB): domain Bacteria; phylum Actinomycetota; class Actinomycetes; order Mycobacteriales; family Pseudonocardiaceae; genus Lentzea; species Lentzea aerocolonigenes_A. The sequence goes on from NZ_JYJG01000061.1 coordinate 13,955, forward strand.
GGCGGTCCTGCGCGCCTCCGAACGCCCGCCTCGCGCCTTCTGGCTCTCCAGCGGCGCGGGTCTGCTGGCAGTGCTGGCGTTCGTGGCGAGCGGCGGTGGCTTCTCGGGTTCCCTGAGCCTGGCCGACGCCTACCTGCTGATCGCGGTCGTGTTGTGCGGCCTGGGTTACGCCGAGGGCGGCGCACTGTCCCGCGAACTCGGCGGCGCCCGCACGATCTGCTGGGCCCTGGTCGTCTCGCTGCCGGTGACGGTGCCGGTTTCGTGGTACACAGCGGACTTCTCGCGCGCTACAGGCGTCGTCTGGCTCAGTTTCGCTTACGTGGCACTGATCTCGATGTTCCTGGGCTTCTTCGCCTGGTACGCGGGCCTGGCCGCGGGCGGTGTCGCCAAGATCGGCCAAATCCAGCTGGCACAACCGGTTCTGACCCTGATCTGGTCAGCGCTGGTGCTGGGCGAACCAGTCGGCTGGCCGGCCCTCGCCACCGCCGCGGTCGTACTGGTCTGCGTCGTGCTGACCCAACGCAGCCGCGTCACACCGACGAAGGCCTTAGCGGATCAACCAGCTCGCTGATCCCGGCGCGGTCGAACGCCTCGATGAGCGCCCCCGACCCCTTCTCGATCTTCAACCGGATCTCGGCAGGATGCAGCGGGACTACGGCAAGCAGACTGATCTTGCCGTCGATCTCGCGCGCCTCCGCGGTTCGCACCTTGATCATCGGCGTGACGACCATGCCCGCGAACTCGGTGTTCGGCGCGTAAGGCACCGCCGGATCCCCGTTGGGCAGCAGGTGCCAAGGCCCGAGCCACGTTTCGTTCTCGCGCGGGAACGCCGCCAGGTACTTGAGCAGGTGCACGGGCCACGACTCGTCGGCCGTGAGGTCGTCGATCGGCCAGTCCGCCGGCAACGCCATCATCAACTCGACGAACGGGTTCGCCCCGTCCGGCGCGACCATGGGTTCGTCGCTCATGCCCTCGGTGACCAGCGTCCGGTGAGGACGCTCCTCGGTAGGCCCGGCCACCAGCACGTGCACCCCGGTCGACGGCATCGCGTGGAACACGAACTCGATCGGCCCGAAGTGCTGCTCGACGTGCCGCTCAACGGCGTCGTACCCCAGCTCACTCATGGCCGCAGAGCCTAGGGCTCCGGAATCAGCTCAGGGTCCGGAATTGTCAGACCTTCCTGCCATCCTCGGTTCATGCCGATCGAGGTGGCGAGCAAGCGCCGCAAGCAGACCCGCCAGGGCGCCGTGGTCATCGACGTGACCTCGCGCGGCCCTGATCCCTGGGTGCGCTTCAGCCCGTTCTACCCGCACGGCGGCATCCCGGTGCCGATGTCGCCAGGTGTTCTCAGCGCCTCGGTGGAAGGCGTGTGGCAGGCGTTGAAGGTCTTCGAGAGCTCCGATGTGGACGCGTCCAAGCTCGCGGTGACCTCCATGAAGGGCTTGAAGCGCACGGTCCGCCGCTTCGGTCCGGTGCGCGGTCACCGTGCGGGCCTGGACGGCGACCATCTCCTCGACTACCGCACGGCGCGCCACGAGATCTACTTGCCGACGTATCGCTGGGTCTTGGAGAACCGCCTGCAAGATCTCGTTTCGGAGTTGTGTCACTTAGCGGAGTCGGAGGCTGTCGTGCTGCTCGACTACACGACGAACGGCGACCCTGGCGACCTCAAGACCCCGCTGTCACATGCTGCTCTGATCGCCGCCCACTGCACGAACGGGTGATGTTCGTCCTGATCCACGCGTGACGCCCTCTAGTAGGTGTCACAAAAGCATGGTCATCTTTCTCCCGCAGGAATGCGGAACGCGGGGGCGGCCGGACCTGGACCACGGCCGGGCCGAGTTGGATCCCGGTCGTGCTGGATGTCGGCAGTGGATGTCGGCCGAGTTGGATCTCGGTCGTGCTGGATCTCGGCCGAGTTGGATCCCGGCCGAGTTGGATCCCGGCCGGACGGCCCTGGCCAAAGCCCAGGCCGGCGGGCGATCGGCGCCGGGTTGCCGCCGTGGGCGTTGCTCACGCCGGTGCTGTCGCCGGCGAGTGCGAGGAGTGATGTGTCGCCCGAGGCCGGGCCGGTCGTCACGGATTCGGAGCACCCGGCAACGCAGCGGTACCGCGTTGTCGTCGCGGTGGCACGGTTGATCAAACCGCGGCGTTGGGCGGACTTATACTGCTGCCCTTCGGCTTTGGGGGTCGGCAGTGGCGACATCGGAGAAGCAGCTCCGCAAGATCGTGGACGCGCTCGCCGAGGTGAAGCGGACGTCCGGCAGCTCGTACGACAGCCTGAAGGTGCGGGGCAAGGTGTTCGCGTACTTCTGGCCGCGCACGCAGACCGTCGGGCTGAAGCAGACGTTGTCCGAGCAGCTGGCGCTTGTCGCTGAGCGGCCGGACGTCTTCGAGGTGCAGTTCACCGCGGGTGGCTTCGGCTGGGTCGTGGTGTACCTGGAGGGAATCGAGGCCGACGAGCTCGCGGAGCTGGTGTTCGAGGCGTGGCGGTTGTCGGCGCCGGAGGATCTGGTGGCCCAGGTGCCGGACCTCGCGCGATGACCAGGGGTGAGTTCGAGTTGCTCCGGACGACCTGAAGCGTGCGACGGGGTTCGCGCGACGGCTTCGGGTTCTTGTGGGACGGCGGGGGCGGCGTGCTGCGCCTGTGGGAGTCCGGTCAGGGGTGACGCAGGTCCAGCCGCGAACCGTCGGCGAACGTCAGCCGCACGATCGGCTGCACGGGCAAGCTTGCGCCCACGTAAGGGGTTTCCAGTCGCACGGCGTTGCGCGGGAACTCCGCGAACGTCGTGAAGACGCTGGACGGCTTGGCCTCGAACAGATGCGTCGGATAAACCACGGCGACGCGCTGGTCGCTCACCGCCAGCCGCCCGTTGCCGCGGCTGAAGGCGAAGTGGTCGGCCAGCTGCACGGCCATTGAGGACGCACCGGGCGCTTCGACCCAGTAGCCGAGCGTCGGGTCGTCGGGCCAGTCCGGCGGTGACGGCGGTGCGGGGAGTGGCCACCGCAGCTTGTCGAGGGAGAGCGGAGGCATTGCGCCCACAGGACTCCACGGCACCTGCAGCGACCCGCCGACGACACCGCCCACGTAGCCGACGACCGGCGGCAGGCCTAGGACGAGGTTTTCGCCGCGCCGCAGCCAGTGCTTGGTCAGCTCCTTCTCGACGATCTTGTCCTGAGCGGGAGCAGGAGGGGGCACCAGGAACTCGAAGCCCGAACCATCGACCAGCACGACCCGCACGGACGGACCGAACTGGACGTCGGCGATCTGAGCGCGCGGAATCTCGGCGGTCACCTGGTAGTCCGGCACCGCGATCGGCTCGCCCTCCACGTGCTCGCCGAACTTGCGGCGGTTGTCCGTGAGGATCTTGCCGACGTCCTTGCCGAACCCGATCGCCTTGCCCAGGAACGACTTCGGCTCCGGTTCCGCAGGAGCCTCCACGGTGACCCGATGGGCGATCACCAGACGAGTAGACGTCAAGGCCCACAACCGGTTCTGCCGTCCGCCGGGCGAGAGTCCCGACACCGCCCGCACCGCGAGCGACGAACCGGAAGGCCCGAAGACCACATGATCGGCCTCAGGAGCCTTGTCGTCGCCCGAATCCCCGCCGCCGCCCACAAAGGTCAGCGCGAGATCGCCCGCTCCCCGGCCCACCGCCGACAGGCCTCGGGTGAGCACCGATTTGCTCGGTGCGCCGAGCTTGTCGAGGCCGTCGACGGCGTAGTAGAAGGTCTGCCGGTACATCGCCCACTGCAGGGTCTCGCCGGCCCGGCAGACGTGCTGCCGGGCGACGTGACCTGGGCCGAGTGGTGCCGAGAAGATCACTCGTACTCGAATCCTCGGTTCATGGCGTCAGCACGCTCGTCGTCGGACGACGGGTCCTGACCCTTGTTGTAGCCGTACTTGATGCCCTGCTCCACGGCGAGGCCGGGCGCGTTCTCCATGACACCGTTCTTGATCGCCGTCGGCACGTGGCCGGTGCCGCTCATTCCTGCCATGCGCAGGCCCGTCTCGGCGAGGTTCGTCGTCAGCGCGTGCTCACCGTCACCGCCCACGCCGAACCGCTCGGCGAAGCGGTTGCCCGTCTTCGACGCCATCGTCGCGGCCTCGGCGCCGTCGTCGATCTTGGTGTTGGCCTTGGTGAGGATCTTGGCCATCGGGTTGCCGTCGGCCTTGCGCATCAGCCACTTCTCGGCCTTGTTGCCGTTGCGCATGTCCTCGGCCTTCTCGACCAGCTTCTTCAACGGGCCCTTGCGCAGCTTGACCAGCAGCTCTTCCAGCTTCTTGATCAACGGCATGAGCTTGCCGAGCAGCTGCTTGACCTTCATGCCCAGGCGCGCCATCGTGCCGGTGACCTCGGCCGTGGTGGCGACACCGGCGGCGGCCATCGAGGCGCCGGCCGTGATCCACGAGGCGGCCAGCGCGGCCAGCCACTCGATGATCAGGCCCATCACGAGCTCTTGCAGGATGTCGATGCAGATCTCGACGAACGCGTCGAAGAGATCGGCGGCGAGATCCAGCATCTGCTGCAGGCCGCGGATCTCGTTCGAGAACGCCTCCGCGCCCATGCCGAACTCGTCCATCTGCTTGCGGAACTTGTCGCCCGCCTCGCCCGTCCACGGCTGTGACATCGCGGACGCGCGGGTCTTCTCGTGCTCGCCGGCCTGCTGCACCCAGTCCGCGACCTTGCCCCAGCCCGTGGCGGTGCTGCGCATCTGCTCCGGGTCGCCGATCGCGGGTTCGAGCACGAACTCGACGATCGGGCTGATCACGATGCCGATGAGGAAGCCGAGGCCGTTGTCGATGAACGACTTGCCGGGGCTCATCACGAGCTGCATCTGCTCCATGCGCGAGTTGACCGCCGCGATCGCCACGTCCGGCGGGCTGCTCGCTCGCGAGACGTCACCGCTGGTGCTCACCCACGAGCTGCCGTAGCCGGCGTTCTGCTCGAAGTTGCTCTTGCGCCCGGCGTCGCCCGCGCTGTTCAGATCGCCCAGCGTTCCAGGACCACCGCTGGAGCTGAGCTTCTGGAACCCCTGGTGGATCGCGTCCTCGACGTCGCGGTACGTCTGCGCCGTCGCCTCCGTGCGCTCGGCCACGCCCTCCAGGAAGCCCTTGGCCTTGTTGGCCATGTCCTGGCATTCCTGCAGGCCCTCGAAGTACTTGAACGCCATCAGTTCGCCGAGCGGGCCGAAGCAGTCGTCGCTCACCCGCGCCTGTTCGAGCAGTGTCGCCAACTGTCCGAAGTGGCCCGCGGCCTCCTTCGAACCGTTGCTGTGTGCCGTGAGGGCACCGCCCTGCACGTTGAATCCCGTCATGCCCCAGTCACCTCAGGATCGAGTTGCCGCCGAAGTCGTCATCGTCTGAGACCGGCCTGGGCCTCGGACGGTTCCCCGGTGCGGGGCGCGACACAGGCGGCGGCATGTGCCGCGGCGGTGGCGGTGGCACGTGCTGCTGCGGCGGCGGTGCGGAAAACTGCTGCTGCGGTGCGGAAAACTGCTGCTGGGGCGGGGCGTCCGGCATCATCACGCCGGCGTGCGCGTTGAACGCGTCCTTGAACTTCTCCGCCTGGTCGCCCAGCACCGGCACGACCGTCTCCTGCAGCATCTGCGCGGCCTGCTGCGTCGCCGCCCTGATCGTCGCCAGGATCTCCTGCTGCAGCTGCGTGTGGCTGTACTTCATCGCATTAGGACTGAGCTGCAATCCCAGCACCGCACCGGACGGCGCGACCGTGACGATCACCGAGCCGTCGCCGCTGCGAGCCTGTCCGCGCAGTTCCGAGATCTTGTCCTTGAGCTGGCCCGCTCTGGCGGCCTGCTCCTGGAACTCGCGGATCTTCTCTTCCAGCTGTGCCCTCCGGTCCGGCACCATCGACCCCTTCCCCAGTTCCGAGCAGGTCGAGGACAACGCTAGCAACCGGGTCCGACAGTCCTCTGACGTTCACCGGAAAAGGATGCGGGTGATCTCCGTGTCAGTCTGCCGACCGGCGTCGTAGCCGCCTTCGCCCCTGAGGTTGTTCATGATCGCCACGGTGTACCTGGCGTCCTGCCCGACGAAGCCGACGGAGTTCATCACCCAGCCGCCGTCTTCCTCTGACCAGCCGTTCTTGTTGCCGGAGTCGGGCCCGTAGACACCCCACTGCTGCTCGGGACCGACCTGCCGCATCTGCCCGACGATGTACTCGCGGTCCTCGGCCGGAACGGTGTCCAGCACGTAGTTGATCAATCGGTCGAGGTCGTTCGTCGTGCACTTCTGGAAACCCCAATAGGGAAAAGTCGACGAATATCCCTTTTGCGGTACCAATTCGGTCATTCCGTACTTCGGGAACGCCGCGTTGAACGTCGAGCCGGTGTACTTCTTCCACAGCGAGTCCGCGGCGTTGTCGTCCGAGCTGTGCAGCATCGCGGTCATCAAGCGGCGGTCGTCGGAGGTGAGCGTGATCTTGCCCGACCGGTTGCGCTCCAGCAGGTTCACCACCATCGCGAGCTTGATCGTCGAGGCCGTCCACGTCATGTCGCCCGCGTGGTCGTTGCGCCACGTCACGCCGGTCTTGCGGTCGCGCAGCACGATGCCGACGGTCCCCGGCCTGGTCTCGGCGTACGCCTTCGCGTCCACGATGCGCTTCTGGAACCCGCACTCGAAGCCGCTGTCGGGCAACGCGCACACCTCGGGTGTGACGACGGCTGCGGCGGGCGTGTGCGAAGTCGACGGGGACGTCGGTTGCGTGCTCGTGGGGGCGGAAGGAGCCGCCACCCCGGCTTGACCACACGCAGTGAGGGCAAGCGCGCACGCAACAAGGATCGGACGGAGCATGAGCCGCACGCTATAGGGGCCAATCGGCGGTAGTCGACCGCCATACGGACGCGGAGATCAAGTCCGGCGCAAGTTAAAGATGTTTGACACGGTGTCTGCTTCGTTTTACCTTGGCCGTGTCAGGTTTCTTTGACATCAGGGGTGGGCCGTGGCGGTTGAGGAGAAGCGGGCGTGGGCTTTGGCGGCGTCCGCGCTGGTCGGTTATGCCGTGTATGTCGTGCTTGTGCTGACGGGCAGACATGGGCGCCCGCTGGCTGAAACGCCGTACATCGGGGCGCTGCTGTGGACGATCGGGCTCGGGATCGTCTTCGGCGTCGTGACGGGGATCTGGTTCGGCATCGCCGCGCGCAACGACGGCCTGCAGGCCGACGAACGGGACCGCGAGATCGGCCGGTTCGGCGACCACGTCGGCCAGTCGTTCGTCGTGATCGGGGGCATCTCGGCGATGGCGCTGGCGATGTTCGAGGTGGCCCACTTCTGGATCGCGAACGTGCTCTACCTGTGCTTCGTGTTGTCCGCGTTGTTCGGCTCCATGGCCAAGATCGCGGCTTACCGACGGGGAATGCCGTGAAGCCCACGAAAGTCACGAACTCCATCCGCGCGCTGCGGTTCGCGAACGGCGAGATGAAGCAGGCCGATCTCGCGAAGGCCATCGGCGTGACGCGGCAGACGCTGATCGCCATCGAGCAGGGGAAGTACTCGCCCTCGCTCGAGGTCGCGTTCAAGATCGCACGCGTGTTCAAGGTGTCGCTCGAAGACGTTTTCCAGTACCCGGAGGAGGAAGAGCTGTGAAGGCTGTCGTGCAACGAAGATGGGGATCGGCGGTGCTCGGTGACCTGGACGTGCCTGTGCCTGGGCCAGGCGAGGTTCTGCTGGAGGTGCGGGCCGCGGGTGTCGACATGGGCACCTGGCACCTGCTGAGCGGGAAGCCGTACCTGGTGCGGTTCATCGGGTACGGCTTCCGCGGCCCGAAGTCACCGGTGCCGGGCATGGACGTCTCCGGTGTGGTGGCGGAGACAGGCCCCGGTGTCACCGGGTTCGCGCCCGGCGACGAGGTGTTCGGCACGTGCTCCGGGGCGTTCGCCGAGTACACCGTCGCGCCGGTCTCGCAACTGGCGCGCAAGCCGGCCGGGCTCTCGTTCGCGGAGGCGGCCGCCGTGCCGATCTCGGGTGGGACGGCACTCGAGGGGCTGCGTGAAGTGCAAGCGGGGCAACGGGTCGCGGTGCTCGGCGCCGGTGGTGGCGTCGGCTCGTACGGGGTGCAGGTCGCGAAAGCCCTCGGCGCGCACGTGACCGGCGTGTGCAGCACGCGGAAAGTGGAGCTGGTGCGGTCGCTGGGCGCGGACGAGGTCGTCGACTACACGGTCGCGGACTTCACCGGCACCTACGACCTCATCCTCGACTGCGGCGGGAACCGGTCGTTGTCCAGGCTCCGCAAGGCTTCCACGCCACGCGGAACCATCGTGCTCGTCGGCGCAGAGACCGGGGGAGCGATCACCGGCGGGTTCGAACGGGCGTTGCGCGCGGTCGCGTTGAACCCGTTCGTCTCGCAGAAGTTCGTGATGCTGATCTCGAAGGCACGCGCTGAGGTCTTCGACGAGCTGCGCGTGCTGATCGAGGCAGGTCAGCTCAAACCAGCCGTGGAAAGAACCTTCCCGCTGTCCGAGGCGCTCGACGCCGTCGAACACGTCTACTCGCGACGGTCCATCGGCAAGGTCGTCGTCACGATCTGACCGCCGATCACCACGGTGGTCACGGACCTCAACGCCGTGATGTCCCGCATGGGATCTCCTTGCACGGCAATGATGTCGGCGTCCCAGCCCGGCTTGAGCACACCCTTGGTGACGCCGAGCGCCTTCGCCGCCTGACTCGTCGCGGCGGCCAGCGCACCCGCGTTCGGCACGCCGCCCTTGACGAGATCGGCCACGGAGACCCCGATGATCCCGTGCGCCTTGCCCGCACTGATGCCGCCATCGGTGCCGGCCACGGTCTTCACGCCGTGGTCGAACATCCTGCCCGCCGTGTCGACCTTGCGGGCGTAGCTCATGCCCACCTTCGCCCAGAGCTCCTGCAGCTGCGGCGGTGGTGCCACGACGGTGCCCAGCGTGTGGCAGACGACGATGTCCGCCTCCGCGATCGCGTCCATCAGCTCGACCGGGACGTGAATTCCCTTGTCCGTCAAGCAGGTGCAGTGCTCGATGCCGTCCACGCCCGCGGCCACGGCGCGTTGGACGGAATCGAGGCTGTGGGCGTGGGCGGTCACCGGAAGGCCGTGGTGGTGGGCTTCTTCCACCACCACGCGCAGTTCCTGTTCGCTGAACTGGCATCCGCTCACCGCGGTGCCGGTGGTCGTGAACCCGCCACTGGCCATGACCTTCACGACGTCGACCCGGCGTTCGGCCCGCTCGCGCACGGCCTGGCGCAGCTCGTCCTCCCCGGTGGTCTCACCGCCCATCGACCAGCAGTGACCCTGGTTGCTGGTGATGGGCGGGCCGGAGCCCAGGACGCGTTGCCGGTGGCGATCCCGTTGGTCGATCACGGACCACTGGTGGTCGCCGAGGTCGCGAACCGTCGTGACGCCCGCCGCGAGCTGGCGTTCCAGCGCGGTCCTGATCACCGCGTCCAGCTCGTCGGACGTGTAGCCGGGGATGCGGTCGAGCGCACCCAACTCGCTGTCCCCGCCCAGGTGGACGTGGGTGTCGATCAGTCCCGGTAGGACGGTGGCGGTGCCGAGATCGACGACCTCGGCACCGGGAACGTCGGGACTGCCCTGCTCGACGGCCTTGATCGTGCCGTTCTCGGTGATGACCGTGACGGGGCCGGCGACGGAGTGCTCACCGTCGAACGCACGCCCTGCTCGCAGCGCCAGCATCGAGACATTCTGAGCGGCACGTGCGGGGAAATCAACGGGCGTGCGGCAGCGTGAACGAGTCGACCTGCGGCAGGTCGTGACCGAGCCGGTCGCGCTTCGCCGTCAGGTACGCGATGTTGTGCGGGTTGGGCGTCATCAGCGACGGCACCCGAGCCGTGACCGGGATGCCGTTCTCCTCCAGCGCCGCGATCTTGTCCGGGTTGTTGGACATCAGGCGCACCGACTGCACGCGGAGGTGGCGCAGCACGCGGGCGGCGGGCGTGTAGTCCCGGACGTCCACGGGAAGACCCAGCGACGTCGCGGAGTCCAGCGTGTCCAGGCCCTGGTCCTGCAGGACGTGGGTGCGGATCTTGTCCACCAGACCGATGCCCCGGCCCTCGTGGCCGCGCAGGTAGACCAGGATGCCGCTGCCTTCGCGCACGATGGTGTTCAGCGCGGCGTCCAGCTGTTCACCGCACTCGCAGCGCATGGCCGCGAAGATGTCACCGGTCATGCACTCGGAGTGGATGCGCACGAGGACGTTCTCGCGCAGCTTCGTCTTGCCGTAGACGAGAGCCATGTGCTCGTGACCGTCCGCCCGGAACGCGACTGCGCGGAAGGTGCCACGGCGGGTCACCAGGTCGGACTCCGCCACGTCGTCCTCGTTGAAGGTCTGTTCGAACATCTCGGGTCCCCTCGTCCACCTGGCGCCTCCCGAACGTTCAACTACGCTCGGATGCGAGGTCGCACCGTAACCCGACCGCACAGCGGAGGTCATCCTGTTCAGCATCACCGTCCGCGATCACGTGATGATCGCCCACAGTTTCCGCGGCGAGGTCTTCGGTCCGGCACAACGTCTCCATGGAGCAACGTTCCTGGTGGACGCGACGTTCAAACGTCTTGAGCTGGATTCGGACAACATCGTTGTCGACATCGGACTCGCCACACAGGAGCTGAACAAGGTCCTGGCGGCGTTCAACTACCGCAATCTGGACGAGGAACCGCAGTTCGCGGGCATCAACACGTCCACGGAGTGGCTCGCCAAGCACATCGCGGACCAGCTCGCGGAGAAGATTTCCGAGGGTGCTCTCGGTGAGGGCGCTCACGGCATCGATGCGATCGCCGTCACACTCCACGAGTCCCATGTGGCGTGGGCCGGCTACGAGCGTGCACTTCGTACTGCCGGCTGACGCCGACGACCCGGCCAGTCCCAGCGGCGGCAACGTCTACGACCTCAGGGTGATGGGAGACCTCACCCGTCTGAGCGTCGCTGGTGACTGGCCGTGCCCGGCCGATGTCACGGCGTTGGAGCAAACGCTTGCGGGCATTCCGGACGGCGAGGTCGTACTGCTCGACGGCCTGGTCGGCTGTGGTGTGCCCGAGGTCGTCGTGCCGCACGCGCGACGGCTGAAGCTGGCTGTGCTGGTGCACCTGCCGTTGGCTGACGAGACCGGCCTCGATCCCGCGACGGCCTCGATCTTGAACGAGAAGGAACGCCAGGTCCTGCGGGCTGCGAGCGCGGTCGTCGCGACCAGTCCGACGGCCGCGCGCAACATCAGGAGCAGGCACGGGCTGGACGCCGTGCACGTGGTGGTTCCCGGAACCGATGCGGCGCCGGAAGCTGCGGGAACCGACGGGGTCAGCGAGCTGCTGTGCGTTGCCTCGATCACACCCCGAAAAGGCCACGACCTGCTGATCAGGGTGTTGCAGAAGATCGACTACGAGTGGCGGCTCGTGTGCGCGGGGCCGATTCGGCCGTTCGCTGGGACATTGCCTGAGGACGATCGTGTCAGCTTCCCAGGATCGCTCACCGGCGAGGCTCTGACCAGGGCTTATGACGCCGCTGACCTGTTCGTGCTGGCATCGCGCAACGAGACCTACGGGATGGTCGTCACCGAGGCGCTCGCACGAGGTTTGCCGGTGATCGCGAGCGCGGTGCCGGACGCATTGGGGGACGGCGGGCTGCTCGTTCCGGCTGGTGACGAAAATGCATTGGAAGCTGCGCTAACGCGGTGGTTCCAAGATCAAGAATTCCGGGCTGGACTGCGGGCGCGAGCACGGGCGAGGCGTGCGGTTCTGTCCACTTGGGATGAATCCACAGAGGACCTGCGGAGGGTGCTGGCTAGTCTGCGGCCATGACCTTCGCCCCGGAATGGCTGGCACTGCGGGAAATCGCCGACGCTGAAGCACGCTCGACCGAGCTCGTGGATGTGGTCCGCGAAACACTGGTGAACCGAAACCGGCTGACGATCCGTGACCTGGGGTGTGGCACGGGATCGATGGGACGATGGCTCGCCGGGAGGCTCGGCGGCGTACAGCACTGGGTGCTGCACGACCGCGACCCCCGGCTGCTCGAGCTGGCGGAGGCCGGCATGAGCGCCTTCGAGAACGTCACCGTCGAGACGCGTGAGGGCGACCTCACCGAGCTCCGTGCCGCTGACCTCGCGGGCGCTGACCTGGTCACGTGCTCTGCGCTGCTCGACCTTCTCACTACCAACGAGATGAACGCTCTGGCGGTTGCATGCGTAGAAGCACATGTGCCCGCACTGTTCACGCTCTCGGTGGCAGGCCGGATCGAGTTCGACCCGGCCGAGCCGCTCGACGCCGCCTTCTCCGACGCGTTCAACGCTCACCAGCGCCGCGTCGTGGACGGGCGCAGGCTCCTCGGACCGGACGCTCCGGCCGCTGCTGAAGAGGCATTCGTGGCGGCGGGCGCTTCGGTTCGGACGGCTTCGAGCCCGTGGCGCATGAGTGCTGACGCGCTGCAGAGGGAGTGGCTCAAGGGTTGGGTGGGCGCGGCGGTCGAGCAGGAACCCGCATTGGCTGTGGAAGCTGACGACTACCTGCGTCGCAGGTCAGAGGCATCCGCAGTGGTCCACCACGTCGACCTGCTGGCGATACCGGGAGCTGTGTGACATGAAGCGTCTTTGGCCGTGGCTCCGTCTGTTGCTGGCGGTGGCGATCCTGGTGGCTGTGGGCATGCGCCTGGGCACCGGGGCGTTCGTGGACGGACTGCGCGCGATCGACGCGTTCTCCGTCACCGCCGCGCTGGCGATCGGGTTCGCGACGACGCTGCTCAGCGCGGGTCGCTGGGTGCTCGTCGCGCGCCGCCTCGGCCTGTCGCTGACCATGCGCGCCGCGGTCAGCGACTACTACCGCGCGTTGCTGGTCAACGCCGTCCTGCCCGCGGGCGTGCTCGGCGACGTGCACCGCGCGGTCAACCACGGGCGTGAGTCCGGCGACGTCGGACGTGGCGTGCGCGCCGTGTTCTTCGAGCGCTTCGCCGGGCAGATGGTGCTCATCGGGATCGGGCTCGCGGTGCTGCTCCTGCACCCGTCCCCGGGCCTCGATCTGCACCTGAGCGGCACCACCATCGGGCTTGTGCTGGCCGGTCTCGTGGCCGCTGCGGTGACCGGCTGGCACATCACGCCCGTCCGGAAAGTCCTGGTGAACACGCTGGCGGACGGTATCCGGCTGCTGTCGTTCAGGACCTGGCCCTCGGTGCTCGGGCTGTCGGCCGCCACGGTCGCCGGCTACGTGGCGATGTTCGTGGTCGCCGCCCGCGCCGCCGGGTCGGACGCCACGATCACGCAGCTCGCGCCGGTCGTGGTGCTGGCGTTGCTGATCATGGCGATCCCGGTCAACATCGGCGGGTTCGGGCCGCGCGAGGCGTTCCTCGCGGTCGCGTTCGGTGCGGCTGGACTGGGTGCGTCCCAGGGTTTCACCACGGGCATCGTCTACGGCGTGCTGGCGCTCATCGCCGCGCTGCCCGGTGCCATCCCGTTGCTGCTTTCACGCCGTGCCAAGACCGCCGAAAAGGTCGAGGTAGTGGCGGAAGGAGTCGACCAGACCCGCGAGCAGGAGCTCGCCCTTGCGCGCTGACGCGAGCGATGGCCGCCCGATGACGCCGGACTCCGTGTACGGCGCCAGCCCCAGGGTCAGCATGTGCCGCCGGTCCTCCGCCAGGTGGTCAGCGGTTTCGTAGCCGGGACGGATCAGATCGGGGTGGGCGTGCAGCAGGATCGAGGTCTCCAGCTCACCCGCGTGCATGTCGCTGAACGCCGAGGTCTCGATGCCGGCCTTCTCCCTGGCGTTCGCCCAGTCGTCCCTTCCGGGGAAGAGCGCGAGGTTTCGGCCCTCCTGCACGATGTTCGACAGCACGTAGTTGCCGCCGTGTCCGTTGACCAGGACGACGTGCTCGACGCCGTTGCGCCGCAAAGAGTCCGCGATGTCGTTGACGACTGAGATCAACGTGCTCGCGGAGATGCTGACGGTGCCCGGCCAGTCGGCGTGTTCCTGCGAGCACGAGAACTGGACGGGTGGCAGCAGACGGACTCCGTGTGCTTCCGAGATCTCTTTCGCGATCGTCCACGCGATCACCGAGTCCGTGGCCAGCGGCAGGTGCGGGCCGTGCTGCTCGGTGCTGCCGACCGGGAGCACGGCGATCCGCTGGTCGCGGACGTCGACCGTGGTGTCACTCGGGAACATGCGTCTGACCGTAGTCAATCCGGTGGCACAGCGCCGGAATCTCACCGTCGGCCAGCTTCGGCATCACGTCCGGGAGCTCCTCGAACGCGCTGTGGCCCGTGATGAGCGCGTCGAACCTGTCGTCGGCCAGCAGGTCGAGGGCGAGCGCCATGCGTTCGGCATAGCTGCGGTCCGGGCGGCCGACGACGCCGACCTGGCTGCTGCGGATCGTCAGCCTGCGCGAGTGGAAGAACTCGCCCAGCGGCACCGCGATCTTCCGGTCGCCGTACCAGCTGAGTTCGACCACTCGGCCTTCCGGGGCGAGCAGGTTGAGCGCGGTGGTGAGGCCGGGTTCCGTTGCACTGGCGTGGAAGACGAGGTCGCAGCCGTCGAGTGCGTTGTCCGGCAAGGCGAATCCGACGCCGAGCTGGTCGGCGACGGCCTGCCTGCCGGGATCCGCGTCCACGAGCTGGACGCGCGCGCCGGGGAAGGTGGCGATGACCGCCGCGATGCTGCTGCCGACCATGCCACCGCCGACCACCGCGATCCGGTCGCCGATCAGCGGATGCGCGTCCCACACGGCGTTGACGGCGGTCTCGACCGTGCCGGCGAGCACCGCTCGTTCGGCCGGAACGCCGTCCGGGACGACTGTGACCGAGGTTTCCGGGACCACGTAACGAGTCTGATGTGGATAGAGGCAGAACACAGTGCGGCCTTGGAGCTGCCCTGTTTCGACGACGCCGACGTTGAGGTACCCGTACTTCACCGGCCACGGGAAGTCACCCTCCTGGAACGGAGCGCGCATGGTGGCGTACTGGTTCTCGGGGACGCCACCGCGGAAGACCAGGGTCTCCGTGCCGCGGCTCACCCCGGAGTGCAGCGTGCGCACCTCGACCTCACCCGGTCCGGGCTCGGCCAGTGTGACCTGCCGAACCTCTCCTTTTCCGGATTCATTGAGCCAAAAGGCACTCGCCGTACGTGTCACTCACAACACCTCCGCCGCACGAAGTCCACTAGGGGCACCTGATGATCACACTTCAGCACACCAGGACATCTGCTGTCGTACGAGAGCCTGCCGCGTGGGCGGCCGCTCAGGTACTCCTGCTGGGTGTGGTCGGCGCCACGGCGGGCCTCGGGCCGCTGGGCTGGGCCGCCGGGCTCGCCTACGGGTTCGCCACCTGGGCGTTCCTCGGCTACGGCATGCAACGCCACCGCACGACGTCGCTCGGCCCTGCTGACCGCGTCACGCTGGCCCGCGGGCTGATGGTCGGCGCGGTGACGGCGTTGGTGGCCGATCGTGCTGGTCAGGACGTTCCGGTCGCGTTGGTCGTGACGCTGGCGGCGGTCGCGTTGTCACTCGACTGGGTGGACGGTCAGGTCGCTCGCCGCACCGGCACGTCGACTGCTCTGGGTGCGCGGTTCGACATGGAGGTCGACGCGTTCCTGATCCTGGTGCTCAGCGCGTACGTGGCCGTGCAGATGGGGCCGTGGGTGCTCGCGATCGGGCTCATGCGGTACGTGTTCGTGGCCGCGTCGTGGCGGTTGCGCTGGATGAACGCGCCGCTGCCGGCCAGCTACGCGCGCAAGGTCGTGGCCGCGGTGCAGGGCATCTTCCTGGTGGTGGCGGCCTCGGGGCTGCTGCCGTTCGCGGCCGTGCTGGTCGGTCTCGCGCTGGCATCGTTGGTGTGGTCGTTCGGTCGCGATGTGCTGTGGCTCTGGCGTCACGCCAGTGTTTCGGTGGGAGGATCCCGTCATGTCTGAACAGACCTCAACCGCGGCGAAGATCGGCAACGTCGTCGTCTGGATCCTGCAGATCCTGCTCGCCGTGACGTTCGTGAAGAACGGCTGGGCGTTGTTCGGCGACGACTTCGTCAAGAAGTTCGACGACATCGGCTTCGGCCAGTGGTTCCGCTACTTCACCGGAGCCCTGGAGATCCTGGCCGCGATCGGGCTCGTGATCCCGCGGATCTGCGGCATCGCGGCGCTGGGCCTGGCCGGGATCATGGGCGGGGCCGCGCTGACCGAGCTGTTCCTGGTGACCAACGGCGGCTTCGACGACGCCCTGATGCCGATCATCTTCATGGTGTGGGCGCTGGTGATCGCGATCTACCGCCGCGAGCAGATCCTCGGACTGCTCAAGCTCGTCAAGAAGTGACTTTCGGGAAGTAGCGGAGAACCGCGACGTCCCCGACTTTCGTGACTTCCTCCAGGTGGAATCGGCGTGCCGGTCCACCTGGGAATTCGGCGGGATTCACGAAACGCGGGGCCGTCGCCTGTCCGATCAGCATCGGTGCGACCGCGACTCTGATCTCGTCGGCGAGTCCCGCCTCGAGGAACGCCGTGTGAATGCTCGTGCCGCCTTCGACCATGAGTTTCCGGATGCCGCGCGCGCCCAGATCGTCCAGAATTTCTGAGAAATCGCTGAAGGTCTTGGTTTCAGCGAGGTGGTCCACGGTGGTTTCCTGGCTCTTGGTGTAGACCAGCCGTGCGCCGCCGCAGTGCCAAAACTGCAGCTCAGGGTCCAGTTGACCTTTCCTGGTCACGATGACCCGCAGTGGGAACTCCGGTTTGCCGTCCGCTATTCTCCGCGCACGCCGCTCGTCGCTGTAGACGAGCAGTCGCGCGTTGTCGCGGCGCAACGTCTCGGCCCCGGCCAGAATCGCGTCCGACTCCGCGCGCATCCGGTCGACGTGATCGAAGTCCTCGGCGTTGGAAAGCGGAAACCTCTCGGTGCCGCGGTCGTCGATGTGGCCGTCGAGGCTGACGGCCACGCTCAGCAGAACGTGCGGGCGGGTCACGAGGTCGATGGTAGTGCAGTTGAACCGCCTGCGGGTTGTGGCGCGTTTTACCTCATAGGTCAGGAAAGGGGATTCTCGGTGAAGATGTTGCTGCGACGGACGGTCACGCTGTTGGCGGGACTGTTCGTGTTGTTCGTGCTCATCGCACCGAGCGACCTGGACAAGTTCACTCCCGAGGCGTTCCTGCGGGTGCCGCTCGAAGGCCTCGTGGGTGTGCTCGTGCTGGTCCTGCTGCCGCCCCGCTTCCGCAAGCCCGCCGCGGTGGTGGCCGGCGTCGCGCTGGGGTTGTTCACGGTCGTCAAGATCATGGACATCGGGTTCGACATGGTGCTGTACCGGCCGTTCGACCTGGTGCTCGACTGGCCGCTGCTGGCGCCCGCCGTCGACTTCGTGGACGTGACGTTCGGCCGGTTCGCCTCCATGCTGGCCGTGGTGGCCGCTGTCGCACTGGTCGGCGTGATCGTGCTGCTGGCCTCGGTTTCGGTGCTGCGGCTCAGTTCTGTCGCTGCTTCGCGTCGACCGGTGGCGATCCGTGCGGTCGCTCTTGTCGCTGTTGCCTGTGTTTCGCTTGCCGTGCCTGGGATTCCGGTCTACTCGGACGCCGCTGCCACTTCGCTGGTGGATCACGCGCGGCGGGTTCAGGCCGGGTTGCACGACCAGGAGGTGTTCGCCGCCGAGGCCTCCGTCGACGCGTACCGCGGGCATCCCGGGCTGCTGTCCTCGTTGCAGGGCAAGGACGTCGTCATCTCGTTCGTGGAGAGCTACGGCAAGTCGGCGCTCGATCTGCCCGAGGTCTCCGCGAAGCTGGCGGACGGCAATTCGCGACTGAAGGCGGCGGGATACACGGCTCGCTCGGCGTTCCTGACCTCGCCGACTGCCGGTGGTGGCAGCTGGATGGCGCAGGCGACGCTGCTTTCGGGACTGTGGATCGACAACCAGCAGCGCTACCGCAACCTGGTGGCTTCGGACCGCTTGACGCTGCCGAGGGCGTTCCGCGAGGCGTCGTGGCGTTCGGTGGGCGTGGTTCCCGGCATCACCCAGGCGTGGCCGGAAGTCGACTTCTTCCACTACGACAAGGTTTACTCGGCACAGGACCTGGGTTACACGGGTCCGCGGTTCGGCTACGCGACGACACCGGACCAGTTCACCTTGGAGTCGTTCCAACGCAACGAGCGCTCGAAGGCCGCCGGTCCGCTGATGGCCGCGATCCCGATGGTGTCCTCGCACGCGCCGTGGTCGCCGACGCCGGACTCCGTTTCCTGGGACAAGCTCGGCGACGGCTCGATCTACCGCACGATGCCCGCCTCCGACGACCCGCCGGAGTCGATCTTCGGCCGCGACCCCGCCGCCGTCCGCGCCGACTACGGGCACTCGATCTCGTACTCGCTGGAGTCCGTCGTCTCCTACCTGGAGCGGTACGGCGACGAGAACCTGGTCTTCGTGTTCCTCGGCGACCACCAGCCGGCGCAGATGGTGACCGGCGAAGGAGCGTCGCGGGACGTGCCGATCACCATCGTCGCCAAGGACCCGGCCGTGCTGTCGAAGATCGAGGCCTGGAAGTGGGACGACGGCATCAGGCCGGGAGGGACGGCTCCGGTGTCGAAGATGAGCGACTTCCGGGACCAGTTCCTCTCGACCTTCTCGCCGCCGAAGGTCTAACCCATGGTCTTCTGACCGTCGATCGACTCGCGGATGATGTCGGCGTGACCCGCGTGCTGCGAGGTCTCGGCCACGATGTGCACGAACACCCGCCGCGCCGACCACGTCTTGCCCTCGGGGAACCACGGGGCGGCCGGCAGCGGGTGCGCGAGGTCCAGGTCGACCGTCTCGACCAGCTTGTCGGTGTAGGCCGCGACCTCGTTGTACTTGGCGATGATGCTCTCGAGCGTCTCGCCGGGCTCCATCCGGAAGTTCGCGGCGTGCTCCTCGTAGTCGGTCTCCTCGGCGGACTTCATGGCGCTGGTGCCGTGCTCGACGAACCTGACCCAGCTCTCCTCGACCGAAGCGACGTGCTTGATCAGGCCGCCGATGCACAACGCGCTGGCCGTGGGGCTGGACGCCGCCTGCTCGTCGGTGAGCCCCTGCGCGGTGAACGTCAGGAACCAGCGGTGCTGCCGGAGGGTCTCGAGGAGGTCCGCGCGCTCGCCGGTGAGGGTCTCGGTGGTGGTCATCGTTTGTCCTTAGCTCGTTTGTCCGACATGAAGGACTCTAGGACCGCTTGAGGCCAGCTTGTGTCCTAAACGAACGGTCGTTCTGACCAGTTTCGGATCGGTGGATGGGCCGTTTGCCGCTGGCCTGGGGTGCCCGGTCCTCTGTTCGGTCGAACGTTCGGGCTTGCTTTGTGACCAGAAGTGGAGCCGCTAGCCCCGCAGCGTCGCGAGGTTCGCGCCGGTCAGACCGAGCACGGCCTGCGTCGTCGCGCGGGGAGCGGTGGCCTTGTTGAAGCCTGACGCGTCGAACACGATCGCGCCCGCCTCCGGTCCGGCGCAGACCTGCAGCGAATTCAGGTAGTTGCGTGCTTTCACGGCAGACTGACCGGTCAGCACCTGCGCGGCGAGGCCGGTGCTGTTGGCGTTCGAACCGCCCTGCGCGCTCGGGAATCCGCCGTCGGGCTGTTGCTTGGACCGCAACCATGCCAGCGCGTTCCCGGCCGGCCTGCCCTGCGCGCGAAGTGCTTGGACGACGATCGCGGTGGCGTCGACGTCGCTCACGCACGGTGAGGCTTCGAACGTGACGGGGAAACCGCCGTCGGGGCACTGCGATCCGGCGAGGAAAGAGGTCGCCTTGGTGTCCTTGAGCGCGAGGACCGCGTAGGACTGGGTGAAGGCGTTGGAGAAGTCGCCGAACTGCGAGCGGTCGGAGTAGCGGCCGGACGGTGCCTGCAACGCCTTGAGCCCGGCGATCAGGTCGGTGCCACCGAAGTCCGCTGGGTTCTTGCCCCGCACACGGGCCGCGACGACGAGCTTGGCGTGCGCACCCGCGTACGACTCGCCGTCGGTGCCCAGGTAGGCGCCCTGCACGTCCGGCTTGGCGAGCCACGCGATGGCGCGGTCCGAGTGGTCGCGGGCGTTCCTGGCGGCCGCGAAGGCGAAGATCGCGTCGATGGTCAGGCCCTGGTCCGGGTACTTCACGCCACCGAACTCGGTTTCGAAGCGCTCACCGTCGGCCATCTGTCCCGCGAGCCACCCGGTGGCTGCCTGGACGCGATGAGTGCCGGCCTGCGCGGGAACGGCCGTGGCCACGAGCGAGGCGCCGAGCGCGGCGGCGATGATCAGTTTCTGCACGTACCCGACCTTCTCATTCGCGGGCGCCGGACCGACACGTTTTGCGAGACTCGTCGCATGCGTCTCGCCCTGTCGCTGCTGCTGGTCCTGACCGCTTGCGCCACGACTCCCGCGGATCCGAAAGCGTTGCTGGACCAGTGGCTCGAGGTCGTCCGCAGGCAGGAGTCCGTGCGGTTCAACGTCGTGATCGAGGTCGAGGGCAACGACCCGCGCCGGCAGACGTACGCGGGCGTGCAGCACATCAACACCGGCGGCGGTGCGGTGGAGCAGAAGGACGTCACCGCGCACGCTGAGAGCCGGTGGGGCGCAACGGACTACCGCGCCGTGATCCTCGACCGCGACACCTACCTGCAGCACAACGAGCTGACGTTGCCCGCCGGCAAGTCGTTCGCGGTGCTCGAAACCCAGGGTGCGAGCTGGACGTGGAACTACCTGACGAACCTGTCCCTGAACGAGCAGCAGTACGACCCCGGCAACGTGTTCGCCGACCTCGACCGCGGCACGCTCAGGCTGGTCGGACACGACGGCGACCGGTACGAGTTCAGCGCGGGCGGGGTGCCGCACTCCGGCGGATACACGCAGGGCGAGGTGCGGCTCGTCGTCGAGGTGGACGCGTCGGACCGCGTGATCAAGGCCGAGCGGACCGGGCCTTCGGTCGACCGGCAGCAGGAGCACCGCATCGCGTCGTACAGCCAGTGGGGCACAGCGCCGGACGTGCTGCGGCCCGCTGCCGAAACCGTTGCGAAACCGGCTGAGGTCGTGGTCCGCACGCGTTAGTGTCGGGGAATGATCGCCGCAGATCTCCAGCGCTACCTGCAGGAGTCACGTGACTCTGTTGTGTCCTCTTTGGACGGACTGGGCGAGTACGACGTGCGCCGCCCGCTCGTGCCCAGCGGCACCAACCTGCTCGGCCTGGTGAAGCACCTGATCGGCATCGAGCTCGGTTACCTCGTCTCCAGCGTGGGCCGTCCCGCGCCGCTGTTGCCGTGGGTCGAGGACAAGTCGGTGTGGGAGAACGGCGACCTGTGGGCCAAGCCGTCGGAAAGCCGCTCGTACCTCCTCGACCTGTACCGGGACGCCTGGCGCCGCACCGACGAGTCGATCGCCGTGCTGCCGTTGGACGCTCCGGCCTCGGTGCAGTGGTGGCCGGAGCACCGGCGCCAGACGACGTTCGGGCACCTGCTCGTGCGCGTCGTGGCCGAGACCGCGCAGCACGCGGGCCACTGCGACGTCGTGCGTGAGCTGATCGACGGACGCTCCAGCGCCGACAACCCAGAGGGCTACTACGACCTGGTCCTGAGCATGGCGAGCGCGCCGATCACCGGCCCCGGCACGAGCAGCAAGAACGCGTAACGCCAGGTCGCGAGCTCGGCCAGCAGTGGCACGAGCTGGATGCTGACCACCGTCAGCCCGAACCCGACGGCGGTCAGCGCGGTGAGCGCCGTCCCGACGTAACGCGGGTCGGCGACCTCGCTCAACGACGCGCTGAACACCCCGGAGTCCGCGATCACCGCCGCGCCCCACACCGCGCAGAACGCGATCAGCAGCGGCGTGCCCCAGGCCAGCGGCGAGAGCAGGCAGCAGAGTCCGCTCACCGTGAGCGCCCCGACCGCGGCGGGCGCGCGGCCGAACCGGTCCGCCGCCCAGCCGCCGACGAGGCAACCGGCGAACCCCGCCACGCCCATCGTCAGGAACACGGTGAGGCCTGTCCTGGTGTTGCTGCTCAGGAGGAACGTCGGCAGCCACGTCCACAGCGCGTACAGCTCCCACATGTGCCCGAAGTAGCCGAGGTTCACCAGGCGCGGCTTGCGTTCGCGGAACATCTGCACGGCGTAGCGCGGGTTGAGCTGGGCGGTCGTGGCGGTGAGGAACGGTCCCGGCCGCACGAGCGTCAGTGCCGTGATCGCACCGAGGAACGCGATCGCGGCGGCGGCCACGAGCACTTCGCGCCACGGCAGCTGCCCGAAGACGTGGGGGAGCGCGCTGCCGAGCGTCAGCGCCCCGATCAGCACGCCCAGTGCTTTGCCGCGGTCTTTCGGCTCCGACCAGGACGCCATCAGCTTCATGCCGACGGGGTACACGCCGGCCAGCGCCACCCCGGTGAGGAACCGCAGCGGAATCGCGGCCGCGAGCCCGTCCACGGTGAGCCCGAGGATCAGGGTGAGGGTGGCACCGGCCGCCGCCGAGATGGCGAGCAGCAGGTGCGGGCGCACGCGGTCGGCCAGGTTGAGCACGGTCGCGCCCACCGCGCCCGTGACGAACCCGAGCTGCACCGACGCCGTCAGCCACACCGCCGCACCTGCGCTGATGCCCCACTCGGTGCGCAGCGACGGCACCACCGCGGACATCGAGAACCACACGGCCAGGCCGAGGACCTGGACGCCCGCGATGGCCGCCCGCTGGATCAGCACGCCGCGCCTCCTTCACTCACACGGGTGAAGCTTGTCCGGTTTCACGCTCGGGCTCGTCTGTTGGATGTCCGGAAAGCATGGTCATCTTCGCCGCGCAAACAAGGAAGCGCGCTGGGGGCGTCAATGTTCCACCTGCAAGCCGCTCGGCTCGGGTGGTGAGGAGCACGCCGGCCGCCCGGCTCGCCATCAGCACACTGGCAGACTGGCTCGCGATCGGCATGCTCGGACGAGGAGCAGATTCTTGAGGTCTTCGACGAGCGTGTCCGCGATGTTCTCCAGCCCGCCGACCGCGAGTGGCGGACTACCTCGGCGAGCCCGTGCTGCCGATCGTCCGCGAGCTGGAGGCCGACCTTGTCGAAAGTAAGGTCTGATCGGTTCCGATCGGCAGAGGTGCGCGAGCCGCGATCTTCGTAGCTTCGGCCGGGTGACCTGGCTTGTGATCGGCACCGACGCGGTGCTGGGTGTGTTCGTCCTGATGTTCGGCTGGCTGGTTCTGCGGCACCGGCTGCGCGGCTTCCTCGCGGGCGCTGGTGTGGTGGTGGCGTACGCGGTGAGCGAGCTCATCAAGTTCGTGGTGCAGGAGGAACGGCCCTGTCGCACGGCTTCGTCGATCGCGGAGTGTCCCGCGCCGGGCGACTGGTCGTTCCCCAGCAACCATTCGGTGATCGCCGGGGCGTCCGCGATGGCGATCTGGTCGCTGCACAAAGCGCTCGGCTGGGTGGCGGCGGTCTGCGCGGTGGCCGCGGCGGCTTCGCGGGTGGTCGTCGGTGTCCACTATGTACACGACGTCGCGGCCGGGCTGCTGCTCGGAGTGCTGGTCTCGTGGGGGATTGCGGCTCTGTTGAAGAAGAAGCGGAGCAACGAGGACGCGCCGACCGTGGTGCTGCAACGACTGCGATGATGGGTGCCGTGTGGGCTCGGCTGATCCTGTGGGTGTGCGCGGCGTCGTTGGTGGTGGCCGCGGCGGCCACGTCGCGGCCAGGGCGGCTCGCGATCTGGGAGGTCGTGCTCTACCTGGCTGTGCTCGCGGTGGCCTTCGTCGTCGTGCGGAAACGGCCGGCGGTGGCACTCGGGCTCGCGCTCGGGGCCTGGCTGGTCTGCTACCTCGTGCGCGTCGAGTTCGACAGCGCCACCGGGGTGATCGCGCTGGCACCCGCGCTCGCGATCACCAGCTTCCTGGCCGGACGCCACGCGAAAGACCCCAGGGCCACCGCGATCGCGCTCACGATCGCCGAGGTCGCCGGTGTCGTCGTCGCACTGACCGAGCGCGGCGGGTCGGACACCGCGCTCGCCGTCACGTCCGGCATCGGTGTGCTCGGCGTGGTGCCGTGGGCGTTCGGGCGGTTCCGCCGCAGGTATGCCGAGCTCCAGGAAGTGGGCTGGGAGCACGCCACCCTCCTCGAACGCGACGCCGACAACGCCCGCAACGCCGAACGTGCCCGCCTGGCAGGAGAAATGCACGACCTGGTCGGCCACGAACTGGCACGGGCCGCGCTCCTGGTCGGAGCGCTCGAACTGGAACCGGCGCTCACCGCCCAGCAACGCGAAGCCGCCAAGACCGCGCGAGCGAGCGTGACCGCAGCGGCGGAACGGCTCGCCGACGTCATGCAGGTGCTGAGAGCGGACGAGGACGAACCCGTGGCGACGATCGAAGAAGTCGTCCAGCGCAGCGGCCTCGACGTCGAGCTGATCAACAAACGCATCACGGCAATCGACGGCATCATCGCCAGAACCGTGCACCGGGTCGCCGCGGAAGCGCTGACGAACGTGATCAAGCACGCTCCCGGCGCGAAGATCACCGTCGAGCTGAGGCAGAACCTGGAGCTGCGCATCACCAACGGACCGGCCCCGAAACCACCCGCCGTCGGCAGCGGCAAGGGGCTGGTGGGCCTCGCGGAACGCGTCGCGCTCGTCGGCGGCAGGTTCGACGCCGGGCCGAAGGACGGCGGGTTCGAGGTCAGGGCGAAGCTCCCGGAACGCCCGCTGCCCCGCACCACGCCGACCCACGTCAGACGGGAAAGCACCGAAGCGGAGATCAGGAAGAGCGCCCGCAGAACCGTCCTGATCACATCCGCGGTCTGCGCGGCGATCGCGATCGGCGTGCCCGGCTACATGGTGTTCGACGCGGTCACCTCGGTTCTGACACCGCAACAGTTCGCGCAGGCCCGGCTCGACACGGCCGAGGACGACCTCGACCTCCCGCTGCGCACCCGCGTCGACAACCCGCTCGGCGTCACCGCGCCGAAGAACGCGGAGTGCCGGTACTACTCCACGCACGCCAACCCGTTCGACCACGCCCGCCACGACCTCTACCGGCTGTGCTTCCGGGAAGATCGGTTGACGCACAAGGAGTTGCTGGTCAGGAGGTCCGGGTGATCAGGGTGGTGCTCGCGGACGACGAGCCCGTGGTCAGGTTCGGCGTGAAGGCGGTGCTGGCCACCGCGCGGGACATCGAGGTCGTCGCGGAGGCGGAGAACGGCAGCGAGGCCGTCGATCTGGTCGCGAGACACCGGCCGGACGTCGCCGTGCTCGACATCCGGATGCCCCGCCTCGACGGGCTCGACGCGGCCGGCCACATCCGCGAGCGCCACCCCGACACGAAAACGCTGGTGCTCACGACGTTCGCGGACGACGCCTACATCAGCCGGGCGCTCGGGGAGGGGGCGGCGGGGTTCGTGCTGAAGACCGGTGACCCGCAGGAGATCATCGCCGGAGTCCGCGCCGTCGCAACTGGTGCCGCGTACCTGTCTCCTTTGGTGGCCAGGAGAGTCGTTGATCAACTCTCCAGAGCACATCCGCGACCCGCTGCCACGCAACGGATCGCGGCGTTGACGGCACGCGAGCGCGAGGTGCTCGGGCTGGTCGGCGCGGGCCTCTCGAACGCGGAGATCGCAGCTCGGATCCACGTCGTCGAGGGAACCGTAAAAGTGTACGTAAGTACCATTTTGAGGCAGCTCGGCGTGCGCAACCGCGTTCAGGCCGCGATCATCGCGCACGAGTCCGGGATCATCCCCAGCTGAAACGCGAACACTCGCGTATCAACGATCGCAATTCAGGTGTTGACGGCCCGAATTCCGGCGCTCTACGTTTGAGGCCAATCGGATTTCTTCCGCCGGGCATCCGGTCGCCTTTTTCCCCTGCTTCGACCGTGCATTGACACAGCCTGAAAAGGTGATGATCACATGAACACGCCCGCAATCGTTCTGCTGAGCGGCGGCCTCGATTCCACCACGACGCTCGCCATCGCGAAACAGCGAGGATTCCTCCCGTACGCGCTGAGCTTCAGCTACGGCCAGCGGCACAGCGTCGAGCTCGAGGCCGCCAGGCGGGTCGCCGAACAGGCGGGCGTGGCGCGGCACATCGTCGCCGACATCGACCTGCGGGTGTTCGGCGGTTCGGCGCTGACCGACGACATCGCCGTGCCCAAGGGGCGTGACGAGGAGCAGATGGCCGGCGAGATCCCGCCGACCTACGTGCCCGGCCGCAACACCATCTTCCTGTCGTTCGCGCTGGCATATGCCGAGGTCGTGGGCGCGCGGGACGTCTTCACCGGGGTCAACGCCGTCGACTACAGCGGCTACCCGGACTGCCGCCCCGAGTACATCGAGGCCTACGAGGCGATGGCCAACCTCGCCACGAAGTCGGCCGTCGAAGGCGACGGACGGATCCGCGTGCACGCGCCGTTGATCGACATGACCAAGGCCGACATCATCCGCAAGGGCATCGAGCTCGGCGTCGACTACTCGCTCACGACCAGCTGTTACGACCCGACCGACGACGGCGTCTCGTGCGGCACGTGCGACACGTGTGTGCTGCGTTTGAAGGGATTCCACGAGGCGGGTGTCGCCGACCCCGTGCGCTACCTGGCAGTGCCGGCATGACGTACTTCGTGAAAGAAATCTTCTACACGCTGCAGGGGGAGGGCCGGCACGCCGGCCGTCCTGCTGTGTTCTGCCGATTCTCCCGGTGCAACCTGTGGACAGGTCTGGAGAAGGACCGTCATCGCGCGGTCTGTCAATTCTGCGACACGGATTTCGTGGGCGCCGACGGCATCAACGGCGGAAAGTTCACAACGGCCGAGGAATTGGCGAATGCCGTCGCGAACGTCTGGGAAGGCGACACGGACGAGGAGCGGTTCGTCGTCTGCACCGGCGGCGAACCGCTGCTGCAGCTCGACATCGCGGCCATCGACGCGTTGCACGACCGCGGTTTCGAGATCTCCGTGGAGACCAACGGCACGCAGGTCCCGCCGCCGGGCATCGACTGGCTGTGCGTCAGCCCGAAGCTCGGTTCCACGCTCGTCGCGACCAGCGGCCACGAGCTGAAGCTGGTCTTCCCCCAGGTGGACGGCGAACCCGAACGGTTCGAGCACCTGCGGTTCGAGTCGTTCCGGCTGCAGCCGATGGACGGCCCGGACGTCGCCGCCAACACCGCGGCCGCGATCGCCTACTGCAAGCGCAACCCGAAGTGGAGCCTGTCCGTGCAGACCCACAAGTACCTGGGCATCGCATGAGCGCCCACTCGGTGTCCGTGCGGCACAACTTCGAGACGGCGCACCGGCTGCCGCACCTGGCCGGCAAGTGCGTGAACCTGCACGGCCACTCGTGGTGGATGGAGGCCGAGGTGTCCGCGCCGGCCCTGCACGCCGGGGCCGTCGTCGAGTTCGGCGCGCTGAAAGCCCGTGTGCGCGAGTGGATCGACGTCCACCTCGACCACGGCGCGATGCTCGGCGCCGACGATCCGCTGGTGAACGTGCTGGCCGAGCACAAGAGCAAGGTCTACCGCTTCGGAGCTCAAGATCCGGAACCAGCCGAGCAACTCGCGCACGGTCTCGCCCATCCCACCGTCGAGGCCGTCGCCGAGCTCCTCGCCCGCGTCGTCGAGGACGCCCTGCGCTCCCTGCCGGCCGCACCCGGCGCGCGCGTCGCCGAGGTGACGGTCCGCGAGACGCACGTGAACTCGGCCTCGTGGCGTTCGACCGAAAAGGACTCCTCATGACAGTGATCACGGTGTCCCGCGCCGACTCCGGTGTGGCAGAAGCGGCCGAGCACGCGCGGGCGATGTTCACCGCACTCGGCATCCCTTGCGACACGACGTCAACCGAACGAACGCCGTTGCGGTTCGTGAGGGCGTTGGCCGAGCTGACCAGTGGGCTCAGGCTCGACCCCACCCGGCACCTGCGCGTCCAGTTCCCTCCGGAGTCGGTGAACCAGGGCGTGATCGCCGCGGTCGACGTGCCGTTCGTGGCGTTGTGCGAGCACCACGTGCTGCCGTTCCTCGGCCGGGCGACGGTTGCCTACCTGCCGTCGCCGGGTGGACAGATCGTCGGGTTGTCGAAGCTGGCCAGGGTGATCCAGGAGTTCGCGGCCCGGCCCCAGGTGCAGGAACGGTTGGGAGAGCAGGTGGTCGAGGCGTTGATGGGTCACCTGGCGGCTTCGGGCGCGGCTTGCCTGATCCGGTCCGAGCACGCGTGCCTGACGATGCGCGGGGCCGAGGCGCACGGCGCGGTGATGGTGACTTCCCACCTGGCCGGGGACTTCACCACGGATGCGGCGTTGCGCACTCAGGTGATGGGCCTCGCTCCGACCTGCATCAGGAGGTGACCGTGCTGTCCACTGGATACCGAGGGCCTCACGCGCTCAGCAACCGCGGGTGGCTCGACTTCGTGGCGCGCCTCGAGCGCCGTGAGGAGATCGCTTTGGTGCGGTCGCTGACTTCGGGCAACTCCCGGGCGCTCGACGTCGGTGGCGGCACCGGGGAGTTGACTCACGCGGTCGCCGTGCAGCTGGGCGGGTGCACGGCGGTCGAACCTCACACGGATCGGGCAACGCGGCTGCGGGAAACGGGCATCGAGATCCTGCCGGGCAGTGCCGAGGAGCTGCCGTTCGACGACGGCACGTTCGACGTGGTGCTGGCCAACTGGATCCTGCCCTACGTCACCGATCTCGAAGCTTCGGTGCGGGAGATCGGGCGGGTGGCCGATCTTTCGCATCCCGAGGCCAAGGTCGTGTTCATCGGTGGGGCGCCGGACAACGAGCTCGTGGCGTTGCTGAACGAGACCTGCGTCCCGGTCGCCGGTGAGCCGCCGGACGACCAGGGTTATCTGCTCGCCGTCGCCGAAGAGGTGCTGGGACGGCAGGGGTTCAGCCGGTTCGACCTGTACCGGACGGAAGCCGCGCTGCACTTTCCCGAGGCTGATCTGGACGACCGGGTGCGGGCGGCGGCGCGGACCCTCGTCAACTTCTGGTACGAGGAGCATCCGGCGGCACCCGAGATGCTCACCGCCGTGGAACCCGCGCTGCGGCGGCATTTCGCCCGTCGCCCGCACGCGGTGGGCGATCAGGGAGTGGTGCTGGTCGCCCGGCCTGGCCCGGCTTGACGGCGTCTGCAAGTACTACCAACTGCGAGTTGGT
>NZ_JYJG01000404.1 GCF_000955955.1 Lentzea aerocolonigenes
ACGTTCCGGGCCACGCCACTAGCCAGGCGGCCAGGTGAGGCCGCGGCCACCGAGGACGTGGCAGTGGACGTGGAAGACGGTCTGGCCGCCGTGCTCGCCGGTGTTGAACACGAGCCGGTAGCCGGACTCGTCGACGCCTTCGGACTTCGCGACCTGGTGCGCGGTCGCGAGGATCTGCCCCGCGAGCACCGGGTCGACGTCGCCGATCGCCCGGTGGTGTTCCTTGGGGATCACCAGCACGTGCGTGGGCGCCTTGGGGTCGATGTCGCGGAAAGCGAGCGTCGTGTCGGTCTCCGTCACGACGGTCGCCGGGATCTCGCCCGCGACGATGCGGCAGAACAGGCAGGCACTCGCGCTTTGGGTCACAGCGGCATGTTATTGGTTCGGTTGGACACAGGTTGGTCCGTTGGGCACTGTCGGTGTTGCCCGCGGGCGATAAATCATGGCCGGGTGAAGGGCGCCAAGCTCCTGGTCGTCGTGCGGTGCCTCATCAGCTTCGCGATCGGCGTGCTGCTCCTGATCCTCGCGATCCGCTTCGGTGAGGCCCTGTGGCGGGCGGTCCAGTAGTTCCTCAGTGGACGAACCAGAACGGGACTCGACGGACTCCGCAGTCTCCGCAGACTCACCGGACGAAGCAGAACTCGTTGCCCTCGGGGTCGCGCATCACCTGGAAGCTGCCCTGCTCGTCGGTGACGACCACACCCTCGCGGGTCGCACCGAGGTTCACGGCTCTCACGACGGCGGCCTCGATGTCGTCGACGCCGAAGTCGAGGTGCAGCCGGTTCTTCACGTCCTTGCGCTCGGGCACCGGCTGGAACGACATCCGCGGCCCGCCGGGCGGTTCGACGTGCGCCCAGCCGTGCGCGCGGTTCACCGGCTCCGCACCGAGCAGTTCGGCCCAGAACCGGACGAGCCGGCTCGGGTCGTTGCAGTCGACGACGATCTGTTCAAGCCTCACGTTTCCACCAAGTTCTCTCGGGCCCAGTCGCAACACAGATCCAGCAGCCCCAGCAGCTTGTGTCCCTGTTCGGTCAGCTCGTACTCGACACGCGGCGGGTTCTCGTCGTACTCGGTGCGCGTGACGGTGCCTTCGCGCTCCATCGCCCGCAACGTCTCGGTGAGCACTTTGGGCGTCACCACGGGGATCTCCGCGCGCAGTTCCGTGAAGCGCCGCCGGTCGTGGTGCAGCGCCCGCAGCACGTGGGCCGTCCACTTGTCACCGATGCGGTAAGGCAGGCTCGTCAGCTGGTCGGACGGAACGCATTCCACCTGGTCACCCCCGATATCGTTGCGGAAACCGGCTACCGGGAGCCTACCTTCGCGCCCATGACGAAGATCGTTGTGTTCGGTGCCTCCGGGCGAGCGGGAAAGCAGATCGCGGCGGTCGCGGAGGCGCGCGGCCACGAGGTGTTGCGAATCGGCCGTGACCCTGGTGTCCAGGCGGCAGGGGCAGCGGCGGGCTACGACGTCGCGGTGAGCGCGGTGGCCGACCTGTCCCGCGACCCGGCGGAGTTCTACACCGAGGCGGCCCGCGCACTGGTGGCGTCCGGGGTCGGGCGGATCATCGTGGTGGGCGTGTTCCCGCTGCTGGAGGCCTCGCCAGGAGTGCGGATGGTGGACCTGCCGGACTTCCCGGAGGAGGGCCGCGCGTTCATGGAGGGACACGCGGCCGGCGTGCGGGTGCTGGCCGAGTCCGACGCCGACTGGCTGGTGATCAGTCCGGTGGGGATGTTCGGCGGCACGAGCAGCGGCAAATACCGCATCGGCACGCTCGATCCGGGTGACGAGCTGACCTACGAGGACTTCGCCCTGGCCGTGGTGGACGAAATCGAATCCCCGACCCACCACCACACCCAGATCGGCGTGGCCTCAGTGAGCTAGCTCACGACATGACCCAGCGGACTTGGGGCTGATCACTCACCAAATCACGGCACCCATATGGGGGTCCGGGGGCGAGTCCCCCGGCTGGGGTCTGGGGGCTCGGCCCCGAGATAGAAACCGAGGGGCGAGGTGTGGCCGACGCTTTCCGTCGGCATACCTCGCCCCTCGTCACGAGCGGGCGACGGGAATCGAACCCGCGTAGCTAGTTTGGAAGACTAGGGCTCTACCATTGAGCTACGCCCGCTTGCCGCCCCTCGAAGGGGCTGCGGTTAATACCTTAGCGGGTGGCGGTAAGCTGGTTGCAACCGGGGCGTGGCGCAGTTTGGTAGCGCACCCGCTTTGGGAGCGGGGGGTCGCAGGTTCAAATCCTGTCGCCCCGACGGTTGAAAGTGCAGGACAGGGCTGGTCTCCCGAATGGGAGACCAGCCCTGCCTTGTCTCCCAAGGGTTCTGGGGAGAATCTGGGGAGATGATCATGGTTTCGGCGATCATCACGCCAGCCCCTGAGACGCTCGACGGACCTCGTCCCGAGCGAGTTCGTTGACCTTCCGGGCACGCGCCCGCAGCAGCTCGTCCAGCGCGGCGACCGGCGACCGCGGGCACAGCGCGATCCGTGCGTCCGACGCCTTCTCCCACAGGGCCGTCAGTTCGTCGAGCAGGCGGGCCCGCATCTCTTGCGTGACGTGGTCGTAGCGAGCCTGCACTGAACCGTTGAGGTGGCCAAGCCGGTCGTCCATCAACGGCGGCGGCGTACCCCACACTCCGCATCAACGTCTTGTGCGAGTGCCGCAACCCGTGCGGCGTCAGGCCTTTCGCGATCGGCACCCAGCACGAGTCAGCACGACCGCTCGCGTTGCGGCCGCGCGTCGGCACACCAGGCCACGGCTCGGCGAGCACCGGCACCGGCCGCGCGTCGTGCGGCGCCTTCTTCGGGTACCAGCCCGCCGCCGCGGGCTGGAACAGCTACGTCGCGAACCCGTTGCGCCGCCAGTGAGCCGCCGTCTCCCCGCCGCCAGAGCCGCGGATGAAGCCGAGCTCGGCGATCGCCTTCTCGACCTGCAGCCGGGTCACGTCGGCCACGCGCTCCGGGTGGTTGAACACGTTCGAGACCGTGCCGGTCGACACGTCGGCCCGCCGTGCGACGTCGACGGGCTTCGCGCCCGGTTGGCTCGCGGCACCGTTCGCCGCGCCGAGGCCACGGAACACGTACGTCCTGCTGTTGCACGCGCACGGTTTCGGTCCGAGGACGAGTAGACGCATGGCCTCATCCTCGTGAACTGCCCGCTGGGCTACGGCAGCGGCCAGCAGGGTGAACATCGTAACGCTCCGCAACCACCCCCGATGTGGACAGGTGACACCACGCCGCCGAGGAGTCCGCCATGCTGTCGATCGTCGCCCGTGCCGCCACCCTTCCCGCGCTCGTTCTGCTTGCCGCCTGCACGGGCCCAACCGCAGACACCGGAAGCCCAGCGCCCAGCCCAACTCCGAGCAGCGCCGCACCGACCACGACTGCGACCGTCAAGAAGAACCTCACGGCGCAAGGCTTCCTGCCGAAGAAGGTCGGTGAACTGGGCGGGACGGAGTGTCAGAGCAGCCTTGACACGTGCGCCATCAAGTTCACCGTCGACAAGATCGAAGTGAATCCCAAGTGCTTCGAGTACGGCACGCCGGCGCCTGCGGGCCGCAAGACGTTGCTGCTGCATGTCTCGATGACAACCGGAAACTTGAGCGCCAATGCTCAGGGCTTGGCGCCCACGATCTTCAACCCGTTCTCGTTCAAAGGCCTCAGCGCTGACGGGTTCGTGCACGATGCGCAGCCGGGTTCGTGCGTGGACTACAAGGGCAAGCTGTCGGACACGATCCTTGCAAACTCGCGATACACGGGAACGGTGGAAATCGACGTACCGGAGTCGGCCACCTCGGTTGCGTCAGCGTGGCCGACGCCTGGGCCTGACGGAAGCCGCGGTTGGGTCTGGAACATCGGTTAGGCCGACGCCTTGAACCGCACGTGGACTGTAGTCGGATCGGTGATCAGTGCGTTCCTGTTGCTCGGCTTGGCTCTCAACTTGGTCGACCCGAGCATCCGCGTCAGTGGCGTGGTCGTCCTTCTCTACCTCGCCATGTGCTTCGGGATCATCTGGGTCGGACGAAAGCTTGACGTACGTCGGAGCAGACGCCCATGACTCGGCTACCGCGTGCACGCGAATCACGTTGCCCTATGTCGGTGAAGCTGTCCGAGCGCACCGCCGATCACGAGCCAATCGCCGGGCTCGAACCGGCCGCTGGCTACCGGTGGCGTCGGCGTGGATCGGACGCGCCCGTCCGGATCACTGTCGACGGCGCCACTTGGAAGAAGGTCGGCCCGTGCTAGGCGGCGCTCGCCATCGCGTTTCCACTGGCCGTCGTTACGCCGAATCACCGTTTTGCTCTGTTCGAGCGACACCGGTAACGCGATGACTGTGGGTTACGACAATCGGGTCATCAGGCCGCGCTGCCCGGCCACCTCACCACCTGTCGGGAGTCTCTTCGCCATGTCGTATCCCCAGCCGCCGCAAGGGCCTCAGCAGCAGTTCCAGCAGCCGATGCCTCCCGGTCAATACCCCCAGTTCGCGCCGCCACCGCCGCCGCGGAAGAAGGCCAAAAAGTGGCCGTGGGTAGTCGGCGCGATCGTGCTGCTGTTCATCGTGATCGGTGTGTCGAACGGCGGTAAGACCCCGGCGCCGACCAGCACGAGCGGTGCTGCGCAGCAGACCGCTCCCGCCGCCGCACCGGCGCCGGCCCCCGCGCAGCAGCCTGCGGCGGCGGCGAAGCGCACCGTGGTCTACGAGGTCTCCGGCGCTGGCACTGCCAACTCGATCACCTACGTCACGGACGGCATGACGTCGACCCAGCAGGAAGGCGACGTGCAGTTGCCGTGGTCGAAGACCTTCGAGCTGCCGACCGGTGAGGCCTTGCAGATGGTGTCGATCTTCGCCCAGGCAGGGAAGGGCACCCCCGAGATCAGC
Organism: Lentzea aerocolonigenes; assembly: GCF_000955955.1. Taxonomy (GTDB): domain Bacteria; phylum Actinomycetota; class Actinomycetes; order Mycobacteriales; family Pseudonocardiaceae; genus Lentzea; species Lentzea aerocolonigenes_A. Next base: position 4,886 of record NZ_JYJG01000404.1, read on the forward strand.
GCCAAGATCACCGTGGACGGCAAGGTCGTCAAGGACGGGAAGTCGAGCGGCCAGTACGCCGTCGTCAACATCAACGAGAACATCGGCAGCCTCGGCAAGTAGGCAGCGAAACGACACGAGGCCCCGCGCACCGCGATTGGTGTGCGCCAGCGTTAACGGTTCTACTAGGTACTCGTCCTGTGATTTCTCGACCGCGCTCAGTGCGGGTCATCCTGAGGTAGTAGCTCATATCAAGCCGTCGCGCAGCATTCGTCGACGCTCCACTGATTGCTTCGCGCAGGCCGCGAGCAGACTAGTCAAAGCAATGCTCGCTGCCAGTAGAACACTTCGTTCTGACGGCTCTGCCGTTCGCGCGACGTATACCGCAGAGAATATCGCCGTGAGAGCAGCCATCACTGCATCGGTCCACTGGCCTCTGCGATAGAACGCGAGTGCCTCACCGTCCATCTTCCGAGGCGATTTCGGCAAGAGCAGGATACCCAGGAGGATCGCGATCGTAGCTGCGGCACCGAAAACAGAGAAACTGATGAACCACCACCGCACTAACTCTTGCATGTTTGGCCTGGTAAGCGAGGCAAACAGGCCACACTGAGCAAGGAACGAGGCAACCAGGCCAGCCGTATGGATGAAACCAATCTCGATAGGAATCGCCTTGGAGCCAGTCAGCGTGGACAGGTATACGAGGACAGCAGCAGTGACCCCAGTGCCCCATAACAGCCAAGTCCCAACGAGAAAACCGCCGCGCGCAGAGGTCGACATCAAACTCGGCAACACCGAGGCGGCGGCGCCTAATGCAACTCCAGCAAGAATGGTCACGAGCAGGCGGAAACCAGCGACCTCGACAGAGTTATTGCGGTGGACCGCTACCGCATCCTCAGCCTTTTGCGTTACCTGCTGAGGATCGCGGGAAGGTGTCGAGCAACAGGAATGGTTTGGATTGCGAGCAACGAGTGCGACCGTTATCACAATCGCGGCGACTAACGCCTCCAATGCTGGGTGGTGATCGCGGACTTGGCGACGTGTCATGTTAACTCCTGAGTGCCGCAGAGGTCGTCTGCACTCAGAGCGCGCGAACCTCTACCATTGTTACCAGGCAGGCCCGACATATAACCATTTGGACGCAATGATCGCTCATTTGGATCAATGTCAGGTGCGGTGGTCTGGCTTGGTAACGGCTGGAATGACTGCCAACTATTCCTCGGCAGTCATCAAAAACAACGATTCGTGCAGACCGTGCTGTCGGCGGTTCGATGCGGCGGCGCGACGCACACGTCGACGCACACGTCGACGCGCTCGGTTTAGCCTTCAGCTCATCCTGGAGCACAAGCCCAAGCTGGCAGCCGAACTGTTCATGATCTACAAGGAGAACAGCGCCGTTCAGCCGGACGACCCGAAGGGCCCCGAGGACGAGATGCGGGCAGCTGTCATCGACTTCGAACGACTTGTCGGTCACCCGATCATCTGAGCCTTTGGCCTCACATATGACATGTCACTGCCCTGGTCCCTTTGAGGGAACCGGGGCTGCTGCAGGCAGAGTGCTACGACAGGTCAAGCGGCCCGAGCTTGCTGCGGACGTACTTGACCAGGCGGGGTTCAACTTGAGTCTCGTTACCCCGATCGGTTGGTGAAAACCCGCAGCGATGCGTCGCTGCGGGTTTTCGCATCTTCACGGCACAACTACGGCGTCAGGTAGCGGCTCGCCCAGGCTGCCAGCACCTCTGCCACGTACGCGGCGTCCGTGCGGTCGGTCAGCAGGTGGTCGGCGCCGTCGAGCGACACGAACGACTTGGGGTGGCGGGCCGCGTCGAAGATCAGCCTGGCGTTGTCGATGCCGACCAGGTCGTCCTGCGGCGAGTGCATGACCAGCAGTGCGCGGTCGAGGCCCGCGATGCAGGCGGTCTGGTTCTGCTGCTTGATGTCGGCGAGGAAGTCGTTGCTGATCCGGAACGGGCGTCCGGCCAGCAGCACTTCGGCGACGCCGCGGGTCTCGATCTCTGCGGTGGACGAGCCGATCAGGTGCTCCACGTGTGCGGTGTCGGCCGGTGCGCCGATCGTGACGACGGCGCGCACCTCCGGGACGCGGTGGGCGGCGGCGAGGACGGCGGCGCCGCCGAGGGAGTGTCCGATGAGGACGCTCGGGGCGCCGGTGGTGTCGCGCAGGTGGTTGGCGGCGCAGACGAGGTCGTCGACGTTGGACGTGAACGTGGTGTTGGCGAAGTCGCCGTCGGACTGGCCGAGGCCGGTGAAGTCGAAGCGCAGCACCGCGACGCCGCGGGAGGCGAGCTCGCGGCAGATGCGGGAGGCGGCCACGGAGTCCTTGCCGCAGGTGAAGCAGTGGGCGAAGACGGCGGTTGCGACCACGTCCCCCGCCGGCAGTTCGAGGCGGCCCGCGAGAGATTGTCCGTCCTTGCCCGTGAAGACGGCTTTCCGGTTGTCCATGTCTTCTATGGTGCGTCACGTGCGCTACCAGTACCTCGACGCCCGGCTGCGGCAGGCGTTCGACGACGCCGGGCTCGGCCGCGGCCAGCGGGCACTGCTGCAGGGTGTGCTGCGCGCGCTCGACTCGGACGCGCACCTCGGCGAGCACGTGGCGGGCCTCAACAGCGCGTTCCTGGCTGTCACGCGAGCGCAGACCGCGCTGGAGAGCCACGCCGTCGAGGACCAGCCGCGGTGGAACCTGTTGCGCCGCATCCTCACCACCTCGCTCGCGTGCATGAACGCCGCCGAACCCGCGTACGCCCACGGTGGTGCGGTCGAGTTCGCCGAGGCGCGGCAGACGCTCCGGGACGTCGACGCGGCCATCGCGGCCGACGGGCAGAGGTTCGACCCGCAGGTCGCGGCCGCGGCGGCGCGCAAGCTCGACCCGTCCGCGCTGGAGGCCGCAGTCAAGCAGTGGATCACTCCACTGTGGAGCGGGGTGGAACTTCCCTTGCGCGCCAGGATGATCGCCGAGATCGCGGTCGTCGTGGCGGTGCACGGCCGTGACGGCAGGCATCTCCGTTCGGACCTGCTGCGGTGGTTGAAGAAGCCGGGTGACCTTGCTGAAGTGCTGTGGCCAGAACCGCGCAGGCACGTCGTGGCGTTGGTGGTCCGCGGGGCGCGCGTGCTGCGGCATCTGGACCAACTGCTGCCCGAGGCGCGGCAGGAGCCCTTGCACCGCAACAGGTTGCCGAAGGACGACTTTCTGAAGGACGCGGTGGACGGCTCGTCGGTGCTGGTGCGCCTGCCGGTCAACGCGGCCGACGCGCACACGGCGGCGTTGCGGGGCAGGCGGATCCTCAGCGAGGCGCTCGACCAGTACGCGGCGGGGGAGCGGCTCACCGAGCTGAACATCGCGCCGCTCTGGCAGGTCAGCGGTCCGGGCGGGCGGGTCACGCGCGGCACCGAGCACCAGCGCACCGTGAACAACGCGTACCCCCTCACCGCGTACTGGCCTGCTGAGCTGCGCAGCGCGATGCGAGTGGCGAACCTGGCGCGGCAGGTGGATGCGCCGATGGCCAGCGCGGGGCTCGCGTGGAGTGCGCTGGAGGCGACCGGGCTCGACCCGAGCAAGATCGGGTGGCTGGCGAAGGCGTGCGCGCTGCAGATGTTGCGGCAGCACCTGATCAGCCTGCACGTCGTCGTGACCAACCACGACGAAGAGCTGCGCGGGCCGTTGGACGCGCGGGTGGCCACGACCGGGGTGAAGCACCACCTGAAGTCCGTTGACGCCTGGCTCGAGGTGCTGATCAGGCACAACCGTCCGCAGGAACAGCTCAAGGCCGCGCAGGACGCCGTGACCGCGCTCGCCGAGAACGAGGGCGGGCTGGTGCGGGACCTGGTCGAGATCTGGCGGGCGAGGCTCGCGGACTCCACGACGCTCGCGGGGTGGCTGGCCGAGCAGGAGGACACCGCGGCGGCCGTGCTCGAGTGGCTTTACGTCACGAGGAACCTGGCGTTCCACGCCGGTCGGTTCGCGACGCCGGCGGACGAGCTGACCGCGCACGCCGGGCAGGCCGTCGCGGACCTGACGCTCGAGTTCCTCGGGAACTGGCGGACCGTGGAAAGACAACGGGGCCTGCCCGAGACGGAGGCTCTCGAGATCTACCGCAGGCTCGCCCAGCGAAAAGACCAGCTGACGGCCCGGCTCAAGAGAGCCGGGTCCGTTCGCAGGCTCAGCGTCGAGGACATCTCCGGCCCCGACGAGAAGTGGTGGTCACGCGGCACCGGTCAAGGCGCCGACTGAGACGGGAAGTTACGGCTTGGCCTTGGTCAGCCAGTCCTCGACCCGGTCCGGGTTCGCCTCGACCCACCGCTTCGCCGCCTCTTCCGGCGACATCTTGTACTTCGCGATGAACGACGCGACCGTGTCCTGCTCGTCGTTGCTCCACTGGAAGTTCTGGATCAGCCGGGCGGCCGGGCCGCCCTTCTCGAGGAACTTCTTGGAGGCGATCTTGTCCAGCTCGTAGCGCGGGTAGTCGCAGGCGACCTTGGCCGTGTCCGCGTCGCAGCCGGCCTTGTACTCGGGCAGCTCGATCTTGACCAGCTCGATGTCGAGGTGCAGCCACTGCGGCTCGAAGAAGTAGCCGATCAGCGGTGCCTTCTTCTCCTCCGCCTGGCGGAAGGCCTTGATCGAGGCCTGCTCGCTGCCCGCGTAGACGACCTTGTAGTTGAGGTTCAGGTTCTTCACCAGAGCCTCGTCGTTGGTCACGTACGAGGGGTCGCCGTCGAGCACCTGGCCCTTGCCCTCGGACTGCGGGGTGACGAACAGGTTGGCGTACTTGTTGAGGTTCTGCCAGTTCGTGATGTCCGGGTAGGTCTTCTTCATCCACGGCGGCACGTACCAGCCGATCACACCCTTGTTGCCGGACGGGCCGACCCGCACGGCGGTGTGCTTCTCCTCGATGTACTTCTGCTTCAGGTCCTCGTGACCCCAGTTCTCCAGGATCACGTCGATCTCGCCGGAGTCGAGGCCCTGCCAGGCAGTCTGCTCGTCGACTTCCTTCTTGGTCACCTTGCAGCCGAGGCGCTTCTCGGCGAGGTACGCGACGACCGCCGCGTTGGCCTCGTAGCCGACCCACGGGTTGACCGCGATGGTGATGGAGCCGCAGGGCTCGGGTGGCGCTGTTGAGCTGGAGCGCGGTGACGATGATGTCGAGCCACTGCCACAACCGGCAATCGTCAACACGAGCGTCATTGCCAGAGCGATTCTGGGGGCTTGCACGAACAGCTCCTCGTCGAGGGGAACGAGCGGTGCAGGAGACCGCTCAGTTCAGCTTTTCCCCTTCGATCGACGGCAGTCAAGTCATGGGATGATTGGTTGTCCACAAAGGACGGAACTTGTATCAGCCCTTGACCGTACCCGTGTGAGGGTCAATGCTGTCGCGCATCGAGAAACGGTGTGCGCAGTCCGCAACAGCACAGCCTGTGCAGCACAGCCCGCAACAGCCCGCATCAAGTTCCGCAACAGGTTCGGAGTGGTTTGGCGTGGATCCCGTGATTTCGGTCAGGGACCTGTGGAAGGTGTTCGGCCCCAACGCGTCTCAAGTGGTGGCGTCGGACGAGCTGAAATCGTTGTCACGGCCGGAGTTGATGGACCGCACAGGTGCCGTCGCCGCCGTGCGCGGAGTGGACTTCGACGTCGCTCCGGGTGAGATGTTCGTGGTCATGGGGCTGTCGGGCTCCGGCAAGTCCACACTGGTCCGCTGTCTCACCAGACTCGTCGAGCCGACCGCGGGCGCCATCACGTTCGAGGGCGAGAACATTCTCGAGGCGGACGCGAAACGGCTGCGTGACCTGCGCCGGAACAAGTTCTCCATGGTGTTCCAGCACTTCGGGTTGCTTCCTCATCGGACGGTCGCGGACAACGTCGGTTACGGGCTGGAAATCCGCGGGGTACCTCGGGCGAAACGCGGGGAGCGGTCGCAGGAGGTGATCGACCTCGTTGGTCTGTCCGGCTACGAGAAGTCCTATCCGGATCAGCTGTCCGGCGGTATGCAGCAACGCGTCGGACTCGCTCGCGCTCTTGCCGGCGATCCCGATGTTTTGTTCTTCGACGAACCTTTCTCGGCACTCGACCCGCTGATTCGCCGCGACATGCAGTCCGAGGTCATCAGGCTGCACCGCGAGGTCGGCAAGACGATGGTCTTCATCACCCACGACCTGAGCGAGGCGCTGAAGCTCGGCGACCGGATCCTGATCATGCGCGACGGTCAGGTCGTGCAGGTCGGCACCGGTGACGAGCTGGTCGGCGCGCCCGCGGACGACTACGTGCGCGACTTCGTGAAGGACGTGCCGCGCTCGCACGTGCTGACGTTGAAGTGGATCATGCGGCCGCCGCGTCCCGACGACGAGCTGGACGGGCCTGAGCTGTCGCCGGAAACCGTTGTGCGCGAGGCGGTGCGCAGCGTGTTGAGCGCGGACAAGCCGGTGAAGGTGGTGCGGGACGGCGAGTTGCTCGGCGTCGTGGCGGACGAGGAGATCCTCGGGGTCGTGGCCGGGGAGGCGTGACATGGTTGCCGTCGCCGCCCCTCGGCAGCTTCCGCGCAAGACGCTCGTGCTCGGCGGGATCGTCGTCGCCTGGCTGGCACTGTGGCTGGTGTTCCGCAACGTCGGGACGTTGCCGCTGGACGCCTCCGCGCTGACGCCGTTGCACCGCTGGGTCAACGAGATCAACGACGCCGTTGGCGCGTCCAGGAACTCGAACCCGCTGTTCCTGTACTTCTTCAACGAGATCCGGCTCGTCATCGACGAGTTCGTGACGTTCGTGCAGGCCCTGATCGCGCAGCCGTCGTTCGGCCGCCCGGTGCCGGTGATCGGCTGGCTCGGTGTGGTCGCGATCGCCGGTTTCGTCAGTCTCGCCGTCGCGGGCTGGCGGATCGCGTTGCTGTCGATCGCGGGCTTCGTGTTCCTCGGTCTGCAGGGTCTGTGGCAGGAGAGCATGGACACGCTCTCGCTGACGCTGGCCGCGGTCCTGATCTCGTTGCTGTTCGGCATTCCGCTGGGGATCTGGGCAGGACTGTCCGACCGGGCCAACCGGGTCATGCAGCCGGTGCTCGACTTCATGCAGACCATGCCGACGTTCGTCTACCTGGCGCCGCTGACGTTGTTCTTCCTGATCGGGCCCGCGTCGGCGACGATCGCGACGCTGATCTACGCCGCGCCGCCCGCGATCCGGATCACCGCGCACGCCATCCGGTCGGTGCCGCACGACACCGTCGAGGCGTCGGAGTCCCTTGGTGCGACCCGGAAGCAGACGTTGGTCAAGGTGCTGCTGCCGTCCGCGCGCAAGACGATCGTGCTCGGCGTCAACCAGACGATCATGGCCGCGCTGTCGATGGTCACGATCGCGGCGCTGATCGACGCGCCCGGGCTCGGCAAGACGGTCGTGAAGGCGTTGCAGACGCTCGACGTCGGCACTGCGTTCAACGCGGGCCTGGCGATCGTGGTGCTGGCGATCGTGCTGGACCGCGTGACGACCGCCGCGACCGAGCGCAGGAACCTGCCGCGCTGGGCGTTGTTCGCCGGTCTCGGTGTCACGGGTGTGTGCGTGTACCTCTCGTACACCTACCTGTGGGCGGCGGAGTTCCAGACGGACGTCGAGATCGGCAGCTCGATCCGCAAGGGCGCGACCGCCGTGACGGAGTGGGCGCAGGACTCGCTGCCGCTGATCACCGGCGGTTTCAAGGACTTCGTGACGTTCGCGTTGATCAACCCGCTGCAGGCGCTGCTGGCCGAGTCGCCGTGGTTCCTGGTGGCGCTGGTGATCGTGGCGCTGTCGTTCCTGATCGGCGGCGTCAGGTCGGCTGTCGTTTCCGCCGTGTGCCTGGGTTTGCTGGTCGCGACCGGGTTGTGGCAGGACGCGATGATCACGCTGGCGTCCACTCTGGTCGCGACGATCCTGGTGATGATCCTCGGGATCGTGGTCGGCGTGTGGATGGGGCGCAGCAGGAGCGCGGACCGGTTCATCAGGCCGATCCTCGACGCCGGTCAGGTCATGCCGGCGTTCGTGTACCTGGTGCCGTTCCTGGCTTTGTTCGCTGCCACCAGGTTCACCGCGATCATCGCGGCCGTGGTGTTCGCGGCGCCGGTCGCCATCAAGATCATCGCGGACGGCATCCGGGCGGTGTCGCCCGCGACCGTCGAGGCGTCCACGGCGCTGGGGTCCAGCTCGTGGCAGACGATCGTGAAGGTGCAGCTGCCGATGGCGCGCGGGGCGTTGACGCTCGCCGCCAACCAGGGGCTGATCTACGTGCTCTCGATGGTCGTCGTCGGCGGTCTCGTGGGCGCCGGTGCTCTCGGCTACGACGTGGTGGCCGGGTTCTCGCAGAGCAATTTGTACGGCAAGGGGCTCGCGGCCGGTGTCGCGATCGTCGTGCTGGGCGTGATGCTCGACCGCCTCACCCAGGCGGCCGCCAAGCGGTGGACCAACTAGGAGGTCTGGAAAGTGGCAAGGCACAGCGTGCTGGGAGCGGTGCTCGTAGGGGCACTCGCGCTGGCTGGTTGCGGTGGCGCCAAGGTCGGTGACACCTCCTCGGGTGCGACCGGTGACTGCGGCACGTTCAACCTCGCGGTCAACCCGTGGGTCGGCTATGAGGCGAACGCGGCGGTGCTCGCGTACGTGGCCGAGAAGGAGCTCAAGTGCAAGGTCACCAAGAAGGAGCTCAAGGAAGAGGTGGCCTGGCAGGGCTTCGGCACCGGTGAGGTCGACGCCGTCGTCGAGAACTGGGGTCACGACGACCTGCGCAAGAAGTACATCGACGAGCAGAAGACTGCCGTCAGCGCGGGCTCGACCGGCGTGAAGGGGCAGATCGGCTGGTACGTGCCGCCGTGGCTCGCCAAGGAGCACCCCGACATCCTGGACTGGAACAACCTCAACAAGTACGCGGACCAGTTCAAGACGTCCGAGTCCGGTGACAAGGGCCAGCTGCTCGACGGCGACCCGTCGTTCGTGACCAACGACGAGGCTCTGGTGAAGAACCTGAACCTCAACTACAAGGTCGTGTACGGCGGCTCCGAGACCGCGCTGATCCAGGCCTTCCGCCAGGCGGAGAAGGACAAGAAGTGGGTCATCGGCTACTTCTACTCGCCGCAGTGGCTGCTCAACGAGGTCAAGCTGGAGAAGGTGAAGCTGCCCGAGTACAAGGCGGGCTGTGACACCGACGCCGAGAAGGTCGCCTGCGACTACCCGGACTACGACCTCGACAAGATCGTGTCCAAGAAGTTCGCCGACGCGAACGGCCCGGCGTACAACCTGGTCAAGAACTTCAAGTGGACCAACGAGGACCAGAACACCGTGGCGAAGTACATCGCCGAGGACCAGATGAAGCCCGAGGACGCGGCCAAGAAGTGGGTCGAGGCCAACGCCGACAAGATCAAGGCGTGGACCGCCAAGGCGTAAGGCTTCAACACGCGGAAAGTCGTAGGGGTCGTGGTTCCTGGACGAGAGGAACCACGACCCCTACGACTACCCCCGGCATCACGCAGCCTGTTGTCCGTTCGGCACCTCAGGCTCGTGGCGGTGCGTCATCCGGTGCCACCACGACCGCGGCTTCCCGCCGTTGCGGTAGTACTCCTGGACGCGGCGGGCGTCCTCCCGCAGGGAAGCCTGCCGGTAGTCCATCTCCGCCTTGATCGCTTCGGGCGTCCACTCCATCGAACTCACTCCTCAGTCCGTTCTGCTGACGAGAGTGAGATTGCTCCTGAGGGGTGACCCCTTACATCGGAAGATCACGTGAGGCTGGCGTGCGAGACCCCTTACCCGGCTGCTGAGGTGTCGGTGGGACGGCCTTCGGGACAGCGGGTAAGGGGTCGCGGCGTTCACCTCGTGAAACGCAGGGTGACCACCTGGAACGGGCGCAGGGTGATGTCCCCGGACGCGTCGTTCAGCGGCCGTTCGAGCAGATCGGTCTCGTGGATCGACGTGTAAGGGAAGGACGTGCTGAGCGTCGCCCGAGCCCGGCCGCCGTGCGCCTCGTAGAGGCGGACGACCACGTCGCCTGACCGGTCGTCGGCCAGCTTCACGGCCTCGACCCTGACCGCCGGGTTGTCGGTGCGCACCAGTGGTTGGGGTGCGGTCGAGCCCTGGACGGTCTGCGGTGGCAGGTTGATGCGGTAGCCGGCGTCGATGGCTTCCGGGATGCCCGCGCCGACCACGAGGGCGTAGCGGAAGCGGTGCTCGCCCTGGTCGGTCTCGGGGTCGGGGAACCTCGGCGCGCGCAGCAACGACAGACGGACCGTCGTGGTGGTGCCGCCGTCCTCGCGGGTGGTGCGGGTGACCTCGTGGCCGTAGGTCGAGTCGTTGACCACCGCGACGCCGTAGCCGGGTTCGCCGACGTGCAGGAAGCGGTGGGCGCAGATCTCGAACTTGGCGGCTTCCCACGAGGTGTTGGTGTGCACCGGGCGGTGCAGGTGGCCGAACTGGGTCTCGGCCGTGGAGACCTCGGCGCGGACGTCGAGCGGGAAGGCGATCTTGAGCAGCTTCTCGCGTTCCTGCCAGTCGACCTCGGTGTCGAAGTCGAGCTGCTTGGCGCCTTCCCGGAGGCGGATCGTCTGGGTGAGCACCGAGTTGCCGAACTTCGCCCGCACCACCACACCGTCCTGCGCGTCGATCCGCTCGGACGGGATCAGGTCGGACTTCCAGTTGCGGTAGAACGGGTCGATGTCCCAGGCGTCCCACTGGTTCGGGTTGTCGCGGTGCAGCTGAGGCATGCCGGCGAACCCGTGCGGTGGCAGGACCTCGCGGTCGTTCTCCAGGTCGAGGATGGAGAGCACGATGCCGTCGGCGTCGATCGTGACCCGGAGCCTGCCGTTGTCGAGCACGCCGTTCTCGGGCGCCACGAACGGCTTGGGCGCCTCGCCGCCGAGCACGTCGAACGTCAGTTCGTCGGTGCCGTCGCCCTTGATCGCGTCGATGGCCCGCGCGGTGATGGCCTTCAGCTCGGCCGCCACGCGGGCGTAGGTGGCCTCGGCCTCGCGGTGCACCCAGGCGATCGAGCTGCCCGGCAGGATGTCGTGGAACTGGTGCAGCAGCACGGTCTTCCACAACGCGTCGAGCTCGTCGTGGGGGTAGTCGTGGCCTTGCAGCGCGGCCGCGGTGGCCCAGTGCTCGGCCTCGCGCAGCAGGTGTTCGCTGCGGCGGTTGCCCTGCTTGGTCCTGGCCTGCGTGGTGTAGGTGGCGCGGTGCTTCTCCAGGTACAGCTCGCCCGCCCACACCGGCGCGTCCGGGTACTCGTCCTGCGCGGCCTGGAAGAAGTCGCGCGGCGGTTCGACTTTCACCGTCGGGGAGCCTTCGAGGTTCGCGACGCGGTGCGCGGTCTCCATCATCTCGCGGGTGGGTCCGCCACCGCCGTCGCCATAACCGAACGGCACCAGCGAACGGGATGCCTTGGCGTGCTCAGCGAACTGGCGGGATGCGCGGGCGAGCTCCTCGCCGGACAGCGAGGAGTTGTAGGTGTCGACCGGCGGGAAGTGCGTGAAGATCCGCGTGCCGTCGATGCCCTCCCACCAGAAGGTGTGGTGCGGGAACTTGTTGATCTGGTTCCACGACAGCTTCTGGGTGAGGAACCAGCGCGAGCCGCTCAGCTTGATCAGCTGAGGAAGTGCGGCGCTGTAGCCGAAGGAGTCCGGCAGCCAGACCTCCTCGGTTTCCACGCCGAAGTTGTCCAGGAAGAAGCGCTTGCCGTGCACCAGCTGGCGGGCCATCGCCTCGCCGCCGGGCATGTTCGTGTCCGACTCGACCCACATGCCGCCGACAGGCACGAACTGTCCACTGCGGACCTTCTCGCGGACCCGATCCCACACGTGCGGGTGGTGATCTTTCATCCACGCGTACTGCTGGGCCTGCGAGCACGCGAAGTAGAAGTCCGGGTACTCGTCCATCAGCTTGGTGACGTTCGAGAACGTGCGGGCGCACTTGCGGACCGTTTCCCGCAGCGGCCACAGCCAGGCGGAGTCGATGTGCGCGTGGCCGATCGCGGAGACCTGGTGAGCGGATGCGCTGGCGGGCAACGACAGCACGTGTTCCAGCTCGGCGCGGGCCAGGTCGGCGGTGGCGGCCACCTCGTTGAGATCGAGCGCGTCCATCGCCCGGTCGAGCGCGTGCAGGATCTTGTGGCGGCGCGGGTCGTGGTCCTGCAGTTCCTTCATGAGGCTTTGGAGCACCTCGATGTCGAGCATCAGGTGCCACACCTGCGGCTGGAACACCGCGAGCTCCGCCCTGAGGATCTTGTAGAGCGGCTCGGTGCCGGCGGTTTCCTTGTCGCCCAGCGGGGTCGGCAGGAACGGGTGGAAGTCGAGGATCGTCGGGTTGCCCGCGGCTTCGAGGTAGAAGAGGACGTCCTGGCCCTCGACGGGCAGGTAGGTGTTGCGCGGTTCGATGCCCTTGATGGGCTCGCCCTGAGCGTTGTAGGCGAGGCCCTCGGACTGGAAGCCGGGGCCGGGGTGGGTGAAGCCGAGGTCCAGCACGACCTCGACCTGCTTGCCCTGCCACGCCTCCGGGACGCTGCCGGTGAGCCGGAACCAGCTCGTGCTCCACGGTGCGCCCCAGGCGTCGCCGACCGCGGCCGGTTCGTAGGTGGCCGCGAGGGCCTCGGCGACCGGGACCGGCTCGTCCGGCACGGTCCACACGGCCAGGTCGAGCGGTGCGGTCTCGCCGTAGATCGCCGGGCGGATGCGTTCCTTCAGCGTGCGGTTGAGTCGTTCTTCCAGCAGCGCGCGTTCGTCGTGCACTTGTTCACCCCAGCTCGATCGAGGCCCGCACGCCGCTGCGCGCGAGATTCATCCACTCTTCGAAGAAAGCTCCGCCTGGTCCCCACGAGGGCCGGTCGCCGTGCAGCTTGATCGGTGTGCGCTCGACAGGCGCTGGAGTCGCGTCGCGCACGATCCTGGCGATCGCCTCCCCTAGCGGTTTGACCTTGCGTTCCGTCGTCAGCAACCCCAACTCGTACTCGCGTTCGGGGAAGTCCACCAACGCACGGTCCACGTCGTGCGAGCACCACCACGTAACGCCCCAGAGGTTCTGGCAGGTCAGCACGTTCGCAAGCGTTTGCTCAGCGAACGCGGGGGCCTGCTCGGCGCTGATCTCGGGCTGGGCGGCGCCGACCTCCTGCAGCCACACCGGCCGGTTCGGGTCCTTCGCGTGCGCCTTGGCCAGTTCGACGAGGTATTCGGCGTGGTGGACGCTCTCGGGCGACATCGGGCCGTAGCGCTGCGCGGTGCCGTTGAAGACCCACGAGTGCACGGTGGTCATCGCGCCCTTGTTGGCCGCGTGTTCGGGCAGGAACTCGTGCTCGCTCTCGTACCAGACCGCGTCGTACTCGGAGTGCACGTGCGGGAGGCCCGGAGCGGCCTTGTCGCACTCGGCGAGCAGCGTGTCGATCCACTCGCCGGCCTGCTGCGGTGTGCAGGGGTTCGACTCGGTGAGCAGGTTGACCTCGTTGCCCAGGGTGAAGCCGAGGAAGTTCGGCTTGTCTTTGAGGGCTTCGGCGAGCGTGCGGACGTAGAACCGCTGCCCGCTGATCACGTCGGGGTCGATGAAGATGTTGCGCTTGTGCCAGGTCTGCACCCACGACGGGTAGAAGTCGAAGCTCGACAGGTGGCCCTGCAGCACGTCGACCTGCACGTCCAGGCCGGTCTCGTGGGCGGCGTCGAGCATCTGTCCCAGCTGCTCGACGGCTTTCGGGCGGACGAGGCCGCGGTTCGGCTGGAACACCGGCCACAGGGGGAAGATCCGCACGTGGTCGAGGCCCAGCCCCGCGATGGACTCGAAGTCGGCTAAGACGGCATCGATGGAGAAGTCGAGCCAGTGGTGGAACCAGCCGGTCGACGGGGTGTAGTTCACGCCGAAACGCAAGGTCGATCTCCTCGGGGTGTCATCCCTTGATCGCGCCTTCTCCGACTCCGCGGAAGAAGTGCTTCTGCAGCAACAGGAACAGCAGGATCAGCGGGAGGACGGCGATGATCGTGCCCGCCGCCACCAGCCGCTGGTTCTGCACGAACGTGCCCTGGAGGTATGCGAGGCCGATGGTCAGCGTGTACTTCTCCTGGTCGCTCAGCACCACCAGCGGCCAGAGGAAGTCGTCCCAGCTGAACATGAACGAGAACAGCGCGACCACGACCAGCGTGCCCTTCACCGACGGCAGCCCGAGGCGGCTGAAGCGCTGCCACGCGTTGGCGCCGTCGATGACCGCGGCTTCCTCGACTTCGGCGGGGAGTGCGAGGAAGGCGTTGCGCAGCAACAGGACGTTGAGCGCGGCGATCGAGCCGGGCAGCACGACGCCGGTGAGCGTGTTGGTCAGGTTCAGCCCGCGCATCACCAGGAACAGCGAGATGAGGATGGCCTCGAACGGGACCAGGATGCTGCTGGCGAAGATCACCGCGGCGAACCTGCGGCCCTTGAACTTGAGGCGTGCCAAGGCGTAGCCGGCCATGGCCGCGCCGAGGCAGTTGGTGATGACGTTGACGCTCGCGACGCCGAGCGAGTTGAGCGCGAACGACCAGACCGGCACCACGTCGGCCACGGCCGCGTAGTTGCTGAAGGTCGGGTCGTCCGGGATGAAGTCGGGGACGAAGACGTCCTCGTTCGGTCCCTTGATGCTGGTCATGAACTGCCACAGGAACGGGCCGATGCTGATCGCGAGGATGCTGAGCAGCCCCAGATAACGCAGTGCCAGATAGACGTGGGCGCGCTTCACAGCTGGTCCTCCCTGCGGTTGAGCTTGAGGGTGATCAGCAGCAGGCCCAGCAGGATCACGAACAGCACGAGGCTCAGCGCCGAGGCGTACCCGACCTCACCGGTGAGACCGCGGCCGACCGACTGGATCAGCATCACCAGCGTGGTGCTTGCCCCGCCCGGACCGCCGGAACCGCCCGACAGCAGGTAGATCTCGGAGAACACGCGGAACCCGTTGACCGCGCTCAACGCCGCGATGAGCACCATGGTGGGCCGCAGCGACGGCACGGTGACCGACCAGAACCTCCTGACCGGTCCCGCGCCGTCGACCATCGCGGCCTCGAGCAGGTCCTTCGGCACGTTCGCGAGCGCGGACAGGTAGATCACCATGTAGTAGCCGAGGCCGCGCCAGATCGTCACGATCATCGAACTGACCAGCAGCAGCGTCGAGTCGGTCAGGAACGGGATCCTGGCTCCGCCCAAGGCTTCGACGACGCTGTTCACCAGGCCGCGGCTGTCGAGCAGCCACGTCCAGATGAGCCCGACGACGACCGCGGACGCGATCACCGGCGTGAAGAACGCCGTGCGGAAGATCCCGATGCCCGGCACGATCTTCTGCGCGAGCATCGCGATCAGCAGCGGCAACAGCACGAGTGGCGGCACGACGCACACCATGTACAGCAGGCTGTTGCGCGCGGCGACCCAGAACTTGGGGTCCTGGGCCATCCGCACGAAGTTGTCCACACCGGTGAACTGGCCGCCACCCAGCGCGCTCGCGTCCGTGAACGAGAGCACGATCATGTTCAGGAACGGGAAGATCACGAACCCGAGGGAGACGACCAGTCCTGGCAACAGGAACAGCCACGGCGTGTAGGGCTTGTGGGTCACTTGAGCAGCCGGTTGCATTCGTTGACGGCGTCGTCCAGCGCCTGCTTGGCGGACTTCTTGCCGAGCATCGCGTCGGCCAGCTGCTGCAGCAGTGCTTCGCGCATCTGGTCGCTGAACTGCACGGGCGTGTAGTTCACGGCGGTCTTGAGCTGCTTGGCCGCCGCGACGCGCACGCGTGCCTCGTCGCTGCCGTCCTCCGTGGTGAAGTACGGGTCGTCGCCGCCCTTCGACGTGGACGGGAAGATCGAGGCGAGCTTGGCGAACTTCACCTGGTTCTCGGCGTTGGTGACGAACCGGCCGAACGCCAGCGCCGTCGCCTGGTTCTTGCTGCTCTTCGGCACGCTCACGCCGTGCAGGAACATGTTGGCGCTGCCCGTGTTCGTGATGGGCTTGGTGATGCCGATGTTCGCGTAGAGGCTGGGCGCGTCGGTCTTGAACTTGCCGAGGTCGTACGCGCTGCCGGGGCTGAGCGCGGTCTGCTGCGCCATGAACTTCGTCCCCGAGCCGGTGTAGTTCTGCGTGAGCGCCTCGGGGATCAGCGCGCCCGCGTCGTACATCCGCTTGTAGCTCTCGACGAACTCGACGCCCTCGGGTTCGTTGAAGGTGAACTTGTCGTTCTCGAACACCTTCACGCCGTAGAGCCCGAAGTCGGCGATGGTCGGAGTCTGGCCGAGCATCGCGATCTTCTTGCTCTGGGCGAGCTTGAGGGCTTGTTCCTCGAGCTCCTTGAACGTGGTCGGCGGCTTCTCCGGATCCAGGCCGGCGTCCCGGAACAGCGCCTTGTTGTAGAACACCGGCCCGGTGTTGAGGTACCAGGGGAAGCCGTAGCAGCCGCCCTTGCCGGGGATCTCGAACGCCTGCCAGGCGTTCTCCAGGTACTCGGGCTTGGCTTCCTCGAGCGCCTGGTCCAGGTCGACGAGCTGCCCGGCCTTGGCGAGCGGGAAGCTGAGGTCCGGCGGCACGTTGATGACGTCGGGGAGGCTCCCCGCGCTCGCATCGGCCATGACCTTGGCCAGGTACCCGTCCGCGGGCTGGTCGACCCACTTCACCGTGGTGCCCTGGTGCTGCTTCTGGAACGCGTCGATGACACCGTTGACGTAGTCGGTGTACTTGGGCTTCAGCGACCACGTCTGGAACGTGATCTCGCCGGTCACCTGCCCGCCCGCGGATGAGTTGCTTGCTGTGTTGCCGGACAGTCCGCAGCTCGCGAGGGTCCCCGCGAAAGGCACCGCCGCCAGGCCTGCGAGGAACGTGCGCCTCTTCATTGACACCCACCTCCTTGGTCGCGGACCCTAGCTAAACCGGTTTATCTCCGGCTAGCCTCCGAAGGTCTTGTTGTCTCGTTCCGGACAGGGTTCGGCCAGGTGGGTGTGAGAGGTGCGCTGAGTGAAGAGGCCGACCATCATGGACATCGCGGCCGCGGCCGGGGTGTCGAAGGGGGCTGTGTCGCTCGCGTTGAACGGGCGGTCCGGGGTCTCCGACGCCACTCGTGCTCGGGTGCTGGAGGTGGCTTCGTCTCTCGGGTACCGGCCTTCTGTCACCGCTCGGGCGCTGTCGTCGGCGTCTGCTGATGCGGTCGGGCTGGTCCTGGTGCGGCCGCCTCGGGCCCTGGGCGATGAGGCGTTCTTCTTCCAGCTGATCGCCGGCATGCAGTCGGAGATGTCGTCTGCGTTGTTGTTGCAGGTGGTGTCATCTCGGGACGCGGAGATCGAGCTGTACCGGCGGTGGTGGGCCGAGCATCGGGTCGACGGCGTGTTCCTCGTGGATCTGCTGGTGGACGATCCTCGGGTCGAGCTGATGTCGTCGTTGGGGTTACCGGCTGTTGTTGTCGGTGGGGCTGGACATCACGGGTCGCTGGCGTCTGTGTGGGCTGATGACTACGCGGCTATGACTTCCGTTGTGGAGTATCTGAAGTCGTTGGGGCATCGGAGGATTGCCCGGGTGGCTGGGTTGTCGTCGTTGTTGCACACGGTTCGCCGGGATCAGGCGTTCTTGGCGTCTGTTGTGGACGGTGTGATCGTGGCCGGGGACTACACGGCTGAGGCTGGAGCTGTTGCTACCCGTCGGCTGTTGGAGTCCGGTGAGGCGCCTTCGGCGATCGTTTACGACAACGATGTGATGGCGGTGGCTGGGGCTGAAGTGGCTGGGGGGCTTGGGGTTTCTGTGCCGGACGAGTTGTCGATCGTGGCTTGGGACGACTCGGTGCTGTGTCAGCACGGGCGGTTGACGGCTTTGTCGCGGGATACGTTCGCGTTTGGGGCTCGGGCGGCTCGGGCTTTGTTGGCTGTGGTTGACGGGGCTTCGCCTACTGATGTTGAGGATGTTCTGCCTGAGTTGGTGGTTCGGGGGAGTACTGGGGCGCCTTCGGCGCGGGGGTAGGGGTTGTCGCCGTTGGGCGAGTCATGTTGCGTGCGAGCCGCGGCTTGGGCTGGTGGTCGGCTTGCGATGGGCGGGTCCCGTTGCGTGCGAACCGCGACTTGGGCTGGTGGTC
>NZ_JYJG01000405.1 GCF_000955955.1 Lentzea aerocolonigenes
GCTGACCCGACAAAGCACTACTAGCTACCTGGGAACGACGTAGATCGCGCTCATGTCCGAGTTGTGCCTGCCCGTGGACCCGCGCGCGTCGGTGAGGTTGGCCGCCACTCCCTGCACGGCACCGGTCTGACCGGAAAGCCACTTCACCAGAACGTAGGCGTTGAAGCGCGGAATGCAGCCGTTGTCGGTCTTCACCGGGAAACCGGTCAACTTCAACGGCACGACGACATGGTGCACCCAATAAGGCGTGTCCGCGGTAACGGCCGCGGAATCCGTCTGGCACAACGTTCCGTCGGCTTTCCACTGATTCACGATGAGCGTGAAAGCGGCTTTGGACGTTTTCGTCTTGTCGCACGGCGTGGACGTGTTGCAGACCATGTACTCGGTGTCGGCGACCACGTCGAGGGTCCTGGCCGGCACGTCGAACATCGGGATCGCGGGCTGGCGGGTGATCGGGTTCTGCGCGTCGAGCGGGACGGTGACCGGTACCGCCGCCTGGATCGCCCTGCCCGCGGTCGGGGCGATGCGCAGGGAGCCGCTGACCAGGTTCACCGTCGAGTCGTCCCAGCCCAGCGAGGCCGTGCGAACGTAGGCGGTGCAGGTGACGCGGGCGGCGACGCCGGGGTGGACGAGCTGGCTCGTGGTCAGCGTCAGGTCCTCCCACTGGGGCGAGCCGCTGCCCTTCTGGTAGACGTTCTGGCCCAGCACGGCGTTCTTGCCGCCACCCGCCCACGAGCAGACGATCTCGTTGTCGAACAGGGTGCGGACGGTCGCCGAGTTCACCCGCATCACCGACACGACCTGCGCGGACTGGGTGGCCGTCAAGTCCAGCGTGACCGTGCCGAGCGCCACGACGTTCTGGTCGGTGCGGCTGCCGTCTCTCGGCACGCCGGGGCCGAGGACGGATTGCGGTGTGAAACTGACGCTCGTGGCCGCCGACGCCGTGGGTGCGGCCAGAGCCAGCATCGCCACAGCGGCGGCCAGGGACAAAGTCTTGCGCAGCACGTCTACCTCCCGAGACCCGATTGACGGGAGGAAGCTAGCGAGGCGCTCTACACGTCCCCTACAAACGCTTAAAGACCTGATTCCGAGGTGCGGACCAGAATCGCGCCGCATTCCTCACAACGCACGACCTCGTCCGCCGCGGCTTCCTTCAGCTTGGAGACGGCGCTGCGGTCCAGCTCGATCCGGCACGCGCCGCAGCGGCGGGACTGGATCAGGGCCGCACCGATGCCGCGCTGCTCGCGCTGGCGGTCGTAGGCCTTCAGCAGGTCGTCCGGGAAGCCCTTGGCCATCGTCGAACGGTCGGCGGTGCGACGCGTCTCGGTCGCCTCGAGATCGGCGAGGGCGGCGTCGCGACGGCGGGTGGCGTCCTCGTGCGTCTCGCGGGACTTGTCCAGTTCCACGCGGGCGAAGGAGACGTCTGCCTCCACGGCCTCGCGGCGTTCCATCAGCTCCAGCAGGTCGTCCTCGAGGACGCCCTGGCGGCGCTGGAGGGTGGCGAGCTCGTGCTCGAGGTCGGTGAGCTGCTTGGCGCCGACCGAGCCGGACTGCATCAGCTTGCGGTCGCGTTCCTCACGGGCGCGGACCTGGTCGATCTCGGTCTCCTGGCGCTTCACGTCGCGGTCAAGGTCGCCCAGCGTCGTCTCGATGGCGACCAGCGCGTCCTGCTTCGCGCGCACCTGCTGCTCGGCCTCGGCGATCTCCGCGATCTCCGGCAGCGTGCGGCGACGGTGGGTCACGCGCGCCAGTTCGGCGTCGACCTGGGCCAGGTCGAGCAGCCTGCGCTGCACTGCGGGATCGGCTTTCACGCATGTCCTCCTGCTGCTGAGCTCGTCGCACCGACGGTCCACGGATCGGTCCGCCGGGTGGAGACGAGTACCTCGACCCTACCGCCGAAGGCCGCTCGCAGAATCTCCGCCGCCTGCTCGCACCACGGCCACTCACTGGCCCAGTGCGCGACGTCCACCAACGCGGGTCCACCGGACTCGATGTGCTCGCTC
>NZ_JYJG01000406.1 GCF_000955955.1 Lentzea aerocolonigenes
CCCAGTGCGCGACGTCCACCAACGCGGGTCCACCGGACTCGATGTGCTCGCTCGCCGGGTGGTGGCGCAGGTCGGCCGTCACGTAGGCGTCGACGCCCGCTCGGGCCGCGGTCGCGAGGTAGCTGTCGCCCGCGCCGCCGCACACCGCGACCCGCTTGATCAGGCGTTCCGGGTCGCCGGCGGCTCGGACGCCCTGAACGGTCACGGGCAGCGCGTCGGCCACGCGCTGGGCGAAGATCTTGAGCGGCTCGGCCTCAGCCAGCTCGCCGATGCGGCCCGTTCCGGTGTCGCCGTCCGGCTCCGCCGCTTCGAGCGGGCTCATGACGGTCAGCCCGATGGCCTTCGCGAGCGCGTCCGAGACACCCGGCAGGGCGCTGTCCGCGTTGGTGTGGGCGCAATACAAGGCGGTGCGGTTCCGGATGAGCTTGTGCACCAACGCACCCTTGGGGTCGTCGGCCGGAACACCGTTGACGCCGCGGAGAAGCAGCGGGTGGTGGGCGAGCAGAAGTTGCGCGTTCTGTTCGACTGCCTCGTCCACAGTGGACCGGGTGGGGTCGACGCAGACGAGGATCTTCGTGACATCCTCGTCCGGATCACCGCAGACCAGGCCGACCGCGTCCCACTTCTCGGCGGTCTTCGGCGGATACGCGGTCTCCAGCGCCACGATCACGTCGGCGAGCTTCACGCCAGTTCCTCCATCACGACGCGCAACGCGTCCACGAACACCGCGAACTCCTCCGGCGGCCGGATCGCCACGCGCAGGTACGTGTCGTCGAGGCCGGGGAACGTGTCGCATCTGCGCGCGGCGATCCCCTTGTCCCGCAACGCCTCGCGCGTTCCCCTCGGCACCCTGATCAGCACGAACGGCGCTTTCGGGGGTACGACGACCAGGTCTTCGAGCTGTTGTGCCGCGTAGGCGGCGTGCTCTTCGGCTTCCTTCGCGAACTGCTCGGAGGCTTTGAGCGCTTCCGGTTCGCAGCACGCCGTGATCGCTTCGAGCGTCAGGCTGCCGACGGGCCAGTGCGGGCGTCCGTGGGCGAGCTTCGCAAGCGTCTCCGGGTCGCCGAGGAAGTAGCCCGCCCGCAGCCCGGCCAGGCCCCACGTCTTGGTGAGGCTGCGCAGAACGAGCACGTCGGGGTCGTGCGCGAGCGACTCCGGTTCGCCCGGCACGGCGTCCATGAACGCCTCGTCGACCACGAGCTTGCCGGGCAGGGCCTTGAGGGCTTCTCCTGCATGCAGTACCGACGTGGGATTCGTCGGGTTGCCGATGACGGTGAGATCGGCTTCCACGTGCGTGTTTCGCAACTGGAAGTCGCCGTCGAGCAGCACGTGTTCGATCGGAATTCCGGCATCCCGGAACGCCACTTCGGGCTCGGTGAAGCCCGGATGCACGATCGCGACCCGGCGCGGGGAGAGCTTCGGCAGCAGCGCGAAGCCCTCCGCGGCACCGTTGAGCAGCAGAACCTCGTCAGGCGAGCGCCCGTGACGGCGTGCGACGGCCTCACGTGCGCTTTGTTCAGCCTGCTTCGAGGGGTAACGCCCGAGGTCGTCGAGCGCCGCGGCCAGCCGGTCGCGCAGCCAACGGGGCGGGCGCGGCACCCGCACGTTGACGGCGAAGTCGGCGAGGCCTGGTGCGGCGTCGACGTCACCGTGGTGGCGCAGGTCTGGGCTGGTCATCGCGGCTGATTCTAGGCGACCAGCTCAGACGGGCGCGTCACTGCATGTAGCGGCGGAGCTCAGTGAGGTGGCTGATCAGCTCGTCCAGCTGGAAAGCGTCGAGCTGCGCCGACTCACCGGGCGGGGTGCGGAAGCAGACGCGACCCTTCTCGTTGAGGTACACCTCGAACGCACGACGACGCCCGAGGGCGTCGGTGCACCCGATGATCTCCCGTTGCGGGGGCACGTCGGTACCTGTCTGCATGGGCGGCCTCCATGTCGTTTGTCCGTACATCTTGCGACGACGGTTGAGCGTTACCGTGTGGCGTGTGAAGGTCGCCTTTGTCTGCACCGGCAACATCTGCCGGTCCCCCATGGCAGCGCTCGTCTTCGAAGAATGGCTGTCGCGCGAAGGATTGTCGTCTTTCGTCACCGTGTCCAGCGCGGGTACCGGTGGGTGGCACGTGGGCGACCCGGCCGACCCGCGGGCACTGAAAACGTTGGCGGACAACGGATATCCTGTTGAGCACGTGGCCGCACAGGTGGGCGCGGAGCACTTGGACGCCGATTTGCTGATCGCACTTGACTCCGGACACGCGCGTGCGTTGCGCCGAATGGCGGACCCTTCTCGCGTCCGGTTGCTGCGCTCGTTCGACCCGGATGCCGATGACGTGGACGTTCCCGATCCTTACTACGGCGACCGGTCGGGGTTCACGGATGTGCTGGTGATGATCGAGGCGGCGATGCCGGGGCTGATCTCGTGGGTCCGCGAACAGCTCTGAGGACGAAACACCAGTCGCCTTCGGCCACCGCTGCCGAGGCGGCCGGCCTGCGCTGGCTGCGCGTTTCCGGTGGTCCGCCGGTCCCTTCGGTGCACTCGGCAACCGACGGCGTGCTGGTGATCGACGAAATCCCGCACGGCACGCCGAATCTTCAGGCAGCCGTGACCTTCGGGCGCCGTTTGGCGACTCTCCACCTGGCGGGCGCCGACGCGTTCGGCGCCCCTCCGCCCGGCGGTCCGCGCGAGGCAACGATCGGGATGACGTCGATGGTCAACGAGCCGGCCGCGTCGTGGCCCTCGTGGTTCGCGTCACAGCGAATCGAGCCGTATGCGCTTGAAGCGGGCATCGACATGAGGGCCGTCTGCTCGCGGATTGACGAACTCGCGGGCCCTGCGGAGCCTCCCGCGCGGCTGCACGGCGACCTGTGGAGCGGCAACGTGCTGTGGGGCGCCGACGGCCAGGTGTGGCTCATCGACCCCGCGGCCCACGGCGGGCACCGGGAAAGCGATCTCGCGATGCTCCAGCTGTTCGGCTGCCCGTTCCTCGACCACGTCCTCGGCGCCTATCAGGAGATCGCCCCGTTGGCCGACGGCTGGCAGGCGCGCGTGCCGTTGCACCAGCTGTTCCCACTGCTCGTGCACGCCGTGCTCTTCGGCGGCGGCTACCGGTCCCAAGCCGTGGCCGCCGCCCGTGCCGCTTTGCGAGGATGAGGTCATGGACCTCACCGGGTGGACGTGGCTCAACGAGCCGCAGAAGTGGTCGACCGACCCCCTGACCGTGCACGTGGACCCGAAAACCGACTTCTGGCGCCTCACCGGCAACGGCGAGATCCACACCAACGGTCACGTCTACGGCGTGCGTCTGGCCGGCGACTTCACCGTCACGGCCACGTTCAGCGGCGACTTCCCCGCGCAGTACGACCACGCGGGCGTCGGGCTGGTGATCGACGACGAGAACTGGATCAAGGCCGGGGTCGAGGTGTTCGACGGGAAGCGGCAGGCCAGCACGGTCGTGGCACGCGGCTTCTCGGACTGGAACCTGGCCGTGGCCGACGTCTTCGAGACGTTCACGGTGACCGCGGAGCGCAAGGGTGACGCGGTGGTCGTGAAGTACGGGCTGGACGGTGCGGAGCCGACGGTGATGATGCGGAAGGCGTACTTCCCGCCCGGCGTGGAGGCGTTCGTCGGGGTCATGGGGGCGAGCCCGCACGGCGAGGGGTTCGTGACCCAGTTCCACGAGGTCCAGCTCACGCAACTACCGTGAGGTCGTGCGGTTCAAGTTCCTCCTCAAGCCGGGCTGGCTGGCGCTGACCCTGGCCGTGTGGGTGTTCGCGGGTGCCTGCATCTACTTCCTGTCCCCGTGGCAGTTCGGCCGCAACGACGAGCGCCAGGCGCAGAACGCCGCCATCACCAAGTCGTTGAAGAGCGACCCGGTCCAGTTCGGCGCGCAGCACGACGAGTGGCAGAAGGTCGAGATCAAGGGCCACTACGTCCAGGAACTGGAAGCGCTCGCACGACTGAGAACCGTCCTGGGTGAGGCGGCGTTCGAGGTCATCACGCCGTTCAGGACCAGCAACGGCCAGACCGTCCTCATCGACCGCGGGTACGTGCGGCCGGTCAACGGCATCAAGCCGCCGAACTTCGAAGCGCCCCCGACCGAAGAGGTCACGATCATCGGACTGGCCCGGCCGAACGAGTCGAACGAGCAGCCCGCGTTCGAGCAGGACGGCCGCAAGCAGATCTACTCGATCAACAACAAGGCAGTGGGTCCGGACATCGAGCCGGGCTACTTCCAGCTGATCGAGAACCAGCCGGGCGCGCTCGACACGTTGCCCCTCCCGCGGATCGAGAGCGGGCCGTTCTTCTCCTACGCGCTGCAGTGGATCGCATTCGGGGTCATGGCGGTCGGCGGCTGGCTGTACTTCACGATTCGCGAGGCACGGCCGGGTGGCGTGCTCCACGAGAGCTCCAAGAAGCGGAAGTCGATCGCCGAGCTACTTGCGGAAGAAGGCGACGACGGCGCTGACGAAAGCGGCGCCGAAGCCGACGACGCGGGACAGCTCCACGGCACGCGTCACGTGACCTGAGTCCGGGTTGCGGCCGTGGCCCATCACCGGGCGCTCCTCGATGCCGTGCGAGTACGCGGTCCGGCCGCCCAAACGGATCTCCAACGCGCCCGCGAACGCAGCCTCGACCTGGCCGGCGTTCGGAGACGGGTGCGCTGAGGCATCGCGCCGCCAGGTCTCCAGAGCCGCGGAAGCCGAGCCGCCCACGACCGGCGCACCGCCGACGGTCAGCACAGCAGCCAGCCGCGACGGCAGCAGGTTGAGAAGATCGTCCAGGCGCGCGGAAGCCCAGCCGAACCGCAGGTAGCGCGGCGACTTGTGACCCACCATCGCGTCCAAGGTGTTGGCAGCGCGATAGCCCAGAAGACCCGGCACACCAAAAACCGCACCCCAGAACAGCGGCGCCACCACGGCGTCCGAGGTGTTCTCGGCCACGGACTCCACCGTCGCCCTCGCCAGACCGAGCGTGTCCAGGCGGGAAGCGTCACGGCCGCACAACGAAGGCAGCCGCTCGCGAGCAGCCTCGACATCGCCGTCAGCCAGCTCGCGGCCCATCGAGGTGCCCTCACGCGCCAGCGAGCTGCCGCCGAGCACGGTCCAGGTCGCCACAGCCGTGGTCAACGTCTGCGCCAGCCAGTGCCGGCGAGCCAGCCGCTCAACGGCCACACCGGCCGCCACGGTCCCGCCCACCAGCACCGCGGAATACACGGCCCCGGCGGCCTGGGAGTCGGCGTACAGGCGCTTCTCCAGAGCCGAAGCAGTGGATCCGAATGCCGCTACCGGGTGAAATCGGCGTGGATCACCGAACACCGCGTCCGCCGCCACGCCCAGCAACAACCCCAACGCGCGACCCGCGCCCACGGCATCCTCCCCAGCTCGTCGAAGGCACGGTAGCGCCGCATCACACCAGCGCGCGCATTAGGGTGGCCGGTCGTGGAGCACAAGCGGCTGAAGCTGTACGCCTATCTGGACGCGCGCGATCACCAGCGCACGTACCTGGCGATCATGCGGCTGTTCACCTCCACGCTGCTGGCAGACCTGTCCGCGGGCGAGGTCGCCGGCGCGCTGGCCGGTCAGGAGCGCGAAGGCAGGGTCGAACAGGGCGAGAGCCGCATCGAGAACGTCATCAACCGCCTGAAGCAGCTGGTCGAGTGGGGCAACCTCGTCCAGGGCAGGCGCGAGGTGGTCGCCGCGAGCATCGCCGAGTTCCAGCACGGCAGCGTCCGCTACCAGGTCTCGAAGCTCGCGGTCCGCGTCCAACGCGACGTCGACGAGCTGCTGAGGGTCCCGGAAGGCGCCCGCGAAGTCTCCCGCGAGCTGCTCCCCGCCATCGAACGCGGACTGAACGAGCTCGGAGGATCTCTGTCCGTCGCCCTGCTCAACGAAGGCGACAAGACCAAGGAACTCCTGGCCGAACGCGTCACCACCCTGTTCCTGCAGCACGCCGAACTGGCCGCGACGGTCCGCGACTTCTACGCCTACCTCGGCCAGGTCGTCACCAGGAACCACCTCGCGCCCGACGAGATCGCCGGCTTCCGCAACCTCCTGGTCGAGTACATCCAGCGCGTCGTCGAGGACGTCCTGAAGTACACGCCCCCGATCGCGGAAGCCCTGGCCGGACTGACCAGGGCCCGCACCGAACTCCTGCGGCTCCTCAGCACCGACCTGGGCGCGAGCGTCGAACGCGCCCGCGGCCGCACCCCCGAGGACTGGCAGGAGCTCACGGACTGGTTCGTCGACCGCCCAGGCCGCCCGAGCCAGGTCACGGCCCTGCGCGAAGCAACCGCCCGCGCCATCGGCAGCCTCCTGGCCAGCGTGAAGCGAGCGACGTCCGGCGGCGGTCTGCTGCCAGGCCGGCGCGCCGAGCTGCTGAAGCTCGCGAGCTGGTTCGACAACTCGACCCGGGAAGAAGCCCACGAGATCTACGCGTCGGCATTCGGCCTCTACTCCGCACGCCACCTCTCCCCCGCCCCGGAGCACGACTCGGACAACGAGCGCACCCCGTGGCGCGACGGCCCGGTCTGCGATGTGACAGTCAGCGTCCGCACCAGAGGCGACCGAGGAGCCCGCGGGAGGCCGTCCCGGATCCTCGACGACCCGATGACCGAGCAGTCGCTGCTCGCAGAGGCGCGGGAAGCCGACGAGATCCGCGCCAGGCACGTCGCGGAACTGACGAAGGCCGCCGGAAACCTGGAGAACACCACGCTCACGCACGGCGCGTTGGAGGTCTTCTGCGAGCTGCTCACGCTCGCGATGGCCCAAAGAGACTCGCCTCAAGACAGCGGATCGGCCAGCGACCCCGTGCGCGGCCTCAAACTCGAGATCGCCCACGGCACGACGACGCAGATCCGCTCGGCCGCCGGGACCCTCACCCTGCACGACGCGACGGTGGCCCTGAAGCAATGAACCACTTGGACAACCTCTCCGACATCGACGCCGCCAACGTGGTGCGGTGCGCCCGAACGCTCCTGCGCAGGCCGCTCCTGCGCAGTGACGGCCCGGACGGCGAACTGCTCAGCCTCGTCTACCGGCACCGCGTGGTGCTCCAGGACCTGTTCGCGGGCCTGCTCGGCTACCGCCTGGTCGTGGAACGCCGGTTCGCCCGCCTCTACAAGTCCGGACCTGGCCACGACGACACCCGCGGCGTGCTCAGCATGTCCCCGCGCGGCTACGCCTACCTGGCGCTCACCCTGGCCGTCCTCACGGGCATCGGCCGCCAGACGCTGCTGAGCCGCCTCGTCGCCGACATCCGTTCCGCCGCAGTGGAAGCAGGCATCGACGCACCGGACGACGTCGTCGAACGCCGAGCGCTCACGGCTGCGCTGCGCCACCTCGTTTCCCTTGGCGTGCTGATGGAAACCGAGGGTTCGGTAGCGCAGGACCTGCTGCCCCAAGAAGCTCTGATCACCATCGACACCGACCTGCTCGGCCAGCTCGTCACCGGCCCGGTCGGCGAAGCCCAGAGCCCCGAACACCTCATCGAACTCGCGGCCCGCCCAGGCCCGCGCGGCACGGAGCACGCCGTCCGGCGCAAGCTCGTCGAAACCCCGCTGGTGCTCTACGCGGACCTCCCGGACGACCAGGCGGAGTGGCTGAGGCGCAACCAGCGCAAGGAAACCGCGCTGCTGGAACAGGCGTTCGGCCTCTACACCGAGTGCCGCGTCGAGGGCGTGCTCGCGGCTGACCCCGAGGACTTCCTGACCGACCTGTCGTTCCCCGGCGTCTCCACGGTCGCGCGCATCGCCCTGCTGGCCCTGCCCGACCTTGTCGACGACGACTCCGAGGACCCGCCCGCCCGGCACGCGGTCGCCACCGAACGCATCCGCGAGGTCTGCGCCCAACTCGT
>NZ_JYJG01000407.1 GCF_000955955.1 Lentzea aerocolonigenes
CCCGCCCGGCACGCGGTCGCCACCGAACGCATCCGCGAGGTCTGCGCCCAACTCGTCGAGGACTACCCTGCCGCGTGGTCGAAGCAGTTCACCGACGACCTCGACCGGCTGGTCGCCGAGGTGACGGAACTGCTGCGCCGCATGGGCCTCGCGACCCGGTGCGAAGAAGGCTGGTCGATCAGCGCGGCCGCGCACCGCTGGCTGCCCGAACCCGACGGCGACCCCGAACGTGAACAACCGGAACCCGTTGTGGTGCCTGAAGTACCGAGCTGGTCCCTGTTCGATGAGGAGAACGTGTCATGAGCAGGTGGCGGCTGCACCGCGGCGGCGTGGTCAACATCTGGCAGTACACCGAGCAGACGTTCGACTTCTCCGGTGGCCGCGCGATCTTCCAGGGCACCAACGGTTCCGGCAAGTCCCGCACGCTGGAGCTGCTGCTGCCGCTGTGCCTGGACGGCGACCTGCGCCAGCTCGGCTCGAAGGGCTTCGACACGGTCAGCATCCGGCGCCTGATGCTGGACGACTACGACGGCGGCCCGAACCGCATCGGCTACGCGTGGGTCGAACTGATCCGCGAAGCCGCGGACCACAGCGGCAACGAGTACCTGACGTGCGGGTTGGGCGTGAAGGCGTCCAAGACCTCGCAGGCCATCACGGACTCGTGGCGGTTCGTCACGCCGATGCGCGTCGGCACGGAACTGCAGCTCGCGGGCCCGGAACGCGTCCCGCACGGCCCGGCCCAGCTGCGCGACCTCATCGGCGCGGACTGCATGTTCGAGGAACCGGCGTTCCGCGCGAAGATCGCCGACGCGGTCTACGGCGTGCCCGCCGCGCGGTACGGCGACCTGCTGCACCTCCAGCGGACGCTGCGCAACCCGGACGTCGGCCTGAAGGTGCTGGAAGGGCAGCTGGAACAGATCCTCAGCGACGCCCTGCCGCCACTGGACCAGGCTATGGTCGAGCAGCTCGCGACGTCGTTCGACGACCTGGAGTCGATCCGCGAGAACATCGTGCGACTGTCCTCCGCGGACAGTGCGCTCAGCACGTTCCTCAAGACCTACAGCGACTACGCGTTCGGCGGACTCAGGAGTGCCTCCGAACGGCTCGACGCCGCCGAGAGGTCGGTGACGAAGCTGCGGCGCGAGCAGTCGAAGCTGACGCAGGAGCTGGACGTCACGCGGATGGAACGCGCCGCCTCCGAGCAGGCACTTGTCGACATGGAGACCGGCGAGCAACAAGCCGAGGAAACGATCGCGGCGTTGAAGGAACTGCCGGCGTTCCGCGATCTCCAGGACCTCAAGACGCGCGAGAACCTGGTGGCGGAGAAGCGTTCTTCCGCGGTTGCGGCTCTGGAAACGGCCCATCGCCAGCGCGCTCAGGAAGACGCCGCTGTGGACAACGTGCTGCGGCTGCTCAGGCGACTGGCTGAGGATCTGCAGGCCGCCGACGCGTTGAGCGACCCGTTGCGCGAGAACCTCAGGCTCGCGGGCATGGACTCCGACCTCGCGCCGGACGTCCCGCAGGTCCCGCCCGCCGAGGCCACCGTGACCACGGATTCCGTGCGCGCCAAGCCCGATCCCGAGGCCGGACCGCTGCCGATCGAACGCCGCGTGCCGCCTGCCGCCGCGACCGAGGACGTGCTGGCCTCGCTGGCGTCGGTGATCGACCAGACCTCGGGCATCGCTTCCCTTGCTCGCCAACGGGGTGCCTTGGCGCTGTCGTTGCACGAGCAGGCGTTGGCCCTGGACTCGCAGCACCGCGAGGTGGAGTCGTTGCGGCAGAAGGCCCGTGACGCCCAGCTCGGCGCGACCGAGTCGACCGCGTTGCGCAACCAGGAGCTGCAGGAGCTGGCCGAGGTCGTGCAGACCTGGCTGGAGCAGGTCGAGGCGTGGACGTCCAGCGGGCCTCTGCTCGACGAACGCCCAGCGGATGCGTTGGCGCTGCCCCAGACCCCGGACCCGGCTGCGGCGAAGGCGTTGAGCGGCAAGGCCCGCGAGTGGGTCGG
>NZ_JYJG01000408.1 GCF_000955955.1 Lentzea aerocolonigenes
CCCCGGACCCGGCTGCGGCGAAGGCGTTGAGCGGCAAGGCCCGCGAGTGGGTCGGCCCGTTGGTGCAGGCGGCGCGCGACGCGGCGCACGCCTTCACCCAGCAGCGCACAGAACTGCGCACCCGTCTGGACACGCTGGACGAAGAACTCGTCGGCCTGCGGTCGGGTAACGAGCGCGTGCCGGTGCCGGGCCAGTACACGTCGGCCTCGCGCGACACGGCTGCCGGCGCACCCTTCTACCGCCTCGTGGACTTCGCGCCGTCGCTCAACGACGACGAGCGCGCCGGACTGGAAGCGGCGCTGCAGGCGAGCGGGCTGCTCGACGCCTGGGTGACGTCCAACGGCGGCGACCTGAACGATGTCCTCGCCGTGCCACGGGAAGCGGTCGACGGCCGGTCGCTGGCCGAGTTCCTGGTGCCTGCGGTCGAGGGTTCCCCGGTGCCGGAGTCGCTGGTCACGGACCTGCTGCGCGCGGTGTCGCTGGACGACATGACGACCGACGGCGACTGGCG
This sequence comes from Lentzea aerocolonigenes, assembly GCF_000955955.1. GTDB lineage: Bacteria > Actinomycetota > Actinomycetes > Mycobacteriales > Pseudonocardiaceae > Lentzea > Lentzea aerocolonigenes_A. The sequence continues at coordinate 512 of NZ_JYJG01000408.1, forward strand.
CGCGGGTGTGCTGACCGGCCGGTGGACCAAGCCAGAGGCGGAGTTCATCGGTGCGGGCGCGCGAGAAGCCGCCCGCGGCCGCCGAATCGCCGCCCTGGAAGAAGAACTCGCCGAACTGCGCACGCAGCTCGGCACCGCTGAGGACGAGCTGGCCCGCGCACACGAGCACGTGGCGACCTGGGAGGCGCACGTCGCGGCGTTCCCCGGCGACAGCGAGCTGATCGCGAAGCACAGCCGGGTGCAGGCCGCCGAGGAGTCCGCGGCCAGGTCGCAGCAACGGACGTTCGAGCTGCGCGACGCGTTGGAGAACGCGAACGCACGGCTGGAAGCGGCTCGTGGCGAACTGACCCGCCAGGCAGGCGATGCGGGACTGCCGTCAGACACCGAAGCCCTGCGCCAGGCCCAGGCGGCGGCCGCGGAAGCCCAGCGCACGGCCGACCTGCTCGGTGACGCGGTGAAGAGGCGTTGCCAGGGCACGATTTCCGACCTGACCGATGCCTCGCACCGCTACCACGAGGCGGTCGCGGACCGGCAGACCGCCGAGACCGACGCCGACGCCCGGTGCATCGACTACGCGGCTCAGGCAGGGACGCTGGCCGAGCTGACCGACGCGGTCGGCGGTGAGGCCAAGGAGATCAGCGAGCAGCTCACGCAGTTGGAGAAGTCGCGCAAGAAGATGCGCGAGGACCTCAAGGGCGTTCGCGAGAGCATCACGACCGCGCGTGAGCAGGCGGCCAAGCTGGAAGCGTTGCTGGAGACCAACTCCACGCAGGTCGAGGAGGCCGCCGAAAGCCTGGATCGCGCGACGGCGAACTTCACCGCGACGGTTCGGGCCCCGGGACTGATCGCGGCCGCGTTCCCCGAGAACGACAGTTCCACCGATGATGCTTCCGTCAGGGCTCTGATCGCGGAGACGGGCGACCGTCGCGGCGGCACCGAAGCCACCGTCATCGCGAAGCTCCAGGCCCTGCAAACGTCGCTCGCCGGCAGCCACGACATCGCCGCCGAACAGCACGCGGGCCTGCTGACCGTGACGGTGACCGGCGAGGAGGGCGCGAAGCCCGTCGCCGTCGCCGCCCGCGCGGTGACCACCAAACTCGCCGAGCAGCGCGGGTTCCTCGATGAGCAGTACCAGGGCATCTTCGCCGACTACCTGATCCGCGACCTGGCCGAGTGGCTGCGCGGTCAGATCACCGTCGCCGAGGACCTGACCAAGCGCATGAACGAGGTGCTCGGCCAGGCCCGTTCCAGCCAGGGTGTGCACGTCAAGCTGGCGTGGAAGTCGTCCAGTGCGTTGGACGACTCGACGAGGCAAGCGCTTGCGCTGGTGCGGTTGCCGTTCGGCGAGCGCACACCCGAGCAGGACGCCACGCTGCGCCGCGTCTTCACCGAACGGATCGAGAACGAGCGCGACACGCACTCCGGCGGCTACGCGGAGATCCTGTCGCGGGCGCTGGACTACCGGACGTGGCACCAGTTCACCGTGACCGTCGCGGACACCGGTCCGGACGGCAACCCGCGCGAACGGCGGCTGCGCCAGCTGTCGTCCGGTGAGACCCGGCTGATCTCGTACGTGACGCTGTTCGCGGCCGCGGCGAGCTTCTACGACGCGGTGAGCGACGAGTTCGACCCGTTGCGGCTGGTGTTGCTGGACGAGGCGTTCGAGCGGCTCGACGACCCGACCATCGCGCGCATGCTGGGGTTGCTGGTCGACCTCGACATGGACTGGGTGATCACCTGGCCGAGCGGCTGGGGCGTGTCGGACAAGATCCCGCGCATGCACATCTTCGACGTCCTGCGGCCCAAGAACGGCCGTGGCGTCGCGTGCACGCAGACGACGTGGGACGGCGCCGCGCTGGACCGGATCGACCCCTAGAACGGCACCGGTCCCGCGCCCGTGGGCGCGGGACCGGCAGCGGATCAGTCGAAGATGCGGTCCGCCAGGTGCACGGCGCGCGTGAGCCTGGTGATCCGATCGGCGGAGACGTCCCAGGTGGTGCCCACCGGCTCCAGCGTCAGCACGACCATGATCTTGCGGTCGTCGCGCCCGTAGGTGCCGGTGGTGTGCATCGCCGGACGCGTCAGGTCGACATCGGCGGCCGAACGCTGCCCCTCGCCCACCGGACCGTCCTTGCCGACACCGGGGTAGGTCGGCGGCTTCGGCTTTTCGACACACGGCCTGGGCGGCGTGTCACCGAACCGCGACCACCCCTGCTTGAAGGCCAGCTCGCCGTGCACGACGCTCGGCAGGCCGAACGACTGGTCGAAGCCGTCGGTCGCGCACTTCGTCGCCTGGTGGAGGTTGCCCATGATGAAGTCTCGGAACTTCGGGTGTGCCTGGTCGAGCACATAACGGTAGATCTTGACGACGTCGGACGCGCTGAGTGCCGTGTAGCCCCAGAATCCGACGTTGACCGGCGGTGCGGTGTCCTCGAGCCCCAGCTTCACGACCATGCGTTCGACGATCTTCTCCCAGCCCTCCTGGACCCAGAGCTCCGAAGCCGCGTTGTCGTCGCTCGACCTCAGCATCGGCTCCAGCCGGACCAGGTCGGCCTGCGGGATCTCGGCGTCGGGGCCGCGCTTCTCCAGGTAGTCGAGCGCGATGAGGATCTTGACGACCGACGCCGAACGGTACTGCTCGTGTTCGTCCCAGGCGATCGTGGTGCGCCCGGTCTTGCGGTCGAACACCGCGAACGCTGCCTGGGCATCGGGGGCGATCTCGGCCCGAGGGTCCGCATGCGCGGGCATCGGTGCCAGGAAGAGTGCCGTGACCGCTGCGGTGACGCCTGCGGCGAGCAGCCGAATTTTCTTCATGATCCCTACACGCCGACCGGGCCGCCCAGGATGCCCCGGCGACGCAGATGACCAAAAATGACCGCTTAGAACGGTACTTCAGTCTGAAGAGGAGCGTGTCCGCGGCCGGACAACGCGCGGCAGAACTCGACCGCGTCGAACTCCAGCTCCGGCCCGCCCGAACCCCACCGGCCACCCGCAGGCCCGGTCAGCCGCAACGTGAACGGCTGGCCGTGCCGCGCCGCCCACTCCCGGACCACGTCGTCGACGATCACACCGTCGTGGTCCGCGGTCAGCTCCATCGGCACCCCGACAGCCCGCGAGATGTCGACCCGGTGCATCCACGGGTCACGAGTCATGATCACGTCGGTGAGGAAGCCGAGCGACCACATCTCCTCACGGCCGTTCATCACCTGCGCTCCGGCCTTCGTGCGGCGCATGAACCACGGCGTGCGGCGACGTCCCTTCACGGCACGCGGGGCCACCTCGGCGTACCTGGCGGCGATGGCCGTCGCGGACATGCCGGCGCGCTCGGACACCTGAAGGGAGGTCAGCGCGTCGATCATCACCCCGCCGGCCTTCTCCGCCGCCTTCGTCTGCCGCATGGCTTCCCGGATCGACGCGGACATCTCCGCCATGCCGAGCATGTGCGCGGCCATCGCACGCACATCCCACGCCGGGCAATCCGTGGACTTGGCCCAGTCCTGCGCCGAAAGCCCTTCGAACAGCGTCACGACCCGTTCGTACTCGGTCTTGGCGAGCTCCATCGCGGTGTCGCGGTCGAGCGCGGAGGAGCGGGGTCTGGTGTCCAGTGCGGCGGTCATGGCGTTCTCCTCAGTGGTGGTCCGGGCAGGCCGAGGTCGTCGGCGAACATGTCGATCACGCGCGGGATCTGCAGGCGCCAGCGGTCGCCGCCGGGGTCGTTGGCCAGCTGCATGTCGACCAGGCCGCCCGCGAACGCCAGGTAGAGGTCGATGTCGGCCTGGTCGGTGACGCCCAGCCCGTGCATGAAGGCGATGAACTGCCTCATGACCTCGACGGACGGGGCGTAGGCGGCCTGCGACGGCACGAAGCCGGGGATCGAGCGCTGGTTCATGAGCTGGTAGCGGGCCAGGTCCGCGACCGAGAAGTCGAAGAAGTTCTCGAGCATCTTCAGCAACGCCTCGCGCGGCACGTCCGGCATGCGTTGGAAGTCCTCCTCGGCCTTCGCCAGGAAGACCGTCCAAGCCTGCTGGAACATCGCGTCGTAGATCGCGTTCTTGGAGTCGAAGTGCGAGTACAGCGACGGTGAGCGCATCCCGATCATGCCCGCGACCTCGCGCAACGTGACAGCGGCCAGCCCGTCGCGGCGCGCGATCTCCCACGCGGCGTCGACTATCTCTCTTCGGGTGGCCTCTCGCCGTTCGGCTTGCCTATCGCGATTAGGTGCGGCGCTCATGGTTAGGTACGGTCCGCTCCGGTGAGCGATCCGTCAAGGCTTGCTCGATGAAGTCGCCGGCTGAAAGCCGGTGTGCCGCGACGGTGCGGACGCGATCCGACGGCAGCGGGCCGCGGTGGCGTCCAGATGTCGTCTCGCTCGTTCAGGCTCAGCTCGCCGCCGCGCCGGACCAGCCACACGACCTCGTAGCCGAAGTGCAGCGTTCGGCGCAGGCGAATCGGGAAACTAGGGTGGCGTCGTGAACATGGACGAGCCTGAGCTGGCCGAGTTCTGGCGCCTCGCCCGCGAGACGCTGGAGGGCGGCGGCCGCTCGGCGTTCAGCTTCCGCGTCGAGGACGAACGCACCGCCCTGACTCTCGGCGAGTTGCTGCGCAAGCCGATCGCCCACCCGGCCCGTCGCCAGATCTCCTTGGCGCGCCTGGACGAACACCTCCGCGCCCACGGCAGCACGTTGCCCGAGGTGCTGGAGTCCGTGCACGGCAGGCCGGTCGGCATGTCGACGAACGAGGAAGCCTCGACCGCGGACGCCGTGCTGAAGTTCGCGTTGCGCGAGCACGGGTTGCTACAGGCCTCGTGGGCGGCCGAATGGATCGAGTACGTCCGCAGGTACGGCAAGATCCCGCAGCCCGCGTTGCCGATGATCGCGAACCAGGCCGCGGAGATTCTGGCGCAACTCAAGCCGGGGCGCTGGACGACCCGCTTCGCCTTGGCGGGCAACGACTTGGACGACGGCCGCCCGCTGACCCGGATCGTCCACAAAGCACTGCAGCTCATGGGCACCGACTGGGAACGCGCAGGCGTCCTCCCCGACGCCTACAGCAACCCGGTGCTGACCTCCCAGGGTTACCTGACGCTCAACGACACCCTGGAAGCTCAGGAGATCACCGTCGTCCGCAGCCCACGCCTGCTCGAATCAGGCGTCAAAGGCCCGTTGATGGTCTTGCCGAACGGCCTCACGCCGCAGGCCGAGCACCACCTCGCTGGCAAGACCGTCCGTTGCCACAACGACTTCACGCCCGACGGCATCCGCACGACCAACGAGATCCTGGCCCACACAGGCGGATCCGCGTGGCGGATGTCCGCCGCCGACTACCGCGAAGCCGTGGGCACGCTGATCGCCCGCGGTGTCGAGCTGCCGACGTTGAACACCCGGCCGGAAGCCGCGAGCTGGGATCCCGACCTGGCCGAGACCATGGCCACCACGGGCCTGATGGTCACCGAGGAGCACGTCCTGCCGTCACTCCTCTGACGGCGCGAACCTCTTCACGTCCCACCGCCCGTGCCCCTCCATCAGCTTGCGCCCGATCCGGCGCAGGTCGGCGAGGTCGCGCTCGTTCAGCAACCCGGTGAACTCCTCGGCGACCGACGCCCGGTAGACGCGCGCAGTGACGCCCTGGCACGCCTCTTCACCGGCAGGAGTCAGCACGGCGTAGACCAGCCGCCGGTTGTCCGGCGGCTGCTCGCGCGTCACCCACCCGCGTTTGACCAGCCGCTCGACCAGCCGCGTGACGCCGGACGGGCTCACGTCCAGCAGCTCCACGAGCTCCGACATCTGCAACCGTCCGCCACTGCGGAACAACTGGTAGAGCGCCACGTGCTCCAGCAACGAGCACCCGGCCTCCGCCTCCATCCGCCGCCCCATCGCGGCCTTCACGGCATCGACGCCCTGCTGCACGTACAGCCACGAGAAGATCGGCTCGGTCACCTCCCCATCCTAAATCAGATTTGACGCCGAGACGTTTTCACGCTCAAATGTTGAGCATGAAAACAACTGGGGACGTCACCGTCGTCGGCGCAGGCCCGGTCGGCCTCCTGCTCGCCACCGAACTCGCCCTCCAGGGCGTCCGCACCACCGTGCTCGAACGCCTCACCGCCCAGGCCGACACCATCAAGGCCCAGATGATCAGTGGCCGCACCTACCAGATGCTCGCCATGCGCGGCTTCGGTCCCGCGATCGACGCCGCCGGCGAGGCCGAGTCCGCCGGTCTCGCCTGGCGCCCCAACGGCTCCACCGGTCACTTCGCCGGAATGTTCAAACTGGACGGTCTCCCGATCGTCATGCTGACGCAGCAAGCACTCGAACGAATCCTCGAAGCCCGCGCACTCGAACTCGGCGTCGAGATCCGCCGCGGCGTCGAGGTCACGTCACTCGACCTCGGCACCGACTACGTGGTCGGCTGCGACGGCGGCCGCAGCGCGGTCCGCAAGCTCGCCGGCTTCGACTTCCCCGGCACCGACCCGACGCTCACCGGCTACCAGGCCGTCGTCGACCTGGACACCGAACTCCCGCGCGGCTGGCACCGCACCCCGCACGGCGTCTACGCCTCCGGTCCGCTCAAGGGCCGCGTCATGATCCTCGAGTTCGACGGCCCGCCGGCCGACCGCGAGGCAACACCCGAGATCCTCGAAGCCGCCCTTCGCCGGGTCAGCGACCTGGACGTGCGCATCACCGCCGTCCACACCGCCACGGTCTGGACCGACAACACCCGCCAGGCCACCACCTACCGCCGCGGCAACGTCCTGCTCGCGGGCGACGCGGCCCACATCCACTCCCCGTTCGGCGGTCAGGGCCTCAACCTGGGTCTGCAGGACGCGCTCAACCTGGGGTGGAAGCTCGCCACCGGCGACCCCGGCCTGATCGGCACCTACACCGCCGAACGCCACCCGGTCGCCGCCCGCGTGCTGCACAACACCATGGCGCAGGTGGCCCTGACCCGCCCGGACCCGCACACCCGCGAGCTGTACTCGCTCTTCGGCGATCTCCTCGACCTCCCGCAGGTCAAGGACCGCATCTCCGCCATGGTCCAGGGCACCGACATCCGCTACGACACCGGCTCCGACCACCCGCTCGCCGGCACGTTCGTCCCCGGCCTCGACCTCTCCGACGGCAAGGGCACCAGCATCGCGATCGACGGCGCCGAAGCCACCATCCGCCCAGACGGCTACATCTCCAGGATCACCACGTGAAAATCGCAGTGACCGGCGCGACCGGCACCCAGGGCGGCGCAGTCGCCCGACTCCTCACCGAACGCGGCCACGAAGTCCGCCGCGTCACCCGAAACCCCAAGCACCCCGACGACGTCCACGGCGACTTCGACAACCCGGACTCGCTGGAGCAAGCCTTCGCCGACGTCGACGGTCTCTTCCTGATGACCCCGCTCAGCGGCCCTTCCGAAGCGTCCCAGGGCAAAGCCGCCGTCGACGCCGCCCGGCACGTCCCGCACGTCGTCTTCACCTCGGCCACCAACGCCGACCGCGGCACCGGCATCCCGCACTTCGACACCAAAGCCGAGATCGAACGGCACCTGGCCGCCGTCCATCCACACTGGACAGTGCTGGGTCCGGCCGCCTTCATGAGCAACAAAGGCTTCGTGGCACTACCGATCCCACCGACCTTGAAGCTGCACCTGATCGCGCCGGAGGACATCGCCGCGATGGCTGTACTGGCCTTCGAACAACCGGCCCGCTTCCACAACCGGCGCGTCGACATCGCCAGCGACCAGCTCACCGGCCCGGAGATGGCGGCGATCCGCGGCACCGAGTTCGTCGAGTACTCGCTCGCCCAGGCCGAGACCTACTCCCCGGACCTGGCCGCGATGTTCCGCTACTTCACCGAAACCGGCCTGGACCTGGACATCCCGGCCCTGCACGCCGAGCTCCCCGAGATCGCCTGGCACAGCTACGCGAACTGGGTCACCGGTCGGGCCTAACCCACCATCCGCTCCACGAGCAACACCCCACCGATGCCGATCATCATCGCCCCGCTGACTCGCGACACCACCCGTGCCACCCCCGGCCGGGTGGTCAGCACCGCCTTCGCAAAGACCCCGACCGCCAGATAGACCACCCCGCACAACGCCATGTGCAACGCCCCGAGCACCGCCGTCTGCGCAGCCACCGACCAGCCCGCACTCGGATCGATGAACTGCGGGAACAACGACACGAACATCAACATCGCCTTGGGGTTCAACCCGCTGATCCCGACCCCTTTGAGCACCACCCGTCCCGGCGAGGCCGCCAGCTCCTCAGCCGCACCAGGACTCGCCGGACGCGCCAGCACCCCGAACCCCAGCCACACCAGGTACGCGGCCCCGGCCACCGTCAACGCGGTGAGCAGCCCCTTCGAACTGGCCACGACCACCACCAGCCCAGCCACCGCGAGCACCGTGTAGCCCGCGTACCCGGCCACCAGCCCCGCCACCGCGGGCAACACGAACCGGCCGCGCAACCCCGCCGCGATCGCGTAGGCCCAGTCCGCTCCAGGCGTGAGGACCAGCAGCAGGTCCACCGCCAGAAACGCCACCACCGTGCTCAGCTCCATGCCCGAAAGGCTAGGAAGCATCAGCCCAAAGGTGTTCCCGCCTTTACCCTGCTCAAGCCGCTTTCAGGGGAAGAATGACCCCGTGGACACCGTTGACCGAAAGATTCTTGCCGAGCTGCAGCAGGACGGCCGCCTGACCGTCACCGACCTGGCCGCACGGGTGAACCTGAGCATCTCCCCGTGCCACCGCCGCCTGCGCGACCTGGAACGCGACGGCGCGATCCGCGGCTACCGGGCCGTCGTCGACCCGGCGGCGGTCGGCCTGCACTTCGAGGCCCTCGTGTTCGCCACCGTCCACTGGGAGAATGAGAGCACCGTCGCCGACTTCGAACGAGCAGTAGCCGCGATCCCGAACGTCCTGCAGGCACAACGACTCTTCGGCGAGCCGGACTACCTCCTGCGCATCGCCACCACCGACCTGGCCGCCTACCAACAGCTCTACGACGAGAAGCTCGTGAAGCTGCCCGGGGTCAGGCGAATGAACTCCACAGTGGTCATGAAACACGTCGTGGACGACCGTCCACTGCCATGATGTGGGCCGTGAAGCCGCATCATTGGCCCTTGGTCGCGCTGGGCGTCTCGGCCGTCGTCGCGATCACCACCGTGATCGTCGTGGGCAGCAAGTCGCCCGCGGTCAACATGCCGATCCTGCTCGGCGTCCCGCTCGTCGCGACCTACCTCGCGCACCTGGTCTCGAAACGCGCGCCGAACAAGGTGCTGTTCGAGTTCCGCGCCGACTTCAAGCCAAGCCGCTACGTCGACACGATCGAGGTCACCGACAACGGCCTGGAGATCATCGCGGGCACGCCGCACAAGACCCCGGTGCTGACGTACGGGTTCAGCGATCTTCTCGGTATCGGCACGCGGCAGGCGGTGCGTGGCGAGGCACCGTGGATCACGCTGCACGATGGTCGCGCCCTTCCCGTTCCCCAGGGTGACGTAGTCGTGCTGCGGACGACCACGGGCGATCAGGTGCTGCCTGTCGAGGACCCGCGGAAGTTCGTCTCGCTCGTCCGGTCAAGGGTGCCAAGCCTGGCCGACGCGCCTTCGGTCGCTGTCGTCACGGACAACAACCGCGCCGAGGCCGGTGAGGCGCCGCGACCCGTTGGCGCGTCCGCCACGTCGGTGGAAGGACCCGCGGTTGCGCTCACCGGGCCTTCGCTCGCGGTGCGCTGGCTGGTCGGCGGGACTCTCGCGCTGACCGGAACAGTTGTGCTGCCAGAGGTCGCGCTGATCGCCACCTCCGACATACCACGGCTCATGCTCGCGGCCCCGCTGGTTGCGGGTGTGCTGTGGGTGCTGAACCGGAACGTGCCCTGGCTCTGGAGCCGGTTGGCGTTCCTCTCCGTTCCGATCGTCGTGTTCTGGTTGATCGGCGCGAAGGCATACGTCTGGATACCCGTCCTGCTGGTGCTGTGCCCAACGCTGGGACACCTCGGCGCACGGATGTTCCGGCTGGGTGCCAACCTGGGCCGCAACGTCCAGGTGCGGGTGCCGCTGCGCACCGGCGGGTCGCTGTACGTCGAGCAGCATCGCCTGGTTCACCGGCTGGGCGCGTCGCAGAACGGAAAGTTCCTCACCCAAGCGATGTGGCTCGGAGACCTCACGCTGGTGCAACCGGGCACATCGCCACACCCGGAGCTGTGGCCGTTGCCCGGTGGTGGCCACAAAACGCTCGTCGGCAACGGCCCGACGCTGCGCCTGGTGGCCCGGCCTCAGCAATGGCTCCTGCCGGTGACGCAGGCCGGTGAGCTCGCCGAGGTGATCCGGTCGCGTCAGGCAACGCCGGTTCAGCCAACGCAGATGTCGATGGACGAATGGCGGGAGCTGCGCCACTGGGCCAGGCGGCACTCGACCGGGATCGCCCAGACTTCCCTCACGACCACCGCGATCGGCTGGCGGTTGTTCGCCGCGTCCGTCACCGGCACCTTCGCCTGGATGTTCCTCCTCGTCGCCGGCAAGGGCGTCAACGTGTGGATCGGAGTCGCGGCCACAGTGCTGCTGACCGCGTGGCTGCTGGCCGACTGGTGGCGGGTGCGCGGGCGGATGCGGCTCGCCGAGCACCACCTGCTGCCGCCGGGGAGCCGGGACTGGGGCGAGACCCGTCCAGACCACGCCCCGATCCACGGCTGGCAGCGCTGGCGGTAGCTACTTCCGGGGTGGGTCGGGCAGGTCGAGATGCCCGACCATCCGCGGCGGGTTGGCCGAGGATTTCACCTGGTAGTCGCTGTCGGTCGGGTCGTTGACGTTGTTCGGCCCGATCTTGCCGAGGGTGTTCTTCGTCCCCTCGACCACCCGGTTGCCCTGGTGCGGGTTCGGGTCTGTCCCGGTGTTGGCGCGCACGGTGGACCCGTCGGGGGTCTGGTAGGCGTGGCCCTGCGTGTTCGCCCCCGCGGTGTACTGGCCGTCCGGCGACTTCCCGGTCTCCCAGGTCTGTTTGAGGCCCTCTCGCCTGTTCTGCCCACCGCCGACCGCACCACCGACGCCGCCGGAGACACCGCCGGACAGGATCGCCGAGCCGAAGTCCTTCGCCTCGACCTTGCCGTGCGCGAGATTGGTCAGCACGTTGCCGCCGGCCCCGGAGATGGCACCTTCCACGGCACCACGTCCGGCGGCCTGCACGAAGGTCTTCGACGCGTTGCCGAGCACGGCGCTGCCCGTGCCGACCAGTCCACCGGCAAGACCACCTGCCACGCCGGCGATACCCGCGTCGAGCGTCTTGCCGGCGTCCCACGACGTCCGCTCGCCGAAGACCGCCTGCAGGCCCTGGATCGCCAGGTCGGTGCCGACGTTCATCGCCAGGTTGATGGCGATCTGCTTGATCAGCTGCTGGAACAGCAGTTGGACCGAGAAGCGGGTCGCCGCCTGCGCGATCGGGATGCCCGCCGTCGACGCGCCGAACGTCGCCACCGCCGAGGCGATCATCGCGGCGATCTGCGCCGCGAGGATGATCAGCGCGGCGATGATGCTGAGCTTGGTGTACTCGATGCCCAACGCGGCGTTGTCACAGCCGGAAGCGAGGTCCGTGCAGATCTGCTGCAGGCTGACCAGGTAGGCGTCGCCCTCCGTGTACTTCTGCCAGTACTCGTTGAACTTGTCCGCGGTCTGCCCGCTCATACAGCCGAGAGCGGCGGTCGACGCGCTGTTGCCGTCGCCCATCACCTCGCCGACGGCCTTCGCGGCCGCGTTCCACGCGTCCCGCATCGCCCACAGCTTGGTCTCGTCGCCCTCCGGCCAGTCCGCGCCGACCACGATCGGCGTGAGCCACTGGACAGCGCCGGGAATCTCGATGCCCACGGCTCACTTACCTCCCAACGACTGGGCGCCGCCCTTGTCGGCGGCTTCCCAGGTGTCCGCGGAGGCGTCCAGGCCGGTGCGGATCGAGTGGATGCCCTCGGTGAGCACCGGAAACGCCTGGCGAGCCTGGTCTGCGAGCGGCAGGTACGACTGCTGGAACTGCTTGCCCGCGTCGTCGCCGCCCCAGCAGCCGTTGTTGGCGTCGAGCACGCCGCGCAGCGCCTCCCACGCGGTCTGCAGCTTGTCGCCCGCCGCCGAGAACTTCGGCGAGGCCGCGCGCAGTGCCGTGGGATCTACCTCGAAGCCGGTCACCACTGGCTCCCGCGACGGTCCATGAAGGACTCCGGCGGCTCGTCCTCGTTGTGCTGCTGTGGTGTCTGCTGCACGATCGGCGGCGGCGTCGGGATCAGGTCCTTGATGGACGGCATGCCCGGGAACAGGTCAGGCAGGTCGGGAATGCCCTCCTGGTACGGCGCGAGCACGGCATCGGCCTGCTCGCGCGCGTTGAGGGCGGCTCGCTGGATCGTCGCGACGACGCTCTGGCCCAGCTTCTCGGGTGTGCTGCGCTCGAACGCGGCCGGGGCGAACGTGACGCCGGTGACGATGCCACCGGCGTTGACCGTGACCTCGACCAGACCGTCCTGGGACGTCGCCCGGCCGGTCTTCGACATCGCCTCGGCCTGGGCTTCTTTCAGCTGGGCGGTCTGCCGTTCCAGGTTCGCCAGCATCGAATCCACCTGGCCGCGCAACGCCGCGTTGCGCGCTTCAAGCTCCGGGTTGCTCATCCAGCCCCCTCAGAATGGGTGTGATCTGCCTAACTAGACCACACCGGAGGAGTCCGTTCAGCGCAATCCGGTCAGACGGCCGCCCAGCTCTGGAGCATCCGGAACGCGATCGACGCGCCACCGGCGAGCCCGAGCCCGGGAACACTCCCCGGCACCTCGATCGCCTGGCGCACATCGGCCCTGGAGACCCACTTCGCCTCGGCGATCTCCCCGTCGGCCAGCCGCAACGGCTCGGCAGGATCGGCCACCGCCTCGAACCCGATCATCAACGACCGGGGGAACGGCCACGGCTGAGACCCGAGGTACCGGATGTCCCGCACAGCGACCCCGACCTCCTCGAAGATCTCCCGCGCCACACAGGCTTCCAGCGACTCGCCGGCCTCGACGAACCCGGCCAGCACGGAGAACCGGCCCTCCGGCCACTCCGGACCGCGCGCGACGAGCACCTGGTCCGCCCCGTCGTGCACGAGACAGATCACCGCGGAATCGGTCCGCGGATATTCCTCCCGCCCGCACCCGGAACAGACGCTGGTCCACCCGGACTTCTCCAGCACGGTCCGCGCACCGCACTTGGCGCAGTACTTGCCGAGCCGGTGCCACTGGAACAACGCCGCCGCGGTCGTGAACAACCCGGCGGAGTGATCGTCCAAAGTGGCCCCGGCCTGGCGCAGGTCCAGCCACTGCGGCTCGTCCGTCAACTCCGGCGGCCCCCACGCACGGGAAGCAGGAACCTCGTCCCCGTCCTCGGCCGGCATCAGCACCGCGAAGTACGCCACGCCGTCCTGCTCACCCAGCAGGACGGCGTTCACGGGCGGCTGATCGCCGAAATCCTGTGCGGGCCGGTCAGCCAGCCGCACCCCGCGATCAGCGACCAACGTGCGCCCGCGGGTGTCGACGACGATCATCCGGGCCTTGGGCCAGAGCGCGGCGAGCTTCTCGTCGTCGCCGCGCAACGGCTCACACCGGTCGATCACGAACCGCGACAGCGCGGGTAGTCCGAGCAGGTCGAAACTCACTGGAACGAGACCCCGCCCAGAGCGGAGAGCTTCGGCTTCAACATCTCGGCGTCACCGACCAGCACACCGGTGAAGTTGCCGGGCGCGAAGAACTCCAGCGCCGCCGCGGCGACCTGCTCCGGCGTCACGGCCTGCAGCCGCTGCGGGTGCGCGACCAGCCAGTCGATCCCGAGACCCAGCCCGACGAGGTTCACCAGGAACGAGGCGAGCCCGGACTGCGACGACGTGGTGGTCAGCAGCGTGCCGATGGCGTAGCTGCGGGCAACGTCCACTTCGGACTCGGACGGCGGGACCATGCCGAGCCGCGCCAGTTCGTAACGGGTCTCCAGCAGCGCCGCCGCCGTCACGTCCGAGGCCGTGTCCGCGTCGATCAACAGGGTCGCGCCGTGGACCGTGAACTCGGGGTGCGACCGGGCGCTGTAGGTGTAGCCCTTGTCCTCGCGGATGTTCTCGACCAGCCGCGAGGAGAAGAACCCGCCGTACACCAGGTTCGCGAGCTGCAGTGCCGGGTAACGCGGGTCCGTGCGCGGAATCGCCTGCGCAGCAAGACGAATCTGCGACTGCACGGCACCGGCGCGGTGCACCAGCAGGACGTCGCCACCCGAGACAGCGGGCAGCGGCGGCAGCTGGACGGCCTCGCCCTCGCCCTGCCACGCACCGAGCGCCTCGCCGATCTCGGCCACCGCGGCGGCCGGGTCGACGTCGCCGACGACCACGAAGACCGAACCGCGCGGCAGCAACGCCTTGCGGTGCAACGCCAGCACCTCGTCGCGGGTGACCGCGGCGACCTCGTCGGCCTCCGGCATCTCCTTGGCGTACGGGTGGTCGCCGTACAGCTGCTTCTGCAGGGCCTCGCGCGCGATCACGCTCGGCTGCGAACGGGCGAGAGCAATGCGCTCGACCAGGCGGGCCTGCTCGCGCTCCAGCTCCTCGGCCGGGTACGACGCGGACGTCAGCACGTCGCGCAGCACGTCCAGCACGGTGCCGAGACCGGTGGCCAGGGCGTTGCCGGTGAAGCTCAACCGCTCCGGGTCGACCACGGAGTCGAGCTCGCCGCCGACCAGCGCGAGCTCGGTGTCGATCGCCACGCGCGAACGCGAAGCCGTGCCGGTCAGCACGGTGTTCGCGAGCACCTCGGCCTGAGCCGAATGGGCGGAACCGGTGCTCGACGCGGCCGGGTCCGCGAACGGAACGCGCAGCCGCACCTCGACCATCGGCACGGTGGCACGGCGGATCGCGATGACGCGCAGGCCGTTCGGCAGCGTGGTGTCCACAGTGGACAGATCTGCGGCAGCCTTCTGGAAGCCCAGCTCCGGCAACGGACGCGGGCCGACGGCGGTGCGACCGATCTCCTCAGCGGAACGGTGGGTCTTGGCCGCAGAAGTAGACGCGGTCACTGGGCTCCTCCGGTGGGCTTGACGAGAAGAAGGGCACGAGCGTCCGGACGCAGCGCCTTGGCCGCGGCGGACACCTCGTCCACGGTCACCGAGGCGATCCGCTCGGGCAGTTCGTAGATCAGCTCGGCGCGGCCGAACAGCAGCTCCGCCGAGCCGAGGCCCAGCGTGCGGTTCGTGAGCCGGTCGTGCTCCTTGTGCATGGTCGACGCCCAGCGAGCGGTGACCTTCGCGAGCTCCTCTGCCGACGGCGGCTCCTGCGCGAGCTTCTGCAGCTCCTCGTCGATGGCCGCGACGACCTGCTCGTGGGAGACCTCGGGGGTGTGGATCGCGGTGATGCTGAACGTGTCCGGGTCGCGGGCTTCCAGCGGACCGAACAGGCCGCAGCCCGCGTTCAGGTCGATCACGATGCCCTCGCGGTGCACCAGGCGCTGCTGCAGGCGCGAGCTGTCGCCGTCCGTCAGCACGCCCGCGAGCACCAGGTACGCGAGGTAGCCGTCGATGTCGGTGACCGGGTCCGGCACGCGGTAGCCGATCGCGATCGCGGGCAGCGGGGCCAGCGCGTCGCCGTGCTCGTGCCGCACCTCGCCCTGCGGGGCCGGCTCGGCGAACGAGGGACGCTCCGGCTTCGGCCGCGCGGGCACGTCGCCGAAGTGCTTCTCCACCAACGCCTTCGCGGCCTCGACGTCGAGGTCGCCCGCGACCGTCAGCACCGCGTTCGCCGGCGAGTAGTACGTGTCGAAGAACTCCGCGCAGTCATCGACCGTGGCGCTCTCCAGGTCGACGAAGTCGCCGTAGCCGTTGTGCGCGTTGGCGAACGTCTTGAACAGCACCGCGGGCAGCAGGATCCAGGGGAACCCGCCGTACGGGCGGTTCAGCACGTTGAGCCGGATCTCCTCCTTCACCACGTCGATCTGGTTGCGGAGGTTCTCCTCGGTGATCTTCGGCGCGCGCATGCGGTCGGCCTCGAGGAACAGCGCCCGCTCCAGCGCCGCTGAAGGCAGCACCTGGTAGTAGTCGGTGTAGTCCGGGTGCGTGGACCCGTTGAACGTGCCGCCCGACGACTGCACATGTCGGAAGTGCGCCAGCTTCTCCAGGCTCTCGCTGCCCTGGAACATCAGATGCTCGAAGAGGTGCGCGAAACCGGTGCGCCCCTCCGGCTCGGAGCGGAAGCCGACGTCGTAGTGCACGCTGACGCCGACGACCGGTGCGCTGGCGTCGGGGGCGAGCACCACCCGCAGGCCGTTGGGCAACGTGAACCTGTGCAGTTCGGGTGAGGCCATGTGCGCCAGCCTACGGGTTCGGCGTCCGAAGGGATCGAAGGTGCCCCGCCTGGGCGAGCACACCGTCCAGCGCCCCCAGGAACGCGGGGAAGGTACGCCGGAAGTCTGTGTTGGTTTCCGAGTTCCCGTACCAATAGAGGTCCTGCTGACCGAACGTGGCGAGCCAGCGCTCGGTCTCGCCGAGCACCACCGCGTACGGCAGCGACCGGGAGAACACCAGCTCGCGGTCGTCCTCCGGCACGTCCTGGGGCGTCACCCCGTGGAGGTACCCGCGCAGGCCGCGGACGTGCTCCAGCAGCTCGCTGCCGCGCTTGGTGCGGGCGGGCATCGAGCGGGAGCCGAACGCCAGCGCGACGCCACCGACCGCGACCGCGAGGCCGAACAGCGCGTTGCCGATCGTCAGCGCCAGCACGACCGTGGCGGCCACGCCGAGCACCGCGATGCCGATGCCGACCCACCAGAACAGGCTGCGCTCGGCGTCCGGACGGCGCACGAACCAGCGCTTCTCCACGACGTCCGCGTACAGCTCGTCACGGACCCGCGCCAGGTCGACCTGCCGCCCACGCAGCTCGGACACCGTCACGGCCTCGACACCCTGCGGCAGAAGAGCTTCGTAGACGGCCTTCTCGTACCCGGACAGCGACGCGTCCGCGGGGTTGCGGCGCACGATCTGCCAGTCGTGGCCTTCGGTCTCGGCGATCCAGAGATAGTTGCGCACGGCGAGGTCGATCACCGTGGCGGTCACGTCGACGACGTCCACGTGCTCGTCGACGACCGTGCCGACCTGGCCGGGCAGCACGCCGTCGGGCGAGGCGAACGCGACCCGGCCGCCCTGGTCGCGCACCAGCACGGACACCGCGCCGACCTCGCTGGAGAGCGCCGCGACGTCCCGGCCGCGCAGGTACCAGAGCAGCGCGACGCCGCCGAGCAGCAACACCAGCAGCCCGCCGAGCGCGATCCCGCTCACCGGGGTCAGCGCGAACGCGGCGGCGAGGCCGGACTGCTCGACCACGACCGCGTTGGGCGGCACGACACCGGCGGACAGTCCGATCGCGACATCCACGCGTTCGCCGGCGCCGAGCTTGATCTCCTGCGCCCGCACGCCCTTGCCGTCCGCGAGGTCCGCGCTCGTGCACGGCTGCGAAGACCCGACCGGGCCCGCGAGGCAGTTGACCGACGTCGGCGAGTCGGGTGCGGAGAACGTGACGGCGACCTTGTCCAGCTCGGTGTCCCAGCCGCCCGCGACCTGCCAGCGGACCTCCAGCGCGTCACCGACCGGGGCGACCGCGCCGACGACCGTGTAGGTCAGCGTCGCCTGGCCGCCCTCGAACGTGGTGGTGAACTGGTCACTGCTGACGGTCGCACTGCCCTTGCCCTCGACCCGGGCGTCGGTGACCTGGTACTGGCGCTCCAGGTCGTTGCCCACCGCGAGTCGCAAGGGGACGGTCCGCTTGACCGTCTTGCCGTCCGGCACGTGGACGGTCTCGGTGATGGTCAGCTTGGAGTCGCGCTCCAGCTTCATCCGCACCTCGGTGCTGACCGTCCCGGGAAGCGGTTGCGCGAGCGCGCCGACGGCCGAGATCGCGGTCAACGCAACGGCGGCGAAGATCGCCACTCCCCAGTTCTTCAACACGGCTGCGGACAATAGCGGAGTCCTCATATGCTCCGGCGGACTTTCGAACAGACGCCATCTGGGGGATTTTCGGCGATGACGCAACCACCGCCACCGGGCAACTGGCCACCACCACGCCCGGTAGGCCCACCACCCGTGCCCGCGGCACGACCGTACGGGCCGCCGATGCCTCCCCGCCCTGTTCAAGGCCCGCCTCCCGGCGCCCGCCCGCAAGGTCCGCCGCCGTACGGCCCGCCTCCCGCGAACCAGCCGCACGGTGGCCCGCCGCGGCCTCCGATGAGTCCGCCGCCCTACGGCCCGCCTCCCGGCCGCGCTCCCCTGCCACCGCCGCGTCCCGTGATGCCGCCGCCGCAGCCGACCTGGGGACACCAGCCGCAGCCCGGCTTCGCGCCGTACCCGATGATGCCGCCGCGCCGGAAGAGCAGCAGCGGCCCGGTCCTGGCGCTGGTCCTCGGCGGCGTGGTGATCCTCGGCCTCGGCGCGGTCGGCGTGTTCGCGGCCAGCTTCAACCACAAGGTCAGGGACACGGGCTACTCGAACTACACGACCTACAGCCCGACCTACAACTACACAACGACAACCGAGGCCACGACCACCACGACGACGACGACGACGTCCACCCGCACCTCGTCAACGCGGACGTCGTCCTCCACGCCGACGACCCCGCCGGGCCCGAAGGCGGTCTACAAGCTCGCCGACCACCCGATCTTCAGCACCGGCGTCGGCGCGAACGACTTCGCCGCGTGCCCGCTGCCGCCGATGCGCTACGACCCGGCCGGCGAGGAGGCGTTCCTCTCCGCCGCGCTGCCGTGCATCGAGAAGGCGTGGCAGCCGGCGATGAAGGCGGCCAACCTGCCCTACCAGCCGGCAGAGCTGCAGGTCTTCCGCGGCAGCACGCAGTCGCCGTGCGGTTCGCGCCGCGCCGACTCCACCGCGATGTACTGCCAGGGCATCATCTACTGGCCGGCGGGCTTCTACGCGAACGAGCAGGGCGGCACCCGGCATCCCGGCGTCTACCTCGGCCAGCTCAGCCACGAGTACGGCCACCACATCCAGTGGCTGGCGGGCTTCCTGAAGGCCGCGAACCAGGCCCAGTACGACGTCGGCGGGTTCGACACGGCGAAGGGCCTGGAACTCAACCGCCGCAAGGAACTGCAGGCCACGTGCTTCGGCGGCATGACGCTCGCTCCGTTCTCGCACAAGAACGTCATCCCGATGGACGTCGTGAACACAGGTCTGACGGACCCCAGCCAACGCGGCGACTACGACCGCACACCGGCTGACCACGGCAGCGCGCCCAACAACGACCGTTGGGTGATGCACGGCCACAAGCAGAACGACATCAAGGCCTGCAACACCTGGGCCGCAAGCTCAGCGGACGTCGCGTGAACCGATCCCCCGCCCCGCGCGTCTCAAGAACGTGGACGGGACGCGTTAGCCCGGTCGGGGGACGCGTGATCTCGCTCCGCATATGCTCGTACCCGACCCAGGCTGACCAATGGGGGGACCTCAGGCGATGACGCAACCTCCGCCACCGGGCAACTGGCCACCGCCACGCCCGGTCGGCCCACCGCCGATGCCCGCACCACTCGGGCAGCGTCCGCCACAAGGCCCGCCACCGCAGTACGGAATGCCCCCGCAGGGTCCTCCGCCTCCGCAGTACGGCCCGCCACCGGGCCAGTACGGCCCACCACCCGGCACGGTCATGCCACCGCCGCAGCCCTCCTGGGGCGCGCCTCCCGGTGGTTACGCGCCGTACCCGGTCATGCCGCCACCCCGCCGCAAGAGCAACGGCCCGATCATCGCCCTGATCCTCGGCGGCGTCGTGATCCTGGGCCTCGGCGCGGTCGGCGTCTTCGCGGCGACCCTCAACAGCAAGGTCAAGGACGCGGGCTTCCAGAACTACACGACCTACAGCCCCACCCTCGGCGACACGACGACCACCGAGACCACGACGGCGACCACGACCACGTCGTCCCGCGCGTCGGGTTCCCGCACGCCGTCCACCCCCGCGACGCCGGCAGGCCCGAAGGCCGTCTACGCCCTGGCGGACCACCCGTTCCTGAAGCCGAACTTCGGCGCGAACAACATCAACGGCTGCCCGCTCCCGGCGATGGACTACTCCCCGCAGGGCCAGGACACGTTCCTGCGAGCGGCCCTCCCGTGCATCGAGAGCATGTGGAAGCCCGCCCTGGCCGCCGCCAACCTTCCTTACCAACCAGTTGAGCTGCACATCGTCACCGAGCAGATGCAGTACCCGTGCGGCACCGTCCGCCCGGACTCGACCGCGCGCTACTGCCAAGGCGGCATCTACTGGACCGCCAACGCCTACGCCGCGGAACGCAACCCGAACAACCCGAACCACCCCGGCAAGTACCTGGGCCAGCTCGCCCACGAGTACGGCCACCACATCCAGTGGCTCACCGGCATGCTCAAAGCATCGGACCGCGCGCAGTACGACGCGGGCGGGTGGGATACTCCGAAGGGCCTCGACCTGAACCGCCGGATGGAGCTGCAAGCCACCTGCTTCGGAGGCATGAGCCTGGCCCCTCTGTCCCACGGCGCGATACCCATCGACGTGATCCGAGTGGGCCTGACCGACGCAGGCAACCGAGGCGACTACGACATCTACCCGACGAAGGACCACGGCACCCCGGAGAACAACGCGGCATGGGTGGACCGCGGCTACCGCTCGAACAAGGCCTCCGAGTGCAACACCTGGGCAGCGGACGCGGGCTCAGTCTCCTAGACCCGAAAGGGACAAACGTGACCCAACCAGCCAAGAACAACCCGGTCGTGCTCGGGGCAGTGTTCGTGCTGGTGGTCGCCTTCGTCCTCGGAATCGGTCAACTGAGCCGCCCCAGACTGGTAACCGGCCACGCCCTGGCAGGTTCCCGCCCAGCCCCCTCGCCTTCAACCGAGCCGTCGACCCCGGTCCGCCCCCGAGCCGTCTACCGCCTGGCAGACCACCCGTTCCTGGTCACCGCAGCCTCGCTCCCCCCAGTGACCTGCCAACTCCCGGTCTTCGGCGTCTCCGACAAACAACTCGCCGCCTACTACGCAGCAGGCGTCGAATGCCTGAACGCAGCCTGGGGCCCGTTGCTGACGGCCGCGAACATGCCCTTCGAAAAGCCTTCCCTGGACGCCTCCCCCACCCTCAAGGACGGCCCCTGCGGCGCGGCCCCGGAATCCGACCACGCAGTCGCCTACTACTGCGGCCGCAACCGCACCATCTACATGCCGACCTCGCGCCTGCGCGACAACGGCGGCGGCGACGCCCCAGCCACCCACCTCGCCACCCTCAGCCACGAGTACGGCCACCACGTCCAAGCCCTGACCGGCCTCCTGCGCGCAGCCGACCTCAAAATCACCGACGCAGGCGAGAAAACCCCAGCGGGCCTGGAAATGTCGCGCCGAATCGAACTCCAAGCCAACTGCTTCGCGGGCATGTTCCTGACCAGCGCCTCAGGCAGGGCCTCGATCTCAACCAGCCTCGCCCGCCAGGCCCAGGAAGACTTCCAGTACGCCGTGGAAGAGAAGCCCGAGAACAACGCCCACGGCACAGCCACCAACCAGGCCAACTGGGCAAGCACGGGTTTCAAGACCAACACCACCACAGCCTGCAACACCTTCGCGGCCCCAGCCCCCCAAGTCGCCTAACGCAAAGCAGCCCGCTCATCCACAAAACGGGTCGGCGTGCCCATGAACAACTTCAAGTCAGCCACCGCCCCGTAGGCCAAGTTCAGGGTGGTCAACTCGTAGTTCCACCCACCATCCCGGGGCCGAGTCCACCGATGGTTGACCTGCCACCGAACCCACTCGCCCCGCCCAAGCCGCACCGGCGAGGGCCGCACCACCCGCCGAGGCGGCGCGAGCATGGTGTCGTGCAACTGCACCGCGAGCACGTCATCCTCCTCGCGAAGGCTGAGGCTGATGGGATCAATCGAGTCGCGCTCCTCACGCCACTCCGGCTCAAAGCCACGCCACTCGACCTGAACCACTTCGTGCACGGCGGCCCGACCATGCGGCAACGCAAACGCCTCAGGCACAGCATTACGCCGAGCAGCCTCACGCCCGCCCCGAGAAGCCTTGGTCCACCCAGTCCGCACCCACAACACAACAACGTCGAGGTCCACCCCAAGACCAAACCACCCAATCGGCAGCGAAGCGACCGATTTCCCCACACACCGATAACCCGAAGCCGAAGGCGAGGCGCCCCAAAGG
>NZ_JYJG01000409.1 GCF_000955955.1 Lentzea aerocolonigenes
CGGTACTTGCAGACGCCAACAGAGCCGACCCCTTGGAATCAGCCATCTAGTACAGGTTCACGGCAGCCGGTGCCGCGATCCGACGGGAACCACCAGCGGCGTACCGGAAACCGGGTCCTCGACGACCCTGGCGTCCAGTCCGAACACGTCCAGCAGCATCTTCTCGGTCAGCACCTCGGCCGGCGCGCCCTGAGCCACGATCCGCCCGTCCCGCATGGCGACGACGGTGTCGGCGTACCGAGCCGCGAGGTTCAGGTCGTGCAGCACCATCACCACCGTCCGTCCCATGGACGTGTGCAACTCCTGCACCAGATCCAGCACGTCGATCTGATGCGCGAGATCCAGGTAGGTGGTCGGCTCGTCGAGCAGCAGCAGGTCCGTCCCCTGGGCCAGCGCCATCGAGATCCAGGCCCGCTGCCGCTGGCCACCGGACAGCTCGTCGAGGGTCCGCTCGGCCAGATCCAGGATCCCGGTCATCTCCAACGCGGCGTCGACGGCCGCGGCGTCCTCGGAAGACCACTGCCGGTACCAGGACTGGTGCGGATGCCGCCCGCGCGCGACGAGATCCGCCACAGTCAGCCCTTCAGGAGCAGACGGCGCCTGAGGCAACATCCCCAAAACCCGAGCGACGTCCTTGGTGGCCAGCCGATCGATCTGCTTGCCGTCCAGCAACACCGCTCCGGACCGAGCAGGCAACAGCCGCCCAAGAGCCTTCAGCAAGGTCGACTTCCCGCACCCGTTCGGCCCGATCACCGCGGTGACGGTGCCGTCGATGATCGACAGGTCCAGGGTGTCGACCACGAGCCGCTCGCCGTACCCCACGCACAGCGAGGAAGCCTCAAGACGCACCGTCATACCCGCGCCTCCCGGCGACTCCGAACCAGCAGGAACATCAGATAAGGCGCCCCGAGCACGGCCGTGACGACCCCGACCGGCAGCTCAGTGCGATAAACGGTCCGAGCCACGAGATCGGACGCCATCACCAGCACGCCGCCGATCACCACGGACCCGAACAGCGGCGGCTGAGCGGTTCCGGCCAGCCGCAACGCGATCTGCGGCGTGGCCAGCGCGACGAACGCGATGGGTCCGGCAGCAGCCGTGGCCACGGACGCCAGCACGATCGCCACGATGATCAGAGCCGACCGAGCCAGGTCGACCCGCACCCCGAGCCCGCGCGAGGTCTGGTCGTCGAACTGCAGCGCCCCGAGCACATGCCCGCCAACGAGCGCGACCGGAACCAGGACCGCCAAGGCCAGCGCCACGGGCACGACGTGCTCCCACCCGCGCCCGTTCAACGATCCGGTGATCCACAGCATCGCGCGTCCGGCGTCCTGCACGTCCCCCACGGTCAGCAGGTAATGCGTGAAGTTGCCGGCCACCGCGGTGATGCCGATGCCGACGAGCACCATCCGGAAGCCCTCGATGCCCTGCCGCCACGCCAGCGCGTAGACCAGCAGCCCGGCGATCAGCCCACCCGCCAGGCCGGCGATCGGCACCCCGACCGAAGCCGCGCTCCCGGTCACCACGCCCAGCGACCCGGCGAACGTGATCACCGAGACCGCCCCGGCGCCGGCTCCCCAGGTCACGCCGAGGATGTCCGGCGAAGCCAGCGGGTTCCGCACGATCGCCTGGAAGATCGCCCCGGACAGCCCCAGCGCACCACCGACCAGCAGTCCGGTCAGCGCCCGCGGCAACCGCAGCTCGGTCACCACGAACTGGTCCCGCCGAGTCCCGCCGCCGAACAACGTGTCGACGACCTGCGAGACGGTCAGCGGGAAGTCGCCGATCATGATGCCGACGACCAGCAGCGCTGCCAGCAGCGCCAGCGACAACGCCACCACCAGCAACGGCCGCCGCCGCAGCTTGAACGAGGTGACACCTAGCCTCAGCGCGGGTGCGGCCTTGGTCGTCGTCAAATCTTCACCAGCCTCTTGCGCCGCACCAGGTAGATGAAGAACGGCGCGCCGAGCAGCGCCAGCATCACGCCGACCTCCACTTCGGACGGACGCGCGATCACCCGGCCGGCGATGTCGGCGATCAGGATGAGGCACGCCCCGAGCAGCGCCGAGTACGGCAGGATCCAGCGGTAGTCCGGCCCGGTGAACGCCCGCGCCACGTGCGGCACCACGAGCCCCAGGAACCCGATGGGCCCGCACGCCGCCACGGCCCCGCCCACCAGCAGCGTGATGGCCAGGATGCCCAGCGACCGCGTCCTGCCGACGTTCACGCCCAGCGACTTGGCCACGTCCTCGCCGAGCGACAACGCGTTGAGGCCCGCCGCGTTCAACCCGGCCAGGACCAGCCCGACGACGAGGAACGGCAGCACCTGGTTCAGCACGGACGAATCCCGGCCGGCGATCGCACCGACCTGCCAGAACCGGAACGCGTCGAGCGACTGCTGGTCGAGCAGCACGATCGCCGACACCAGTCCGTTCATCAGCGCCGACACCGCCGCTCCTGCCAGTGCGAGCGTCACCGGCGACGGACCACCACGCCCCGCAGAGCCGAGCAGGAACACCACCACGCTCGCGATCATCGCGCCGGCGAAGGCGAACCAGATGTAGCCGACCAGCGAGTCGACCCCGAGCAGGAAGATCGAGAGCACGACCGCCAGCGCGGCGCCGTGCGTGACGCCGAGGATGCCGGGGTCGGCCAGCGGGTTGCGCGTGTGGCCCTGCATGAGAGCGCCGCCGACGCCCAGCGCGATGCCGACGACGATGCCGAGCAACGTCCGCGGGATCCGCAGCTCGCGGATCACCACGTCGTCCTCGACCCCGGTCGGCGTGAAGAGCCCGTGCCACACCCCGGAGAGCGAGATCTCCTTCGAGCCGACCGCGATGCTCGCCAGCGACACGGCGACCAGGACGATCAACAGGAAGAGCAGGCCGACCAACGGCTTACGGCCCAACGCCCACCCCTCCAAATGCCCGACATATGCTCCGCGAAAGACAGGTAAGCCTAACCGAATTCCTGGAGCCATCGATGCGGACACCGGTACTGATCAGTGTGGCGCTACTCGCGCTCACCGCGTGTGGTCAGGCGACCACGACGAGCCGGAGCGGACCCGCCGACCCCGGTTGGACCGCGGTGACGATCGAGCACGCGATGGGCAGGACCGAGATCAAGGACCGGCCGAAGAAGGTCGCCGCGCTCGACTCCAGCTACGTGGACGCCGCGCTCGCGCTGGAGACCGAGGTCGTCGCGTACACCCGCTACCGCACCGACGGCCTGCCGGAGTACCTGGCGCAGGACGCGGCCAAGTACGCGCAGAGCGCCAAGGCGGTGGGCGACCTCACGAACCCGAACCTGGAGGAGCTCGCCACCATCGGGCCGGACCTGATCGTGTCGGCGAAGGTCAGGCACGAGGGGATCTACGACAAGCTATCCAAGATCGGCCCCACGGTGTTCAGCGTGACGACCGGACCGACGTGGAAGGACAACATCCGCCTGCTCGGCAAGGCGCTGGGCAAGGAGGAGCTGGCGAACCAGAAGATCGCCGCCTACGAGGCCAGGGCCAAGAAGGTCGGCGACGCGATTCGCGCCAAGGTCGGTCACAACCCGTCGATCTCGCTGGCGCGGTTCGTCGGCGGCGAGCAGACCGTCCGGCTCTACACGGAGAAGTCGTTCCCCGGCGGCGTGCTGTTCTCGGACGCCGGCCTCACCCGCCCCCAGGGGCAACCGACCTCGGAGAAGATCGCGGTCGACCTCAGCCAGGAGCAGATCTCGTCGCTCGACGCGGAGCGGATCTTCGTCTCGACCTGGGCGGACCCGAAGGGTGATACGCAGAAGATCAAGGATCAATATTTGGCCAACCCGTTGTGGGGTCAACTAAAAGGCCAGAAGCAGGACGTCTCGGATGTCGTTTGGGTATCTTCGGTCAGTCTTCAGGGCGCGCACGCGATGCTCGACGACCTCGCGAAGGGTTTCGGCGTCGATCCAGCGCGTAGTTGAACAGTCACACACAAACACGAAGGGGCTCCGAGGAATCATCCTCGGAACCCCTTCGTGTTTTACCGAATTTCAGCCCTGCTGGTGGTACGCGTCGAGCACCTCGGCCGGGATGCGGCCGCGATCCGACACCTTCATGCCCTGCTTGCGGGCCCACTCTCGAATGGCCTGGTTCTGCTCACGATCCGCCGATGCCGGGCGCGCCTTCACACCCGCCGGACGACCTGGCCCAACACGCTTACGACCACCCGCGCGACGTGCACCACCGACGAAGTCGGCAAGAGCGTCCCGCAGTTTGCCCGCATTGCCCGAGGAAAGGTCGATCGTGTAGCTGACACCGTCCAGCCCGAACTCGACGGTCTCCTCCGCAGTGGAGCCGTCCAGATCGTCGACGAGGGTCACGGTGACCTTCTGCGCCATGCGTATCCTCCTGGACCCCGAATGCGCGGTGCACCCGCGTCGCCAACTAAAGCCTTCTGCGAGGCAGGTTAGCGCACGGGTGCCGCATTGCACCTATCGACATCCGGAAAGTTACTCATTCAGGGCGAACGAGCGGGAACAAGATGGTCTCCCGGATACCCAGACCCGTGAGGGCCATCAGCAGCCGATCGATACCCATTCCGACGCCACCACTCGGTGGCATTCCGTACTCCAGTGATCGCAGAAAGTCTTCATCGACCGGCATCGCCTCGTTGTCACCGGCCGCGGCAAGACGGGCCTGCGCTTCCAGGCGTTCCCGCTCGATCACCGGGTCCACCAGTTCGGAGTAACCGGTTCCGAGTTCGAATCCGCGGACGTACAGATCCCACTTTTCGGCGACACCCGGCTTGGTGCGGTGCTGCCTGGTGAGCGGAGACGTCTCGACCGGGTAGTCGCGCACGAAGGTGGGCAGGTAGAGCGAGTCGCACACCAGGTGCTCCCACAGCTCCTCGACCAGCTTGCCGTGCCCGAACTTCGGGTTGACCTC
Source organism: Lentzea aerocolonigenes (assembly GCF_000955955.1). Taxonomy (GTDB): domain Bacteria; phylum Actinomycetota; class Actinomycetes; order Mycobacteriales; family Pseudonocardiaceae; genus Lentzea; species Lentzea aerocolonigenes_A. The sequence goes on from NZ_JYJG01000409.1 coordinate 4,916, forward strand.
GAGTTCGTGCCGGTCACAAAGCTTCCGAAGCACCTCGGCCGGCGTCTCGGGGGTGATTTCCTCACCGACGGCTCCGGACAACGACTCGTAGATGCTGAGCGTCGTCCATTCACCCGACAGGTCGTACTCCGTGCCGTCCGCCAACGTGACGATCTGAGAACCCGTCACCGCTTCCGCGGCTTCCTGGATGAGCTCGCGAGTCAGCTTCGCGTTCGTGTCGTACGTGGCGTAGGCCTCGTAGTACTCGAGCATCGAAAACTCGGGCGAATGCGACGAGTCCACGCCCTCGTTGCGGAAGTTCCGGTTGATCTCGAAGACCTTCTCGATGCCACCGACGACGCAGCGCTTCAAGTACAGCTCCGGCGCGATGCGCAGGAACAGGTCGATGTCGAGGGCGTTCGAGTGCGTGATGAACGGACGCGCGGTCGCACCACCCTGCAGCGTCTGCAACATCGGGGTCTCGACTTCGAGGAATCCGCGCCGGTGGAACGAGTCGCGCAGAGAACGAACGACGTTCGCGCGGGTCCGAACGGTGTCGCGCGCCATCGGCCTCACGATGAGGTCGACGTATCGCTGACGAATGCGTGTTTCCTCGCCGAGTTCCTGGTGCAGGGTCGGCAACGGCCGCAACGACTTCGACGTCAGCTGCCACTCGTCGGCCATCACGGAAAGCTCACCGCGGCGCGAGCTGATGACCTCACCGTGGATGAAAACGTGGTCGCCGAGGTCGACGTCGGTCTTCCACTCGGAAAGTGCTTCCTCACCAACGCCGGCGAGGCTCAGCATCGCCTGCAGTTCGGTGCCGTCTCCTTCGCGCAACGTCGCGAAGCACAGCTTTCCGGTGTTGCGCATGAACATGACGCGCCCGGTCACTCCGACGATCTCGCCGGTCTGCGTGTCGGGTTCGAGTTCGGGATGCGCGTCGCGAATCTCGCGCAACGTGTGCGTGCGCGCGACTTCGACGGGATACGGCTCCTTGCCGGAAGCGAGCAGCCGCGCACGCTTCTCCCGGCGCACGCGCATCTGCTCTGGCAGGTCTTCTTCGCTGGTCACGAGGTTTTGCTTCGGCTGCTCACTCACGCGGAGAAGGGTACGGACACCCGCTATGACATAGCGAACCGGATACCCCGCAGGATTCGCGACGGCCTAAGTTGGGTGGATGGATCTACACGCGAGGCGAGCGGACTCGTTCGGCGCGCAGGCCGAGGCCTACGCCGAACACCGGCCTGACTATCCCGTGGCGGCGATCCGGTGGGCACTGGAGCCGCTGGGCACGTCCGAGCGGTTAGACGTGCTGGACCTCGCCGCGGGCACCGGCAAGCTCACCGCGGGACTGGTCGCTGAAGGACACCGCGTGACAGCGGTGGAGCCCAACGAGCAGATGTTGTCCGAGCTCGTGCGCCGTGTTCACGACGTGCGCGCGCTGCCCGGCCACGCGGAGCACATCCCGGTCCCGGACAGCACGGTCGACGCGGTGTTCGTCGCTACCGCCTTCCACTGGTTCGACCAGGAGAAGGCGCTGCCGGAGATCGCCCGCGTGCTGCGGCCGGGTGGCGTGCTGGCGGCCATGTGGCTCGAAACCGAGGACGACGTGCCGTGGCTCAAGGACTTCCAGCAGGTGTCGAACACCAGCGTCGAGTCTCAGCGACAGAGCCCGGTGAAGATCATGGCGCACCCGTTGTTCGAGGCTCCGGAGCACAAGATCTTCCCGCACGTGCACCGCAGGAACTCACCGGAAGCGGCCATCGCCTGGATCAACACGCACTCGCGCATGCTCGTCATCGACGACGAGGAGCGGGCTGAGGTCAACGACAGGATGCTCGCGTTCCTCCGCGAGCGCCCGGAGACGTCGAACGGACCGTTCGACGTCCCCATGTACTCCGACGTGTTCCGGATGGTCCGCGTCAGCGACTAGTCATGTTGCGCTCGAACACCAAGCGCAACCCCAGCAGGGTCAGGTCGGGCACGTGGTGCGCGATCGTCGAGGACTCCGACACGACCAGCGGGGCGAGACCGCCCGTGGCGATCACCGTCACGGGTCCGGGGTCGGTCTGCTGGAGCTCCTCGGTGATCTTGCGCACCAGCCCGTCCACCTGGCCGACGAACCCCCAGACGATGCCGGACTGCAGGCACTCGACGGTGTTCTTGCCGATCACGTTGCGCGGCCTGATCAGCTCGACCTTGCGCAGCTGGGCGGCACGGGCGGCCAGCGCGTCGACCGAGATCTCGATGCCGGGAGCCAAGGCGCCACCGAGGAACTCGCCGCGCGACGAGATCACGTCGAGGTTCGTGGACGTGCCGAAGTCGACGACGATGCACGAGGTCGAGTACAGGTGGTGCGCGGCCAGCGTGTTGATCACGCGGTCCGAGCCCACCTCCTTCGGGTTGTCGACGAGCAGCGGCACCCCCGTCTTCACGCCCGGCTCGACCAGGATCTTCGGCACCGCGTCGTAGTAGCGGCCGAGCATCACCCGCAGCTCGCGCAGCACCGCGGGCACGGTGGACAGCGCGGAGATGCCGGTGATCTTGTCGGCGTACTCGCCGAACATGCCGCGCATGGTCAGCGCGAGCTCGTCGGCGGTCATCCTGGCGTCGGTGCGCATCCGCCAGTCGCGCACGAGCGGGGCCTTGTCGCCGACCCCGTCGTACAGACCGAGCACGATGTTGGTGTTGCCGACGTCGATGGCGAGCAGCACGGTGTGATTCCTCAGTTCTCGGCCTGGATCAGCGCGTCGAGCGCGGTCGCCTCAACGGTCTCAGAAGAAGGCGCACTCGTGGAGCCGTTCACCAGACCGGACCCCTCGGGAGCATGCGCGGGGTCGGAGCCGAGGTCGACGACCTTGTTGTCGGCGTCCACGAAGACGACGCGCGGCTGGTAGGTGCGCGACTCGGCGTCGTCCATCTGCCCGTAGGCGATCAGGATCACGATGTCGCCGGGGTGCACGAGGTGCGCCGCCGCGCCGTTGATGCCCAGCACGCCGGTGCCGCGCTCGCCGGGGATGACGTAGGTCTCGAGCCGAGAGCCGTTGGTGACGTCGACGATGGCGACCTGTTCGCCCGCCAGCAGGTCGGCGGCCTCCATCAGGTCCTCGTCCACCGTCACCGAGCCGACGTAGTGCAGGTCTGCCTGCGTCACGGTCGCCCGGTGGATCTTGGACTTCAGCATCGTGCGGAACATGGCCACATCCCCCTACTCGTCGCCTTCGCCGAGCAACACCGCGATGTTGTCGATCAGGCGGGTGGAACCGACGCGGGCCGCCACGAGCAGGCGCGCGTCACCGTTCTCCGGCGCGGGACCGAGGTCGATCCCGCGCAGCTCCAGGTAGTCCAGCTCGATCTCGGGCGTCTGCGCGAGCACGTCGTGCGCGGCCTTGAGCACCGCGTCGGGGCCCTGCGAGGACACGTGCGCACCGGCGGTCAGCGCGGCCGACAGCGTGACGGCCTGCTGGCGCTGCTCCGGGCTCAGGTAGGCGTTGCGCGACGACAGCGCGAGGCCGTCGGGCTCGCGGACGGTCGGCACACCGACGACGTCCAGCGGGAAGTTGAGGTCCCGCGCCATCTTGTGGATCAACTGGAGCTGCTGGTAGTCCTTCTGCCCGAACACCGCGTACGTGGGCTGCACGATGTTGAACAGCTTCGAGACGACCGTGAGCACGCCCGCGAAGTGGCCGGGCCTGACCGCGCCCTCCAGTTCGTCGCCCAGCGGTCCGGGGTGCACGGTGACCTGTGCGCCCTCGGGGTACATGTCCTCGACGGACGGCGCGAACACGATCCCTGCGCGCTCGGCGCGGCAGATGTCCACATCGGACTCGAACTGGCGCGGGTACTTGTCGAGGTCCTCGTTGGCGCCGAACTGCAGCGGGTTCACGAAGATCGACACCACGACCACCGTGTTCTGCATGACCTGCGCCTCGCGGATCAGCTGCCGGTGGCCCTCGTGCAGCGCGCCCATCGTCGGCACCAGCGCGACGTTGCGGCCGGCGTTGCGCAGCGCCCTGATCACCCGGTTGAGCCGGGCGGGGTCGCGGTGCACCGTGACGTCGTCCGTGCGGTAGTCGTCCTTGGTCAGTGGCTTGGTCACGTCAGTCCTCGAGAGTGGTGCGAACGTCGTTGGCCGCGTCGGGCTTGAGCAGCCCGGAGTGCTCGGCCCGGTCGGCGGTGCGGCGGGCGAGCGCGCGGTAGCTGGGCAGGGTGTCGGGTGCCTGCTCGGCCAGCACGGTCAGGTGCTTGCGCAAGGTACCCGTGTCGCCTCGGGCGACCGGACCGGTGAGGGCACGGTCACCGTGGCGCAGCGCGTTGTCGAGCGCCGCGGACAGCAGCGGCCCGAGGAGGCGTTCGGCGTTGGGGATGTTCGCGTTCGTGAGCAGGTCGGCGGCGTCGCGGACCAGCGTGATCAGGTGGTTCGCACCGTGGGCCAGTGCCGCGTGGTAGAGCGGGCGGACGGCCTCGGGAACGCGGATCGGCTCCGCTTCCATCTCCACGACCAGCGCTTCGCCGACGCTCCACGCCACCTCGTCGCCGTCCGCGGCCGTGACGCCGACGCACGCGGCGCGCATCCGCTGCAGGTCTTCCTCGCGGCCGGTGAAGGTCATGACGGGGTGCAGGGCGAGCGTGAGAGCACCCAGCTGAGCAGCGGGTTCGAGGACCTTCACGCCCTGGGCGCCGCTGGTGTGCACGATGATCTGGCCCGCGCGCAGCGAGTCCGTGGCGATGAGGCCCTTGACCAGTCCGGAGAGCTCGTCGTCCGGCACCGCGAGCAGCACGAGGTCGGCGCGTCGGGCGACTTCGGTCGGGTCGTCGATCGGGACGCCGGGCAGCAGCTCCTCCGCGCGGTTGCGGGAAGCCTGGGAGACGGCGGACGTGCCGACCACCACGTGACCCGTCCTGGCCAGCGCGGCGCCCAGCACCGAACCGACGCGGCCTGCCGAGATGACACCGACGGCGAGCCTGGCCGGACGTGGGGTCGCGTCCATGCGACTAACTCCTTCTGACGTTCCAGTCCCGGTTCGGGTACCAGACGACGCCGCCGAGGGTAATCCCGCCGATCCTGGCTTGAGGCCGGTCGGTGACAGGACTCACCGGCGTGCGGCGAGCCTGGCCGCGTTCAGCGTGTCGAGCAGCACGCCGTGCCGCTGTTCGGCGCTCTGACCCGCCGTTCCCTGCTCGATGCGGTGCCGCAGGAACGCGAGCTCGGTGACCGCTTCCTGGTAGGTCTTCACGGCCTTGGCCGACGACTCGCCGGACTTGCGCCGGACCGCCCGCAGCCAGTTCCTGCGCCCTTCGAGGCTGGCGAGCAACGCCACCTCGCTGGTCGCGATCCACCGGTTCTGCGCCATCGACGCTAGCTGCCCCGCGACGATCCGCTGCTCCCGGCGGCGCTGCCAGACCACGATCGCGACGGCTCCCGCGAACACCGGCACCATGATCAGGAAGTAGAGGTTGATGAAGTCCGAGCCGGTGCCGACGGTCGTGGAGAAGTTCCACAGCGAGTGCAGGCCGACCGCCGTGAGATAGCCGCCGATCGGCGCGAGGATCTTGGTCCTGGTGTTGCTGGAGCTGGCCGCGATGCCGACCCCGATGCCGGTCATCGATGTGAACAGCGGGTGCGCGAAAGGCGAGAGCACCCCGCGCAGCACGAACAACGCGATCACCCCGCCGCCCATGCCGCCGAGCCCGTTCGCCAGGAAGACCCGGCCGAAGTACCAGATGTTCTCGGTGAACGCGAAGCCCGCGGCCGTGATGCCTGCGTAGACCATGCCGTCGACGACGCCGTCGAACTCGTGCCGGCGGCGCAGGTACACGGCCACCAGGAACGCGGCCTTGGTCGCCTCCTCGACGATCGGCGCACCGACCACCGCGGTGAACGTCGTGCCGTCGTTGGTGAGCAGATCGCCGAGCACCCGGCTGGTCTGGTTGAACGCGAGCGAACTGATCGTGGCGCCGCACGCGCCCCACAGGAACGCGAAGAGCAGCATCTTCGCCGGTTCCGGCTCCCAGCGGTCGATCCACAGGAACGCGCTCACCACGAACGCGACCGGGATGAGCGCCGCTGCGGCACCGACCAGCAACGGCTCGATGCCGATGGCCGAGGTGCCCAGCGCGAACAGCACGAGACCCGCCGCGGCCAGGGCGATCAGCCCCACGACGGGGAACAGGACGGTCCAGCGGCGCTGCTCGATGCGCTTGCGGGTCGGCGTCGGCGTGAGGTCGGCGTCGTTCACGGGAAATGACCTTAGATGCACACTTGACGGATGTTCGACTGGGAAGCCGCTTGGCTCGCCGCTTTGTACGGGCCTTCCGGTTTCTTCGCACGCGGGGAGAAGCCCTCTTCGCACTTCCGCACCTCGCCGTTGGTCGGTCCCGAGCTGGCTTCCGCGTTGTTGTCGTTGTTGGCGCGGGTCGACGCTGCTCTGGGGTTTCCGCAGGTCCTGGACTTCGTGGACGTCGGTGCCGGTGGAGGTGAGCTGGCGTTCGCGGTGCGGTCTCTGGCTTCCGGGTCGCTGGCCTCGCGGTTGCGGGTGACCGCCGTCGAGCTCGGGCCTCCGGTGTTGCTGCCCGGAGTTCGCTGGACCACTTCCATTCCTTCGTGTGTCGGGCTGCTGGTCGGGCACGAGTGGCTCGACGCGATTCCGTGCCCCGTGGTGACCGGGCCTTCCTCCGATCCGTGGATCACTCGATGGTGGCCGTCTCTTGGTCCGGGCGAGCAGGCCGAGGTGGGGGCGCCTCGGGATGCGGCTTGGGCGGCTGCCGTTTCGTCGGTTCGCGGGGCGGCGCTGGCGATCGACTACGGGCATCTGGTGTCGTCGCGGCGGTTCACGCTGACCGGGTACCGGGACGGGCGGCAGGTTCCGCCGGTGTTCGACGGGTCCTGTGACATCACCGCGCACGTGGCTTTGGACGCGTGTGCCGCTGCCGCCGGTGGGGAGTTCGTGCTGGTGTCGCAGCGGGATGCGTTGGGCGCCTTGGGTTTGACCGGATCTGTTGCCGGTTCCGGGTGGGACTGGCTGGAGTCGGCTGCTCGTGCTGGACGGATCGCTGAGCTGCGTGACCCGCGTGGGCTGGGTGCGTTCGGCTGGCTGTTGCACGGTCGTGGGGTGGACGTCTCGGATCTGCTGCCTGCGCTGCCGTCCTGGTGTCCGATTCCCGCCAGCTTTTCCTCGGCTTGACGACGATCGTTCTTGTCATGCGAATCCACAACGTCTCGCCTGACGCCTCGTTCCTCGACCCCGGTCGCGAGTACCGGGCCTCCGAACCCGGTGTGCCGCTGCGCTGCTGCCTGCGGAAGTCGCTGCCCGACGAGCCGGTCTGGTTGTTCCGCTACTCGCCTTCGTCCGGCAAGGGCCCGTACGAGGAGGTCGGCCCGATCTTCACGCACGTGGACTGCTCCGACGTGCCCTCGTTGGATCGTCTCCCCGTAGAATTGTTGAACAATCCCCGCATCCTACGTTCCTACAACGCCGCTGGTCAGATCCACGACGGCGCGGTCGTGGAGCCAGGATCGTTCGATCGTGCAGTCGAAGGATCGTTCAACAATCCCGAAGTCGACTCGCTCCAGATCCGCAGCCTCTCGCACGGTTGCTTCTTCTTCGCGATCACCAGGTCCTAGCCGGCACGGGGAGTTCGGCGCGGCGTGAAACCATGCTCGGGTGAGCGAGCAGATCACCGTAGGCGTGGGTGCGGGCGCCCAGTACCTGGGCGTGGACCGCGTGATCGACCTGGGCCCACTGCACCCGTCGGCCCACGGCGCCTACCGCCTGCGCCTGACCGTAACGCCAGACCTGGTGATCACCGCCGCCGAGCCGCTGGTGGGCCACCTGCACCGCGGCGCCGAGAAGCTGTTCGAGGTCCGCGACTACCGCCAGGTCCTGACGCTGGCCAACCGCCACGACTGGCTCTCCGCCTTCTGCAACGAACTGGCCGTCGCCCTGGCCGTCGAACGCATGACGGGCATGGACGTCCCGGCCCGCGCCCAATGGCTGCGCGCCCTGCTGTGCGAGCTGAACCGCCTGATGGCGCACATGGTGTTCCTGACCCCGTTGTCCCCCAACGCCGCCACGTACCGCGAGGGCGTGCAGTCCCTGATGGAAGAGGCCTCGGGCGGCCGCATCCACTTCATGTTCAACAGGATCGGCGGCCTGCGCGAGGACGTCCCAGCGGGCTGGGCCACCCGCGTCGCCTCATTCCTGTCCACTGTGGATGTTTCCTCGCTGACCGTTGATTTCGCTGCCTTGGAAGGACTCGGCGTTCTACCCCACGCCGACGCCCTGGCATACGGCGTGACCGGACCGATCGGACGCGCCAGCGGGGTCGACTTCGACCTCCGGCGCGACGACCCGTTGCCCGCCTACAAGTCGTTGTCGTTCACGCCAGTCGTTCGGACAGAAGGCGACGCCGCCGCGCGCGTGCGCTGCCTTCTGTCCGAGGTGCAGCTCTCCGTCGCGTTGGCGTCGCAGTGCCTGGAACAGCTGCCGTCGGGCCCGGTGAACCTCCGCCTGCCCAAGGCGATCAAGGCACCCGAGGGTTCGGTCTACACCCGCGTCGAGGCACCGCTCGGCACCTCGGGCGTGCACCTGTCGTCGCGCGGCGAGAAGACGCCGTGGCGCCTCAAGCTGCGCACGCCGTCGTTCAACAACGTCCAGGCGCTGTCGGCGTTGTTGCCCGGCACCGAGGTGGACGACCTGCCGGCGGTGCTGAGCTCGTTCGCCGTGATCGTCGGGGACATCGACAAGTAACCGCACACGAGTCGTCGCCGGCGCGGAACGTCCGCCGGCGGACCTGATCACGGACATTCGTAAGCGCCGCAACACTGACAAGCCCGCCGCACGTCCACCGACGGCTGGGCGCATCGCCACCGCCCAGAGACGCCAGGAGTTCGCTCACCGACTCGCCATCCGTGCACGCACCCAACCGATCCTCACGCGCGTGCACGAGCCACCGCTGACCGGCGCGATCACAAACCTCCCGCCAGCCAGCGCACCCACGAGCCGCTACTCGTCCCGCCGACGCCGACGACGAGGCGCATCGCCACCGCCCAGAGACGCCAGGAGTTCGCTCACCGACTTGCCGTCCGCATGCGCACCCGACGGGTCCTCAGGCGCGGCACGGCGGCCGGTGGAGACCGCGGGCAGGCGGGTGGACGAGTCTTCCGCGATCCGGCGGCCGGACACCGATGGCTCGTCCGCCGCAGTCCGGCGACCGGTCGGCACCACCGGCAAGCGGGCCGACGACTGCTCGGCGGAGCGGCGGCCGACCGGGGGCAGTGAGACCAGCGAGTCCTCGGAGGTGCGGCGAGCGCGGGGGGCTTCTTCGCGTGCCGGGGGGTCGTCCGCACGGCGACGGCCACTCGACGGCGAGCCGCCGGACGAAGGCTTCAACGTCTCCCACGAACCGCTGTCCTGCTCGGGTGCCGGGCGGTCGTCGGCACGGCGGCGGCCGCCACCGGTGGCCGTTGCGCGGGACTCGACTAGTGCGGACGGGTCGATCATCTCGGTGCGCTCGGCCACGCGGGGGCGCGGTTCGGGCTTGCGGGTCTCCACTGCCTTGGCGACGGCGGCCGGTGCCTTGGGCGGCTCGGCCGGGCGCGACAGTGCTTCGGTGCGGTTCTGGGGTTGCGGGCGCTGCACTCGTTCGGTGCGGTTCACCTGGGCCTGCACCGGCTGCGGCTGGACGGGCGGAGCCTTCACCGTCGGCGGCTGGGCCACCTGGGGAGCCACGCTGCCCAGCCGGGCTGCGACGCCGCCGGGCGGGCGCTGCTGCGGGCGAGGCGGTTCCTGCTTGGCGGCCTTCACGGGTTCGCGGCGGACGGCAGCCGGCTGCGGGCGGGGCGAGGTGCGGGCCGGCTCCGGGCGCGCGGGCTCTGGGCGCAAGGGTTCGCGGCGGGGCGGCTGCATCTTGGCCTCGTGGGCCACGCGCTCGATCAGCTCGGTGCGTTCGGACGGCTTTTCCGACGCGGAAGAGGTGACCGAGGCGGTGATCGCGGGCTTGGCGTTGATGATGCGGTTCTCGGGCAGCGACGCCAGGCGCGCGGCGTCGGAGGCCAGCGAGCGCAGGCGGGTGGACTCGGCGCGCAGCGCCACGCGTTCGACCAGAACGTCGCCGCCCAGCAACGCCTGGAGGTTGTCGCGCAACGCGTGCAGATCGGCGCGCAGGGCCTCGATGTCCGCGCGCGACTCCTCCTCGATCCGCTTGCGGGTCTCGGACTCGATCTCCAGCTCGTACTCGCGGCGAGCGGCTACCTCGCGCTCGAGCTCCAGCTCGTAGACGGACTGGAGGTCGGCCACCTCCTCGTCACGCTCGGTGACCTGTTTGCGGTACTTGGCGGCGAGGAAGGCTCCCACGAGGGCCGCCCACAGCGCGGCCACCACGGCCAGGCGCAGCATGCGGGCGCTGTCGCTCGCAACGAGCACCGCCGCGGCCACGAGGGCGAGCGCCAATGCCGCTACTAAAAGCAATCGCCCGGTGCCACGACCGTGATCTTCCTGCTCGTCGTCGGCCGACGCGCCTCGCCCGGTCATGGGCACGAGGGTACCGCGTAGTTATGCGACTGAGACCTACGGCCGGGTATCTAATCCTTCCCGGGAGTCTCCGTCGGCGTCTTGCAACAGTGTTCCAACCACAGGGCGGCGGCCGTCAAGCCAACGGCCGAAACCATCCCGACAACGGCTGCGAACAGGTCGTTCCCGGCCGCGGCGAACTCGTCGCGCACCGGGATGGTGTAGATCAGCAGGCCGGTCCAGGCACCGAACATCAACGCGCCCAAAACCGAGGAAGCCTTCGCCAGCGCGACCGCACGGGCCGCGGTGAGCGGCTGCACCGGCCGGGCGCCCGGACGCCGCTGGATCCGAGCCCGCAACGAGAACGCGAGCCACAGCTCCACGGCCCCGAGGGCGAGCAACGTCGAACCGGACGCACGCGGCAACGGCGGCAGCGAGTCGTACGCGAACCGCAGCACCAGGTGGGTCAGCAGCCCGGCGATGATCGCTATCGTCGCCAGGTCACGAGGACGGGTGAACCTCACGACTCCATCCAACCGGAAAGCACGAGATCGTCACGCCGCCGCACACCTTCCGGCGACACGGGCAAAGCAGAGACAGGACCGCGGCCCGGCAACACCGCGTCCGGCTCGACGTCGAGCCACGGGATCAAGACTGTTGCGCGCTCAAACGCCCCAGGATGCGGCAGAAGCAGCTCCGGGTGGTCCGAGGTCACCCCGTCCACCGAAACCACGTCCACGTCCAACGTGCGCGGCCCCCAGCGCTTCTCCCGCACGCGCCCGGCGGCGTTCTCCAGCTCCTGGCCACGCCGCAGCCAGCCCCACTCGTCGATCCCGTCGCCGGAAACGATCACCACGGCGTTGAGGAAGTCCGGCTGGTCCTCCACACCCCACGCGGCCGTTTCGTAGACGGGCGAAACCGCGATCACGTAAGGGGAAAGCCCGTCCACCACCGACTGCAGGAACGCGAACCGGTCGCCGAGGTTCGAGCCGATCGAGAGAACCGCGCGGCTCACCGGGCTTCCTTCAGCGGCGCCGCCAACCGGCGCGACCGGCGGATCGTCACCGACACGTCGTCGAACGTCAGCGGGATCGGCGCGGACGGCTTGTGCACCGTCACCTCGGCCGCGTGCAGCCGGGTGTCGGTCATCGCCGCGTCGGCGATCCGGCCGGCCACCGTCTCGATGAGGTCGCACGGCTCGCCACCGACGATCGCCGCGGCCATCTCGGCGAGCTCGCCGTAGTGGTAGGTCTCCTTCAGATCGTCGCTGCGAGAAGCCGACGAGAGGTCCAGCCACAGCGTGATGTCGACGACGAACTCCTGCCCGTCGCGCTTCTCGTGCTCGAAAACCCCGTGGTTGCCCCGGACCCGCAGGCCCGTCAACGCGATCCGGTCAGCCATGTCCCCGCCTCCACGCACCGGCGACGGCGACCGCGTCCAAGGTCCGGTCGACGTCGTGCACCCGCACACCCCACGCTCCGTTGAACGCAGCGAGAGCAGACACCGCCGCGGTCGCGTCCTCCCTGCCGTCCGGTGGACGGTTGCCGAGCAGCGTGCCGAGGAAGCGTTTGCGAGACGCCCCCACCAGCACCGGGAAGCCCAGCTCGACCAGCTCGTCCAGGCGCTGCAACAGCTCCCAGTTGTGGTCGCCGAGCTTCGCGAAACCCAGCCCTGGGTCGAGCACGATCGACGACTCCGCGACGCCGGCCGCGACAGCGGCCTCGACGCGCTGCAGCAACTCGTCGCGCACGTCCGAAACGACGTCGTCGTACTGCGCCAGCGAATCCATCTCCGTGCTGTGCCCACGCCAATGCATCACCACGTACGGCACACCGGCCGCGGCGACCACGCGGATCATCTCGAGATCCGCCAGCCCACCGGACACGTCGTTCACGATCGACGCACCAGCCTCCAGCGCGGCCGACGCCACGGCGGCGTGCATCGTGTCGACGCTGACCGGCACACGCTCGGCGACCAGCGAACGGATCACCGGCACCACGCGGGAGATCTCCTCAGAGGCCTCGACGCGTTCGGCACCGGGCCTGGTGGACTCGCCACCGACGTCGATCAGATCGGCACCGCGCTGGTGCATCTCGACGCCGTGCGCGACCGCGGCGTCGCGGTCCAGGTAACGGCCGCCGTCGGAGAACGAGTCCGGCGTGACGTTCAGAACGCCCATCACGACGCAACGGCCGGGGCGAGGCAGACTTTTCACCGCAAGCGGCCCCTGATCAGCTCGATCGCCTCCGCCCGCGACGAGGCGGACGTGCGCAACAGCCCGCGCACCGCGGAAGTCGTGGTGCGGGAGCCGGGCTTGCGCACACCGCGCATGCCCATGCACAGGTGCTCGGCCTCCATCACGACGATCACGCCGCGCGGCTCCAAGCGCCGCACCAGCGCGTCCGCGACCTGCGACGTGAGCCGCTCCTGCACCTGCGGCCGCTTCGAGTAGAGGTCGACGAGCCGCGCGAGCTTCGACAACCCGGTCACCCGGCCGGCCTCGTTCGGGATGTACCCGACGTGCGCGACACCGTGGAACGGCAGCAGGTGGTGCTCGCAGAAGCTGAACATCGGGATGTCAGTGACGAGGACGAGCTCCTCGTGGCTCTCGTCGAACGTCTTGGCCAGCACGCTGTCCGGGTCGGTGTAGAGGCCCGCGAACAACTCCCGGTAAGCCCTCGCCACCCGAGCGGGCGTCTCTTTCAGGCCCTCCCGCTCCGGATCCTCACCGCACGCGATCAACAGCTCGCGCACCGCAGCTTCCGCCCGCGCCTGGTCGAAGACCCGCCGCGCGGAGACGCCGGCCTCCCCGTTGCGGGTGAGACCGGCGTCTGCGTCGAGCTGGTTGTGCTCTGTCACTGCCGCTCGTCCTGGTCGGACTGCGGCTTCTTCGGCTCCCAGACGTTGTGCGGCTTGCCGCCGGGCACGGTCGCCGGGGTCCATCCGGGCGGGGCGCCGTAGTTCGGCGGACCCGACTGGTTCGGCGGCCCGGAAGGCTGGTGCGCGCCGTTGGAACCGTTCGGCGACGGCAGCTCCTCGGTCGGAGCCGCGGCAGCGGGCTCCTCGGCAGCCGGCTCGTCGTCGAGGGTGTCCTCCACGACCGGCGGCCAGGGCTCGCCGCGTTCCTTCGCCAGCTCGCCGGGGGTCTTGATCGGCGGGATGTCGGACGGCGTGCGGTCACCGAAGTCGTTGAACTGGGTGATGCGCGGCCGCTTCTCGACGCGGGCGAAGATCCGCTCCAGTTCCTTCTGGTGCAGGGTCTCCTTCTCGATGAGCTCGAGCGTGAGGTCGTCGAGGACGTCGCGGTAGGTGACGAGCACCTCGTACGCCTCCGTGTGCGCGGCCTCGATGAGCTTGCGCACCTCCTCGTCGATCTCGTGCGCGACCTCGAGCGAGTAGTCCGCCTGGCGACCGGCCGAGCGACCGAGGAACGGCTCGCCCTGCTCCTGCCCGTACTTCACGGCGCCGAGCTTCGCGCTCATGCCGTACTCGGTGACCATCGCGCGGGCGATCTTGGTCGCCTGCTCGATGTCGTTGGACGCGCCGGTCGTGGGCTCGTGGAAGACGAGCTCCTCGGCACTGCGCCCACCGAGTGCGAACACCAGTCGCGCGATCATCTCGGACCTGGTCATCAGGTCCTTGTCCTCTTCCGGCACCGAGAGGGTGTGACCACCCGTGCGGCCGCGGGCGAGGATCGTGACCTTGTAGACCGGGTCGATGTCCGGCATCGCCCACGCGGCCAGGGCGTGCCCTGCCTCGTGGTACGCGGTGATCTTCTTCTCCTTCTCGGAGATGATCCGGCTCTTGCGGGCCGGACCGCCGATCACGCGGTCCACCGACTCCTCGAGCTGAGTCGCCGTGATTACGTGGCCGTTCTGCCGGGCCGTGAGCAGCGCTGCCTCGTTGATGACGTTCGCGAGGTCGGCGCCGGAGAACCCGACCGTCCGCTTCGCGAGGCCGTCGAGATCGGCGTCCGCGGCGAGCGGCTTGCCCTTCGAGTGCACCCGGAGGATCTGCTTGCGGCCCTTCAGGTCCGGTGCGGACACCGGGATCTGACGGTCGAAGCGGCCGGGACGCAGCAGCGCGGGGTCGAGGATGTCGGGACGGTTCGTCGCCGCGATCAGGATGATCCCGCCGCGCGAGTCGAAGCCGTCCATCTCGACGAGCAGCTGGTTCAGCGTCTGCTCGCGCTCGTCGTGACCACCGCCGAGACCGGCGCCGCGGTGACGACCGACCGCGTCGATCTCGTCGACGAAGATGATGCACGGCGCGTTCTGCTTGGCCTGTTCGAACAGGTCACGCACACGCGAGGCACCGACACCGACGAACATCTCGACGAAGTCCGAACCGGAGATCGAGTAGAACGGCACGCCGGCCTCACCGGCGACGGCCCTGGCGAGCAGCGTCTTACCGGTTCCCGGCGGGCCGTAGAGCAGCACGCCCTTCGGGATCTTCGCGCCGAGAGCCTGGTAGCGGCCGGGGTTCTGGAGGAAGTCCTTGATCTCCTCGAGCTCCTCGACGGCCTCCTCGGCACCGGCGACGTCGGAGAACGTCGTCTTGGGCATGTCCTTGGACAGCTGTTTGGCCTTGGACTTGCCGAAGTTCAGAACGCGGTTTCCGCCGCCCTGAGCGTTGTTCATCATCCACATCAGCAGCAGCAACAGCAGGCCGAGCGGTACGAGGTAGATCAAGATCTGCATCAGGATGGACTCCTGGCTGACCTTGGTCTCCACGATCGGCTTGTTGCCGGCCTGGTCGAGGACGTTGAAGATCTCGTCCGTCGAGCTGGCCGGGAACTGCGTGATGAGACGGTTGCTGCCCTCGAAGGTGGTGCCGTCGGTGAGGGTGAGCCGGAGCCGCTGCTCCTTGTCCTCGATCGTGGCTTCCTTGACCTTGCCGTCCCGCACCTGTTGCAGGGCTTGGGACGTCTTGACCGGGTGGTAGCCCCGTGAGTCGTCGAAGAGCACGGTGAAGACGAAGTAGAGCAGCAACACCGCAGCGATCCACAGCAGCGGGTTGCGAAGCAGGCGCTTGCGGTCCATGCACTTACGGCCGGCGGGCGGCCTCGACCCTCCCTGACTTGCGCGTCGGGCAGTGGAAGACCCACATACCGCGTCCGACCAGCCTACCGCCCGCTGGTCGGGTACTGAGCAACCAACGGTCGAGGCCCCTCGCGGGTTCCCGCCCGTGACCCCTGCCACGCATGTTCACGCTGTTTGGTTCATCCGGAACAAATACGGCCGTCCGGATGAGTGACGCAGGTCACGCCGTCTCACTACGTTTGGGGGTCACATGTCATCCTCATGCATCCCCCGAGTGTTCCCCCGCCACTCGAAAGAGTGAACACGTGACCGAAGGTCAGTAACTGTATGTCAGCACGTCACACGTCCCCCGGTCTGTTCCGGCGGGTGGCCCTCCCCGTGGGCGCCCTTCTCGGAGTGATTGCGGCGGCGGGCGTCACGGTCGTGGCACTGCGTGTCACCAGCGGCGCCGACTGCTCTGGCGCACTGCCGTTGAAGGTCGCCGTCACACCCGCCGCGCTAGATGTCGTGAACGCGGCAGCGCAGGACTACCAGCGGTCTCAGCCGGTGGTGAACGGCCGGTGCGTCCAGGTCCAGGTCGAGTCGCGCAACGCGGCCGACGTGGCCAACGAGCTCCCGACCGCGCAGATCAACCCCCATTCCCTCTGGATCCCCGACTCCTCGATGTGGGCCGCAGAGGCCCAGCGTCAGGCCGCGGAAACCGGCCCGGAGGCCCCGAAGCTCGACATCAAGCCCTCGCTGGCCACCAGCCCGCTGGTGATGGCGGGCTCGCAGCAGGCGATGTCGAAGATCGGCTTCCCGGTCTCGCCCGTCTCCTGGGCCAAGGTCGTCGACCCGCGCGTGCAGATCTCCATGAGCGACCCGACGATGACCTCCGAGGGCCTCGCCTCGCTGTTCGTGATCCGCACGTTGCTCGGCAACGCCGACGGCACTCCCAAGCCGGAACTGGTCGGCACCCTGCTGCGCGTGGGTCGCAGCGCCGTGCCGTCGGTGCGCGACTCGTTCGGCAAGGTCACGACGGACGCCGAGAAGGCCCCGCTCTTCGCCGCCACCGAACAGTCCGTGGTCGCCAACAACCGCGCGGTCAAGGACAACGCGGTGCTCGGCGCCCCGCCGAAGGAGGGCACGCTCTCCTTCGACTACCCGCTCGTCAGGGTCTCCCGCCCCAACGAGCAGGAGGGCATCGGCGAGGCCGCTTCCCAGTTCGAGAAGGTGCTGCGCTCGGCCGAGACCGTGAAGCGCTTCGGCGAAGCCGGCTTCCGCACCGTGCAGGGCGCCGCGCCGGCCAAGTGGTCGACCGACGTCGAGGGCGTGCAGGCCGGTGACGTCAAGCTGATCGAGACCCCGAACGCCGACCAGGTGTCCGAACTGCTGCGCACGTGGGGCGCGATCAGCCTGGACATGCGCATGCTGACCGTCATCGACGTCTCCGGCTCGATGCTCGAAAAGGGCGGCACCAACAAGACCCGCGTCGAGACCGCCACCGAGGCCAGCATGGCCGCGCTGTCGATGCTGCCGGACACCACGCAGATCGGCCTGTGGGCGTTCTCGACCAACAAGAAGCCGCCGAACGACTGGATCGAGCTCGTGCCGATCGGTCCGCTGGGCGAGCCTCTCGCCGGTGTCACGCGTCGCAAGCGCCTGGAAGCCGGTGCCTCGCAGCTGCCCGGGCTCGTCGGCGGCGGTACGGCGTTGAACGACACGACGCTGGCCGCTTATCGGCACGTGCTGTCCGGGTACGACCCGTCGAAGGTCAACTCGGTCGTGCTGATGACCGACGGCCGCAACGACGACGTCTCGTCGATCGACACCGCCGCGTTGATCGAGACGCTGAAGCGGGAAGCAGATCCCGCGAAGCCCGTCCCGATCATCATGGTCGGGCTCGGGGACGAGGTCGACATGGACGCACTGCGCGCGATTTCCGCTGCCAGTGGCGGCAAGGCCTACCAGGCCCGCAACCCGGAGGACATCCGCGGCGTGCTCCTGGACGCGGTCTCCCAGCGCCGCTGCCGCCCGACCTGCTGATCCTGTGAACGATGAAGGGCTCCTTCATCCACCTGACGTGGATGAAGGAGCCCTTCATC
>NZ_JYJG01000410.1 GCF_000955955.1 Lentzea aerocolonigenes
TTTTCAGCTGGAGTAGACCTTCGGGTCCAGCGTGCCGATGTACGGCAGGTCGCGGTAGCGCTCGGCGTAGTCGAGGCCGTACCCGACGACGAACTCGTTCGGGATGTCGAAGCCGACGTACTTCACCGGCACCTCGACCTTCACCGCGTCGGGCTTGCGCAGCAGCGTGCACACCTCGAGCGACCGGGGCTTGCGCGACTGCAGGTTCTTCAGGAGCCAGGACAAGGTCAACCCGGAGTCGATGATGTCCTCGACGATCACGACATTGCGGTCTGCGATGTCGCGGTCCAGGTCCTTCAGGATCCGCACCACGCCCGAGGAGGACGTGGAGGATCCATAGGACGAAACGGCCATGAACTCCAGCTGCACCGGAACGGGCAGCGCACGTGCGAGGTCGGCCATGAACATCACGGCGCCCTTGAGGACGGTGATGAGCACGAGGTCGGAGTCACCTTCTGGGTGATCATCCGCGACCTGCTTGGCGAGTTCGGTGACCTTGTCGCTGATCTCCTGCTCGGTGATGAGCACGGATGCGATGTCGCCGTCGTACACGGACAGGTCCCCTCTGCTTAAGACTCTGATTCAACAGCGAGCCTGCCATGCGCGCGCCGCACGACAAAGCCACCCGGTAGCCAGACACCGCCCTGACCGCGCCATTCACTCACCAGTGCGTCAACACGTCGTAGGTGCGAATCGGACAGTTCCGGCACGCCGGAGTCGATGAGCCACGATCTGAGCACTCTGCGTCGAAGTGCCACGGGCAACTCGGAGATGTCGTCCACCGCACAGCAGTCACCGCCGAACGCGGAAGCCAGGGAGTCGAGTGCGTCACAGTCCTCGCGGAGCTGGGCCGCCGTGCGCGCCAGCGACGACGCGACACCGCCCTGCAGCACGTCCTCCAGCAACGGCAGCACCTCGGAACGCAGCCGCACGCGCGTGAACGACGGGTCGAGGTTGTGCGGGTCGTCCCACACCTCGATGCCCTGCTCCGCGCAGAAAGCCCTCGTAGCGGCCCGGGAGACGCCGAGCAGCGGCCGTCCCCACGGCGGGTCGTGGGCACGCATCCCGGCGATCGACCGCGGGCCGGACCCGCGTCCCAGCCCCAGGAGCACAGTCTCGGCCTGGTCGTCGAGCGTGTGGCCGAGCAGCACGACACCGGAAGCAGGTCTCAAAGCGGCATAGCGTGCCTTGCGGGCTGCCGCCTCGGGACCGCCCGGCCCCGCCACCTCAACGGCCTCCACGCGCGCCACGAGACCGAACTCGGCACACTGACCAGCCGCACGCAACGCCACCTCGGCCGAACCCGGCTGCAGCTGGTGATCGACGACAACAGCCGAAGCGCCGGGTACGAACTGGCCGACGCAGTACGCCAACGCCAACGAGTCAGCGCCGCCGGAGACCGCGACCGTCACCGCTTCCGGACGCACCTCGTCGAGGAACCGGCGAACCGCCCCGCGAACCTCGGCGACCGGACCGTTCACAGTGCCACGCTCATGGGGCCACGCGACGCAGCCAGCTCATCGGCTCGGTGATCTCGGCGCGGGTCGGCAGCGTCTCGGCCGAAGTCCAGATCGCGTTGAAGCCGTCCATGCCGACGCGTTCGACGACGTACTCGGTGAACGCCGCGCCCTCCTCGTACTGGCGCACCTTCGCGTCCACGCCGAGCGCGGTGCGCAGGATCCGGTCCAGCAGGCCGCCACCCTTGCGGCGAGCGCTGAAGCGGGTGCGGATCGTCGACACGGACGGCACGACCGAGGGACCGACCGCGTCCATCACGTGGTCCGCGTGGCCTTCGAGCAATGTGGACAGTGCGATCAGCCGGTCCAGCACGGCCTTCTGCTGCGGCGACTGGATGAGCTCGATCAGGCCGATCGGGCCGTCGCCGGCGCGCAGCTTGTGCCGGAAGTCGCGGATGACCTCCGGCAGCGGCGCGCGGTCGTCGTCCATTGTGGAGAGAAGCGCGGTGACCTGGTCGGAGAAGTACCTGCGCAGCCACGGCACTCCGGTGAACTGCAGGCGGTGCGTGCACTCGTGCAGGCACACCCACATGCGGAAGTCGTCCGCCGGGACGTCCAGGGCCTGTTGCGCGCCAACGATGTTCGGCGCGACGAGCAGCAGGCGTCCGGCGAGCTGGTCCTGTGGGCTGAACGGGTCGTACTGGCCGAGCACGCGCGAGCTCAGAAACGCCATCACGACGCCCGCCTGCACGCCGGCGGTGCCCGCGAGGATGCCCGCCATCGCACCAGCCTGACGCGGCATCGCCGGCCCGGTCAACGCCGCCAGGCCCTGCGCGGCCGCCCGGACCCACGCGGGGCGGTCGACGACCTCGCCCGGCAGCAGCGGCAGGCCCTGGCCGAGCCCGGTCAGCTCGCGGACGTGCACCTCGGCCTGGGGCGCGAGCTCACGAAGCCTGCCGACGACGTGGTCGGCCTCGTCCTTCCCGATCACCGGACCTGGTCTCACGAGCCGCACGGCGGTCGAAACCGCCAGCTCCCAGTCCACCGGGCCGAGCTCTGCCTCCGTCGCGCCGTTCACGCTTCCGACGCTACCTGCGCCCGCCCCGCTACGAACAGCCACAACCCCGCAACGCAGCGGCCAGCACGTCGAGCCCCGGCCGGACCTGGGTCTCCGGGTCGCCGTTGCTCGCCGACATGAACGCGAACACCAGCACCCGCCCGTCCACGTCGACGACCACGCCCGCGAGCGCGTTGACGCCGGTGAGCGTGCCCGTCTTGGCCCGCACCCAGCCCTTGCCCGGCGAGGCGCTGCCGTTGTACCTCCCCGCCAGCGTGCCGCTGCCGCCGGCGACCGGCAGTGCCGTCAGCAACGGCCGCAGCTTGGCCGTGCGCGGGTCGTCCAGCGAGGGCTTCGCCGCGGTGGACAGCACGTCGGTGAGCAGCTTGGCCGGGATCTTGTTGGTAGCTGAGAGACCGCTGCCGTCGACGAAGTTCGCGCCGGTGAGGTCGAACCCGTTCTTGGTGAGGACGTCCCGCACGGCCTTGACCCCGCCCGCGAACGAAGGCTCGTTGCCGGACTTGATCGCGATCTCGCGGGCGACGGCCTCGGTGAGGACGTTGTCGGAGATCTGCATCATGTTGTCGACGAGCTGCTCGATCGGCGCCGACTTGATCTCGCCGAGCACCTGCGCGCCCTGCGGAGCCGTGCCGGCCGTGGCGCCGGGAGCCCCGATGCGCTGCGCGAACGCGTCCGCGGCCGACTGGGCAGGGCTGCCGGTGCGGGCCGCGACGTCCTTCTTCGGGTCGAGCCGGCCGCCGTCGAGCATGAACGGCGCGACCGAGCCGCCCGCGATGTCCGCGGTCTCCCACTGCGGGCCGAGCGCCTCGCCCGTGTAGCGACTCAGGTCGAACTGGACCTTGGTGACCGCGCCCTTCTGCTTGACCTGGTTGACCAGGTCGTCGAGCGTCGCGGCGCCGGGGTAGACGGAGCTGCCGGGCGTGCCGGAGATCGTCGGGTCGCCACCGCCGACGATCACCACGGTGCCGGGCTCCGCACCCTGGACGACCTTCGTGGACAGCTGCTCCGTCTTGTCCAGGCTGAGCAACGCCGCCGCGGCCGTGAGGATCTTGAGGCTCGACGCCGGGGTCGCGGCCGTGGTGTCGCCCTGCTGCCACAACGCGGTGCCGCTGGCGGGGTCGACGACGCTGCCGGTCAGGGTGCCGAGCGCCGCGTTGCCGGCCGGGCCGGTGAGCGCGGCCTTCACGCCTGCCGGTGACGGGGTCGGTGCGCCCGCCGTGGCCGCCTTGACCAGCGGCTGCACCTGCGCGGGCGGGGCAGGGGGCTTGGTCTCGACCGCCGCGGGGCCGCCGAACTCGTTGACCGCGTAGATGGTGGCGCCGGCCAGGGCGGCGACGACCAGCAGGCTGAGCACGACCGCGAGGGTCTTGCGGCTCTTCTTGGGCTCGTCCGAGGTCAGCCGGTCTTCCGGCTCCTCCTCGTAGCCGGAGACGGGGAGGGTCTCGCGGAGAGGCTTTTCCTGGCGCTTGGTCTGCTCGGGGACGGGGGCTGGACGTTGGGGCTGGTCGAAGCGCGGTGGTTCTTGGCGCTGGGGTTCTTGGCGCTGGGGTTCTTGGCGGAGCGGCTCTTGGCGCGGCTGTTCGGGACGCGAGGGCTCCTGGCGCGGTGGTTCATGGCGCAGAGGTTCCTGGCGGGCAGGTTCCTGACGTGACGGCTCCTGACGCAGAGACTCGGCACGCTGAGGTTCCTGGCGCGGCGGGTCGAGGCGCGAGGGCTCCTGACGCGGAGGTTCCGGGCGCTGGAGCTGGTCGACGCGCAACATCTCGGTGCGCTGTGACTCAGCGCGCTGCGGTTCTGAACGCTGCGGTTCTGAACGCTGGAGCTGATCGACGCGCAACATCTCGGTGCGCTGCGGTTCCGTGCGCTGCGAATCGCTCCGCTGCGAGTCGGTGCGCTGCGAATCCGCGCGCTGCGAATGCGAATGCGAA
>NZ_JYJG01000411.1 GCF_000955955.1 Lentzea aerocolonigenes
CGCGACCTGACGAAGTACTACTAGCCGCAGGTGCGGGCGTACGGGATGGACGGCAGGTAACGGCGCCATTCGTCCTCGGTCAGATCTCTGGCCGCGGCCGCACAGAGGTGGGTGATCGCGTTCTCCGGGCTGGTGTCCCAGAACATCTGGGTCTGGTCCGCACTGCCGGTGGCGAGCACGCTCCCGTCAGGGCTGAACGCGACGGCGTGGACGCGCTGGGTGTGGCCGGTCAGGCGGGCGGTGATGGCCCGGCGCTCGACGTCCCACAGCACGACGGAGGCTTCACCGCTGGTGTAGGCGAGGGTGCGGCCGTCGGGACTGAACGCCACGCCGGTGAAGTCGGCATCGGTGTGGTCGGTGATGGTGACCAGCCGGGTACGGGTCGCGACGTCCCACAGGATGACGGTCTGGTCGTGGCTCGCCGTGGCCAGCAGTCGTCCGTCCTGGCTGAACGCCACGGCTCTCACCCAGCCGGTGTGGCCGGTCAGGGTGGCGAGCAGGGACCCGGTGGCGGGGTCCCACAACTTGACGGTCTGGTCGTGGCTCGCGGTGGCCAGCAGCCGTCCGTCGGGACTGAACCGCACTCCGTTGACCACCGCGGCGTGTCCGGTGAGGGTCCGGTCCACCGCGCCGGTCGCCAGGTTCCAGAGGCGGACCGTGCCGTCGGCGCTGCTGGTCGCCACCTGGCGGCCGTCCGGGCTGAAAGCCAGGCCGAGCACCTGTCCGGTGTGCCCGGTGCGGCGGACGGGCGTGCCGGTGCCGAGATCCCAGAGGGTGAGCGTGTTGCCGGCGGCACCGTCCGGGCAGCAGGGGTAGGGCTGGGTGGCGGTGGCCAGCGTGCGGCCGTCGGGGCTGAACGCGACCGCGTTGATGAACACCTCGGCGTCCGTGAGGATCGTGCGGAGGCTGTGATCGGCGTTGTCCCACAACGAGATCCTGTTGCGGCTGGCGGTGGCCAGCGTGCGGCCGTCCGGGCTGAACGCCACCGAACTGACCATTGTGGACTGTTGCGCGACGGCGGGCAGGCTGGGATCCCACAGGAAGATGGCACCGTCTTCGGTGCCGGCGGCGAGCACCGAGGTGCGCGGGTCGAACGCCACGGTGTAGACCGCGGTTCGAGGTCCGTTCAGCTGTCCGCGCAGCACCCGGTGGCGGGTGTCCCACAGCAGCACCGCGGTGTCGTCCCCGGCGGTGGCCAGGGTGCGCCCGTCCGGGCTGAACGCCAGTGCCATGACCAGCCCGGTTTTGTGGTGGGTGAAACTGGTCAGCCGCGTATGAGTGGCCACGTCCCACATGACCGCTGTGGTGTCACCGGTTCCCACCGCGAGTGTCGTGCCGTCCGGGCTGAAGGCGACGGCGTACGCACCGTCGGTGTGGCCCGTTAACGTGGCGGCCTGGGCGCCGCGGCCGACGTCCCAGAGGATCACGGCCGAGTCAGCCGAAGCGCTGGCGAGAATGTGCCCGTCGGGACTGAAAGCCAGTGCCAGCACGGCTTTGGCGTGACCGGACAGCACGGCCGAACGGGTGTGTGTCGCCAGGTCCCACAGGGTCACCTCGTTGTCGGTGGTCGTGGCCAGGGTGCGGCCGTCGGGGCTGAACACGATGTCCCGCATCCGTTTGGTCGCGGTGGTCAGCGTGGCGACGCGGATCCGGCGATCGAGGTCCCAGATCGCGATCTGGCCGTCTTCACCGCCGGAGGCCGCGGTGTGCCCGTCCGGACTCACGGCCGCGGCGGTCAGCCACGTGCGGTGCTCGGTGAGCGCGGCCGTCCGGGTGCGCCGGCCGAAGTCCCACAGGGACAGGGTCTGGTCGCGGCCGACACTGAGCAACGTGTTGCCGTCGCCCGAGAAGGCGACCTGGGAGACCGCGCCGGTGTGACCGCGGAGTGTGCCGAGGTGGCCTCGACGGGGTGACATGCTCAGCAACGCGCTGCGCGCCTCGGTCGTGGGTGCCGTGCGGTAGGCCTGCACGGCGAGCAGCATGGCGGTACCGGGTTCGGTGCCGGCCAGCCCGAGCGACTCGGCGGCGAGCTGCCGCGAGATCGCGATCTCCCGTTGTGCCACAACATCGCGGCGTTGCACGAGTGCGACCGCTCCGGCGCTGACGGCGGTCACCAGCAGCACGCTCAACGCGGCGACGAGGTAGCGGAGCTGCCGGTTGCGGCGAGCGGCTGCCGCGCGTTCGGAGTCCGCCAGGTCGATCGACGCGTCCAGGAACGCCCGCTCGACCGCGGTCATGGTGGTGGAACCGGCACTGCGCGCGGCCCACTCCCGCGCGACCGCGAGCCGCGCACCGCGGTACAACGCCCCGGAGTCGCGGTCCAGCGACGTCCAGGACTGGGCCGCCTCGCTGAGCTGCCGGTGCGTGCGCAGGTCGTCCCGGTCGGTGGTCAGCCACTGCCGCAGTCGCGGCCAGGCGCGGATGAGGGCTTCGTGCGCGATCTCGACGGTGTCCTCCCCGAGCACGACGAGCCGGGCGGCGGCGAGCCGCCCGAGCACCGCGTCGATGCACGGCAGGTCCAGCTCGGCGCGAGGGATCCGCCGGCGGGTGTCCTCGACACCCTCACCGAACGCGACCAGCCGCACGAACGCCTGCCGCACGGTGTCGCGCTGTCCGGCGTCGAAGCTTTCGTAAAGGCTTTCCGCAGTCCCGGCGATCGCGCCGGCCAGGCCACCGGCGGCCTCGTAACCGGTCACGCTCAGCACGTCGCCGCGCCGCTGCCGCCACGTCTCCAACAGCGCGTGGGACAACAACGGCAACACGCCGGGCTGCCCGGACGCCTCCGCCAGGATCTTCGTCATCAGCGCACGTTCGACGGTCAGCCCGGCCTGGGCGGCGGGTTTGGTGACCACGTCGCGCAGCTCGTCCTCGGTCAGCGCCGGAACGGGCACGTTCGCCCCCGCCAGCAACCCGGCCAGCACCGGCAGATCCACGCAGCGGGCGTAGAAGTCGGCCCGGATCCCCAGCACGACGGTCCCCCTCGGCTCCGGACCGCTCACCAGTGCCGCGATCCGGTCCACGAACGCGCGCCGCCGCGCCGGGTCCTGGCAGTGCGTGAACACCTCCTCGAACTGGTCTACGACGATGACCACCTCGCGGTCGCCCGGCGCCGTGTTCGCCGTCGTCACCTCGGGGTCACGCCCTGGCGTCATCAGCACCACCGAGGTGTCCTTCGCGGTGGACAGCGCCGGGATCAACCCCGCGCGCAACAACGAGGACTTGCCGCTGCCCGAGGCCCCGAACACCGCCAGGAACCGCTGCCGCTCCAGCAATCGCACGAGGCAGGCCACCATCGCGTCCCGCCCGAAGAAGCGGGCACCGTCCTGCACCCCGTAGCTGAGCAGTCCCTGGTAAGGCGGGTCGTCTCCCGGTGGGCGACCCGTGGCGCACGCCGCGGCCGTCTGCCGCCACCGCCGCTCCCAGCGGACCGGATCCCCGCCACACGCCCGCACGTAGGCCAGCGTCACGGCCAAAGTCGGCAACTGCCTCCCGCCGGCGGCATTGGCCAGCGTCGGCGCGGAAAAACCCGCCCGCGCGGACAATTCCCGATAACCCGGACTACCCGCCTTCCGGCGCAGTTCCCGCAATTCGACGGCCAGCGATTCGACCGGTCCGGAACCGGTCAGCTCGCGCTCCGGACGTGGCACAACCCCTCCCAGGTCAGCACACCCACCTGATTCCACTTGTACACGGAGTTGTTAGGCCGGAACAGGGCTGGGCAACAACAGAACGACCAGCTCAGATTGACGAATGAAGTTGTTGGTTCGACAGAACAGGACAAGAGCGACGCTGGTGCTGATCGGCACGCTGGCGGCGATGACCCTGGTGAACGTCGGATCGGCCTCCGCTGCCGGAGGCGACTGGCTCCAGGGCATCTACCCGAACGCAGGCCCACCGACCAACTGGCGCCACGTGGCCGACATTCGGCGGGTCACCGTCGTCGTCTGCCGGGACAACTCCCGGTGGGACGAATGCACCAGCCGCGACTACTACCCGTAGAAACAATCAGGGGGAATGAAATGCACAGGACGAAAGGCCGGTTGTCACGAGCGATCGCCACATTCGGCGTCGCGTTCCTGGTGGCGACCGGACTGACGATCATTTCGGCACCTGCCGCCTCCGCGTCCACCTGCACCTGGGTCGGCACCCGCCAGCTCTGCGGCGCGGTGAAGAACAGGACCGGCCGGACCTTGAGCTACACGCGCAACCTCGGCAGCGGTTCGGGTTCCTGCGCCGTGTGGAACCGCAGCGGCGGACCGGTGGAGGACTGGTGGCCCGCTTCGTGCGACCAGAAGGCGATGGGCAACGGCACGGTGGGCGGGAACAACACCGGCGTCGACGTCGACGCGTTCTCGTTCAACGGAGAGGGCTACCACGAGAGGTTCGGCCGCCTCGGCACGTGGCACTGGCGGACGAGAGGGGTCTGGACGAAGTTCCCCGACGGCTCCGTCGCGGACTGCGGGGTCGGCGACGGCAACGAGATCTGGTGCACCGTGCTGGTCCAGCTCTGAATGACACCGGGGGTCGGTCGCGCCGGACGTCGAGCACGTCCGGCGCGACCGTCACACACCCAGCCAGCGCAACGCGTCCTGCACTGTCCGAACCACCTCGGCGGCCGGCAGCGGCGGCCGTCGCACGATCACGACCGGAATCTCCAGCCGTTGCGCCGCTTCGAGCTTCGCCGACGTCATCGCACCACCGCTGTCCTTGGTCACCAGCACGTCGATCCGCCGCGACCGCATCAGTTCCAGCTCACCGTCCACGGTGAACGGACCGCGCGACAGCAGCACCTCGATCCGTTGCGGCATGGGCGGTTCCGGCGGTTCGACCATTCGCGCGAGGAACCACTGCGCACACCCGGCGAACTCGGCGAGATCCTGCCGCCCAGTGGTCAGGAACACCCGCGAACCAGGCAGATTCCGCGCCGCCGAGGCCACGCTGTCCTCCCACTGCCACCCCTCGAGCGGCGCGAAACCAGGCCGCCGCAGAACCAGGAACGGCACCCCGGCGAGCGCGCAGGCCTCGAAGGCGTTCCCGGTGATGCGCGAGGCGAACGGGTGTGTGCCATCGACGACAGCGCGGATGTCGTTGTCCCGCAAGTACTCCGCCAACCCGGAAACCCCGCCGAACCCGCCGACCCGTACCTCGCCCTCAGGAAGACGGGGGGCGCTCACCCGGCCGGCCAGGGAGGACATGATCCGCTCAGCCGATCCCGATCTCCCCACCAGAAGCCGAGCCAGTTCGCGAGCCTCCCCCGTGCCGCCGAGGATCAGGATCATCGAACGCGCGTGGCCGAGTACAGGTGACTGTCCGGGAACTGCGTCGCCCCCAGCGTCCGCCCCACGATGATCACCGCGGTGCGCTTGATCCCAGCCGCCTCAACCTGAGCAGCGATGTCGTCCAAGGTCCCGCGCAACACGACCTCGTCAGCGCGAGACGCATAGGCCACCACCGCGACCGGACAATCCAGCCCGTAGTTCGGGACCAGCTCGGCGACCACGTCAGCAATCCGTTGCACAGCCAGATGAAGCACCAGAGTCGCGTGCGAACGACCCAGCGTGTCCAGGTCCTCACCGTCCGGCATCGGCGTGGCCCGCTGCGAAGTCCTGGTCAGGATCACCGTCTGTCCCACGCCGGGCACAGTCAGTTCCCGTTGCAACGAAGCCGCCGCGGCCGCGAACGCGGGCACGCCGGGCGTCACGTCATAAGCAATCCCGAGGGCGTCCAACCGGCGCATCTGCTCAGCCATCGCGCTGAACACCGCGGGATCCCCGGAGTGCAACCGAGCCACGTCCGACCCGGCCTCATCAGCCGCGACCAGCTCGGCCACGATCTCGTCCAACGTCAACGAGGCGGTGTCGACGAGACGAGCCCCGGCAGGACAGAACTCCAGCAACTCGACCGGCACCAACGCCCCGGCGTACAGGCAGACCGGCGAAGACTCGATCAGCGAACGCCCGCGCACGGTGATCAGATCAGCAGCGCCAGGACCAGCGCCGATGAAGTGCACGGTCACTTGACCACGCTCCAGGTCGTCACCGGCATGTGCGGTCGCCATCCGGTGAACTTCCCGACGGAAGACCCCCGGTTCACCGCGATGCGAACCAGGTCCCCGCCGAGCCGCGCGTACCACTGCGCCACCACGGCCTCTGACTCCAACGTCACCGCGTTCACCACCAGACGACCACCGGCACCGAGCGCGTCCCAGCAGGTCTGCACCACACCGGGAACCGTCAGCCCGCCGCCGATGAAGATCGCGTCGGGCTTCTCCAGTCCTTCGAGAACTGCAGGAGCCCGTCCAATGTGGACCTCGACGCCGGGCACGCCCAACGACGCAGCGTTACGCACGATTCGCTCTGCGCGCACGGCATCCTGCTCCACCGCGATCGCCCGGCACGTCGGGTGCGTCCGCGCCCACTCGATCGCGATCGAGCCCGAACCTGCCCCGACATCCCACAACAGCTGCCCCGGCAACGGCGCCAACGTCGACAGCGAAATAGCCCGCACCTCACGTTTGGTCAACTGGCCGTCAGTCTCGTACGCGTCGTCCGGCAGCCCTGGCACCCGCGAGTAGGCGCTCCCGGCGTACTCGGCAGCGATGACGCACAACGGATCCGCACTTTCCCCGGACCACTGGTAGACCCGCTCGGCAGGCCCACCCAACTGCTCCAAGACTGTAATCGGCCCAGCGAGTTCCGCAACGGTTGCAGGATCACCACCGAGTACCAATATCCGGCGTCCCGGCGTCAGCGCAGGCCGCAGCAGGTCGGGCGAGCGTCCCACCAGCGACACGACCTCGACCTCGTTCAACGCCCACCCGAGCCG
Organism: Lentzea aerocolonigenes; assembly: GCF_000955955.1. Taxonomy (GTDB): domain Bacteria; phylum Actinomycetota; class Actinomycetes; order Mycobacteriales; family Pseudonocardiaceae; genus Lentzea; species Lentzea aerocolonigenes_A. The sequence goes on from NZ_JYJG01000411.1 coordinate 6,826, forward strand.
CGCACACGCCAGCGACACGGACGACGGATGCGGAATCACGGTCACCCTCGGCCCCAGCAGCCGCACCAGAGTGGTGCCGATTCCATGGAACATGGGATCGCCGGACGCCAGCACGCACACGTCGCGGTAGCGCTCGAAAAGCGAGGGCAACGCCGGGACCAGCGGCGACGGCCACGCCACCCGCTCGAAGTCCCCTGGCACCAGATCGAGCTGCCGCTGACTCCCCATCAGCACCCGCGCGCCGCGAACCGCGTTCTGCGCGGCCGGCGACAGCCCGTCCCACCCGTCGGCCCCGATGCCGACAACGGTGACATCAGCGACGTCAGACGGTTCCGGAGACACGCTGCACCTGAATCTCGATCACCACACGCGTCGGGTTCACGCGAGGCTGCCGGTACCGCACCGCGTACCGCCGCACAGCCTCGTCCACGGAAGCGGCGTCGTCCCGGACCACCGCCGGTCCCTCCAACGTGGACCAACGGCGACCGTCCACCTGGCACACAGCCGCGTAACCAGCGCTGCGCACGTGCTTGACCTTCCACGAACCACCGTCGGTGATGATCCGCGCCACTCCGGCCTCAAGATCGAGCGTGACCCCGACGGGCACCACGTGAGGAGTGCCATTCGGACGCACAGTGGACAGCGTGCACAGGTGCCGCTCCGTCCAGAACTCGGCGAACTCGGCGCCCCGCTCGATCGACATGCCACGAATCATGCCCAAGCGGCCCCCTCGACACGAAATCGAGGGGGCCGTGTTCCAGAGCACTACGGATAGCTGACGACGTTCACCGGCACTGTGCCCGGCGGTGTCACCGCACCCGCGTTGTTCACGACATGGGTGATCGTTCCCTGGTAGTTGAGCGAGACGGTCAGCAGGTTGTGCATCCGCACGCCGGACCGGTTGGGCACCTCGAACGCGTTCTCGGCGCGCACCGACGGGTTGACGTTGAAGAAGCAGTAGCTGCCCAGTCCCCACGCCTCGTGCGTGGTGACGTTGTCGCCGACCTTGTAGGCCGCGTACCCGGCCTGGCCGTTCGGCCTGTTCCAGGACGCCTGGTTCGGCACGTCGTACGGCATCTCGTTCTGGAAGAAGATCGTCCGCCCGCCGTTGCCGTTCCAGATCACCTGGTACTTCTGGTAGTGCTCGACGAACAGCCCGGTGGCCAGCACGTTGTTGCCGTTCACGACGAGGCCCGTGTCACCGATCGCCTCGTTCCAGCCCCAGGTGCCGGCGTTGCCGTGGTCGGCGCGCCAGATCCAGGTGTGGTCGATGATCGTGTTGTTGCTGTTGACGACCAGGCTGTTGGTCGCCTTGCCGGGGACCGCCCCGCCGACGCGGAAGAACACGTCCTGCAGCGTGGTCGGGTTGGCCTCGTGCGAGGCCGACGAGCCGGACGGCCCGACCGTCAGCAGGGAGTTCGACAGGGTCGTGCCCGCGTCGAACAGGATGCCCTTGATCCGCACGCCGTCGACGTCCGCGACCTGCATGGCCGTGACACCGTTCTGCGGCACGATCGTCGCGTAGCCGATGCCCAGCACCACCGTGTTCGGCCGGGTGATGTTGATCGTCTGGTTGACGTTGTAGATGCCGGGCGTGAAGAACAGGTTGCAGCCGCTCGCCAGCGCCGCGTTGATCGTCGAGGCCGTGTCCCCGGACTTCACGACGTAGAACTGGCTCATCGGCAACGAGCTGCCCGGCGTGCCGCCGTTGACCCACGACGCACCGGAGGCGTTGGTGCGCAGGGAAGGCAGGAAGACCCGGTACTTCCCGCCCTCGAAGTAGAGGTAGGGAACGTCGCGCGACACCGGCGTGGTGGCGAGCGTGGTCTCCGGCGGCGTCGGGAAGGTGTTGGCCGGTGCCCCGGGAGTTCCGGAGAACACCATGTTCCACACACCGCCATCCCAGCTGCCGTAGTTGGAATCGCGCGTGTACCACTGCTGCTGCGAGATGGACGCCGTCTGCCCCGACACCCGCGTGTCAGCGGTGTAGCCACCCGACGCGAAACCATAGGAAGCCGGGTACAGCGCCAAGTTGCCGCGGACGTCCATGCGGCGGAACGGTGCCGCCTGCGCCACCGCCCACCGGTTGGTGCCGCTGCTCGGGTTGACCGCCATGTTCTCGGCAGACCGCCAGAAGTTCTGCAGCGCAACACCCTTGTCCGACTCGTTGAACGCGTCGACCGTGATGTCGCCGTTGATCACGACGTCGCCGGGGTTGCGCCCGAGCCCGGAAACCGAGGTGTAGTAACCGACATCGTCGTGGACGTTGTACGTGCCCGGCTTGAACAGGTGCGCGACCCGGCGCGACGCCATCTGCGCCGTCAGCGTGTCCTTCTGCTGGTTGAAGTCCGCGTCGAGCTGCGTCTGGATGCTCGCGGCGGACATCGACGGGTCGAAGATCCGCGTGTTCGGCCCGAAGTTCGGCGTGTCGGACTGCACACAGCCCTGCTGGGTCCCGATCGTGTAAGTAGCGCTGGCCACGGACGAGTTCGCCAGCCCGGCCTTGATCCCGATCGCGTTGACGGTTCTGGAGCTGGGAACCGAAATCGGGCCGCTGTAGAGCGGGGAGCTCGCCGTCGGCGTCGAACCGTCCACTGTGTACCGGATCGACGCGCCAGAGGTGGCCGTCGTGATCGTCACCGTCTGAGCGGACGTGTACGCACCGCCAGGTGGGCTAAAACTCGGCATCGCAACGGGTGCCTGCGTGCTGCCGTGCGTGTAGGTGAAGTGCGGCGTGTCGTACTGAGGGCCGCTCTTCTCGTAGGTGAACCAGTACTCGATCACGCTGCCCGACGACAGCCCACCGACAGTCTTCTGCCACACACCACTGTTGTTGGTCATGCGGAAGTTCTGCTGCGGCACGTTGGTGACCAAGTAGTGCACGTCCACGTACAGCGCGGGAGTCGTAGGCTTGAAGTCGATCCTCGCCTGACTGGCGTCTAGCGCCGTCACGTTCTGCGTGTAGTCGTCGGCGGCTGAAGCCGCCTCGGACATCGCCAATGACGACAGAGCAATCACTGCGGCGGCGAAGCCGGCCCGCCATCTCGTCTTTGAGAGCGCTCTCACACCTGGGAACGGTAAGCAGGAAAGACCCGAAAAGACAAGCGACGTTTTCACCCGAACGAGCCCGTACCTTGGACCGAAAACAACCCATAGCGTTTTCCGTATGACCCAAGCGACATCCACCGCGTACAGCCGGGACCTCGGCGACGAGCTGCGACTGCTGCGCGAGCGGTTCTCGACCCTCAATGGCCGCAAGTTCGCGATCCAGCTTGGATGGGATCCAAGCAAGGTCTCGAACATCGAGAACGGCAAGGCGCGCGCGAGCGAGATCGACCTCGCGCAGTACCTTACCGCGTGCGGCATGGACATAGAATTCTTCGATGACTTCAAGCGCCGCTACTACAACGCCTTCGACCTCGTCTGCGCCCAGACGCTGAGCAGTCTCCGCACCGTCGCGATGACCGAGTCGACGGCCACGAAGATCACCAGCTACGAGGTGACGTCACATCCCGGCCTGTTGCAGACGAGAGAGTTCGCGCGCGAGCTGCTGGCAGAAGGCGCGGTCCACCCGCCGGAAGACGTCGAGCGGCTGGTCCAGGCACGCATCGACCGCCAGACGGTGCTGCGGAGGCCGTTCCGCCCGGAGTTCCTGTTCTACATCCACGAACTCGCACTGCGGCAGCGGGTGGACGACGCCAAGATCATGGAAGACCAGTACCTGCGCCTGCTGTGCAACACGAACCTGATCCGGATCGTGCCCCTGGACGTCGGGACCGCCTCGCTCGAAACGGGGTTCACCCTGTACGAGTTCGACAAGGCCGCCCCGATCGTCTTCAGCGAGACCAACCTGGTCCAGGTGTTCGCGCAGGACGACATCGTCGTCAAGCAGTGCAGGGACCTGTTCGAGCGACTGGATTCGCTGGCCCTGGACGCGGAACGGTCGAAGAGCAGGCTGGCCGAGTACGTCAGCGCGGTTCGGGAGGGTCGGCTCGGTTCTCGTTGAGGTAGTTGTAGATCGTGTAGCGGGTGACCTCCAGGACACCCGCTAGATGATCGACGGAGTCGCGGATCAGGAAGAACCCCGCCTCGTCGAGCACGCGCACGACCTGCGACTTGTGCACCTTCTTCATGAGCTCGACCGGAACGCCGACGTCCGCGATGGCTTTCTCGACCAGCACCCGTTGGAGCGTGTCCACGTCCTGCGGGAACGACTCCACCGGTCCGGAAGCCTCGTGCGCGGCCAGTTTGTTGACGCACAAGCACCCCACGGCCACACCGGCCGCGTCCCGCACGAACGTCGTCGACGACCAGATCGCGCGCCCGTCCGGCGCGTAGGTCTCGTAGCCCGGCATGTCCGTGGTGGTGCCACGCCGCACGAGCCCCAGCAACAGGTCGGTCATCGGCCCGCCCACCTGGCGTCCGGTGAGCGACCCGGCGATCGCGATGATCGAGTTGGGCAGCCGCGCCAGGTCGTGCACCACGACCTCGGTGTCCGGTCCGAGCGCGGAAGCGAGGCTGTCGACGGTCGGCACCAGTGCGGACAACGCCGCCGGCACCGGTGACGAAGCCGCCCCGGACAACGACTTCAGGGCCGCGCGGACGCGTTCCAGCGTGCCGCGCGAAGTCGTGGCGTGCGGCGACAACCGGACGTGCTCGGGCCTGACCGTTGCCGTGATGCCGAAGGCGTTCAACGCTTCCCCGACCTTGGGAGCCGCCTCGGGCATCGTGAACGCCAGGATCCCTGCCCGGCGTTCACGGGCCGACACGATCTTGCCGCCGCACGACAGCACGGTGTCCTCGAGCTCGGCGACCACCTCGGCCACGGCGCTGTCCAGCGCGGAAACCCCTGCCAGCTCGACCAGTTCAAGGGCTTCCGCGAACGCACCCGACACCACCGGCGAGAGATTCGTGATGTTCCACGAGGTGGCGTCCGGGGCGGTGGCGTGCACGATGTCGTCGAACAGACCCGCGTCGACCGCGCCCGTCCAGCCGGACAGCACGGGCTTCAGGCGTTCCAGAGCACGGTCCGACAGCACGACGAATCCCGTGCTCCACCCGGCCCGCAACCACTTCTGCCCGCCGACCACGAGCACGTCCGCGAGCTCCCACGGCTCGTCGACGACCCCGAATCCTTGGATCCCGTCCACGATCAGCAACCGGTCGCCGATCACCTCGCGGAGCGTTGCGAGGTCGGCGCGATAGCCGGTGCGGAAGTCCACAGCGGACACCGACAGAGCGGAAACCTCAGGCGTCAGACGGGTTGCGACGGCGGCGGGCGCCACCGGCCCTTCGAACACCACCGACGGCAGCCCCGCCCGCACCCACGGGTAGGTGTTGGACGGGAACTCCGACGCCGAGTACATGACCGTGCCGGACAGCCCGAACGCGGCCTGGAACAAGCCGGCGGACGTGTTCGGGATCAGCGCCACGTGGTCGGTGTCGGAGTGGCACAACCGGGCAACGGCGGCCTTCACCCGTTGTTCCTCGCGCATCAGCGTGTCCACTGTGGATGGACCAGCCAGAGAGGCCTGCTCCATCAGGCGCGAGGTGGCCGTGACCACCGGGATCGACGGCGGGCCGAAGCGGGCGAAGTCGAGGTACCCCTCCGGTTCGCGGAACTGGGCGAGGTACGAGGCGTCGATCAACTCAAAGCACCTTTGCGAGGAACTGTTGCGTGCGCGGCTGTTGTGGATTGTCCAGCACATCGGCCGGTGTGCCGCTCTCCACCACGGCTCCGTCGACGAGGAACACCACGCGGTCGGCGACCGAGCGGGCGAAGCCGATCTCGTGAGTGACCACGATCATCGTCATGCCGTCGCGGGCCAGCGAGGTCATCACGTCGAGCACCTCGCCGACCAGCTCCGGGTCCAACGCGGACGTGGGCTCGTCGAACAGCATCAGCTTGGGCTTCATCGCCAGAGCACGCGCGATCGCAACACGTTGCTGCTGACCGCCGGACAGCTGCGCCGGGTACGAGGCTGCTTTTTCGGCCAGTCCTACCCTTTCCAGCAGCGCGGACGCCTCCGCGCGCACCTCGGCCCGGTTGCGCTGCAAAACCTGGACCGGGCCCTCCATGACGTTCTCCAGCGCCGTGCGGTGTGGGAAGAGGTTGAAGCGCTGGAACACCATGCCGACGTCGCGGCGCTGGTGAGCCGCTTCGCGTTCACGCAGCTCGTAGAGCTTTCCGTGCGCCGACCGGAACCCGACGGGCACGCCGTCGACCCAGATCCGGCCGGCGTCGATGGTCTCCAGGTGGTTCACGCACCGGAGAAAAGTGCTCTTGCCCGCGCCCGACGGCCCGAGCAGGCAGACGACCTCGCCGCGCTCGACCTCCATGTCGATGCCCTTGAGCACCTCGGTGTGGCCGAACGACTTGCGGACCCCAACGGCCTCAACGAGGGCCATAAGCACGCTCCAGGTAGTGCTGCCCGATCGACGCGAGGGACACCATCACGAGATACCAGGCCGCCGCGGCGAACAGGGTTTCCATGATCTCCAGGTTGCGCGAGGAGATGTTGTTCGCCGCGTGGATGAGCTCCAGGAAGGCGATCACGGACGCCATCGAGGTGCCCTTGATCATGTTGATGAAGTTGTTGCCGGTCGGCGGGATGATCACGCGCATCGCCTGGGGCAGCACGACTCTGCGCAGCGTGGTCAGCGGAGTCATGCCGATCGACTTGGCCGCTTCGGTCTGGCCCTCGTCGACACTGCTCAGGCCCGCGCGGACGATCTCGGCCATGTAGGCGCTCTCGTTGAGCCCCAGGCCGAGCAGCGCCGCGACGAACGCGGTCATCACCACGTTCGTCGGGACGCTGAAGAGCATCGGGATGCTGATGTTCTTGAACACCAGCGCGAGGTTGAACCAGATCAGGATCTGCAGCAGCACCGGCAGCCCGCGGAACAGCCAGATGTAGCCGACGGCGAACCACCTCGCGACGGGGTTCGCCGAGAGCCGCATCAACGCGACGACGACGCCGAGGACGATCGCGCCGCCCTGTGCCGCGATCGCGAGCACGATGGTGTTGAGCAGGCCTTCGAGCATCACGGGGTGCGTGAAGAACCCCGGCACGTCCTCCCACTGGATCTGCGCCTCGGCCATCGCCCAGCCGAGGCCCGCGATGATCAGCACGACGATCGCCGCGCTGACCCAGCGTCCCGGATGGCGAAGCGGGACTACTTCGAGGTTCTCGCGCAGATCACTTGCCATTGATCGCGGCCTTGGTGATCGCGCCCTGCTTGATGTCCCAGGTGGTGAGGATCTTGGTGTACGTGCCGTCGTCGATCAGCGCCTGCAGCGCGCCCTTGATGGCCTCGGACAGTTTGGCGTTCTGCTTGTTGACGCCGATGCCGTACGGGCCGCCGTTGATCGGGGCGAGCGGGACGACCTCGAAGTAGCTGCCGTCACCGGCGGTCTTCGCGACGTAGACGGCGGTCGGCAGGTCGTTGAGGATCGCGGCGACTCGGCCGGTGCGCAGCTGGTTCTGGTTGCCGGTGTCGCTGTCGGTGACGCTGAGCTGGACCTCGGGCTTGCCCTGCGCCTTGCACTTCTCGCTCTGCTCCTTGCCGAACTGCTCCTGCGAGCTGCCGAGGTTCACCGCGATGCCCTTGCCGCACAGGTCGTCCGGCCCCTTCACGCCCTGCGGGTTCCCCTTCTGCACCATGATCGTGATGCCGGAGGTGAAGTAGTCGACGAAGTCGATCTTCTGCTGGCGCTCGGCGGTGTCGTTCATCGCCGCCATCGTGACGTCGACCCGCTTGGTCTCGAGGCTCGTGATCAGCGAGCTGAACGCCATGTCGCTGTGCTCGGCCCGCAACCCGAGCTTGGCCGCGATCGCCTTGATCAGGTCGACCTCCGACCCCATCGGCGTCTTGCCGTCCTGGTCGTAGAAGTTGTTCGGCGGGTTCTGGATGTTCGACCCGACCTTGAGCTTCCCGCTCGACGCGATCTCGGCGGGCACCAGCGCGGCGAGCGCGTCGTCCTTCTTGACACTCGACAGGTCGGACGACGGCGGGGTGCTCGTCTGGGTGGAGTCAGACGTGCCTCCGCAGGCAGCAAGCGTTGCGACGAGCAACGAGGTCACGAGCAGGCGCGGCATCATGACGGGGACCGTACAACGCTCTGTTGAACACGTCCACAAAAAGTTGAAGTCACGCCTGGCAAGCGGTGGGCGAGCACCGCAGGGCGCGCATGACCGCGAGGCGGGTAGCGCATCTCACCCAGAAGACGAGCACGCACCACGAGCTGTCCGAGGCCGAGCTCAAGGTCGCGAAGCTCGCCGCCCGGGGCCACACCAACCGGGAGATCGCGGACCGGCTGTTCATCACCGCGAGCACCGTCGAACAGCACCTGACCCGCGTGTATCGCAAGCTCAACGTCAAGTACCGGACGGACCTGCCGGCAGGCCTGGCAGGGTGACCGGGGGCACGCGGGGGAATTCCGGACCCGCGTCGTTCGTTGAACGAACCGCCCCCAGGAACCAACGAGGAGGACCAAATGGCGACGGTCGAGCTGACCACAGAGAACTTCGACGATGTGGTCGGCGGGTCCGGCATCGTTCTGGTCGACTTCTGGGCCGAGTGGTGCGGCCCGTGCAAGGCGTTCGGCCCCACGTTCGAGGCCGCGTCGGAGAAGAACGAGGACCTGGTGTTCGGCAAGGTCGACACCGAGGCGCAGCAGGAGCTGGCGGCGACGTTCGGCATCCGCAGCATCCCGACGCTGATGATCGTGCGCGAGGGTGTCGTGCTGTTCTCGCAGCCGGGTGCGCTGCCGGGCAACGCGCTGGACAGCCTGATCCAGCAGGCGCGCGACGTGGACATGGAAGAGGTCCACGCGAAGGTGAAGGAAGCCCAGCAGGGCTGATTGACAAAACCGGCATGCGGGTACCTGACGTGCATGAACACCGACACGTCGACCGCAGAGCTGGTCAACCGGCTCTCCGAGCAGGTGAGCAGGCTCGCGCGCGACGAGATTCGTCTCGCGGTCGCTGAGCTCAAGGACAAGGGCAAGCACGCCGGTGTCGGCGCCGGGATGTTCGGCGCGGCCGACGTGTTCGCGTGGTGGGGCGGGCTCAGCGTCGTCGCGGGCCTGATCCTGCTGCTCTCGCTCGTACTACCGCCGTGGGCGGCCGCGTTGATCGTCGCGGCCGCCCTTTTGCTCGTCGCGGGCATCGCGGCGCTCATGGGACGCGCTCAGGTCCGGCGTGCCGCACCCCCGTTGCAGGTGGTGGAGAACGTCCAGCAGGACATCAAGACGATCAAGGAGCATGCGCACCGATGAGCGATCCCAAGGAAGAGCTGCAGCGCGACGTCGAACGCACCCGCCGTGAGCTCGGCGAGACCGTGGAAGCGTTGGCGCACAAGGTGGACGTGCCCGGCCGGGTGAAGGAGCAGGCGCACGACACCAAGGTCAGGATGACCGTCGCCACCAACGAGGCGATCAACTCGCTGCCGGAGCCGGTGGCTCTGCAGGTGGAGAAGGCGCGCAGGCATCCCGCGGCGATTGCGGCGGTGCTCATCACGCTGGTCCTCGTGATCTGGAAACTTTCCAGGAGGAATGGATGAAGTTCCTGTACCGCCCACTGGGAATGTTGCTCGGCGCGTTGGGAGGGTTCCTCGCAACCGCGATCTTTGGTCAAGTGTGGAAAGTCGTGGGGCATGACGAAGAAGCGCCCAGCGCGACGATGCGGAACCGCACGTGGCGCGAGGTCCTGCTGGCCGCGGCGTTGCAGGGAGCCATCTTCGGCCTGGTGAAAGCCGCGATCGACCGCGGCGGCGCCAAGGGATTTCAGAAGCTGACCGGCAAATGGCCCGGCGACGAAGAGGATTGATCGCCGCTGGAACCGGTCCCGGAAATCGTCCCTGTTGAGACGCAAAGGTACACACCAATCGTTTTGCGACTTAATCTGACGGTCTCCTGCGAAAGGGCCGGTGATGACTCGTCAGTTGCGGGCTCGCGCGCTGTCCTCGAGGTTCGAGCCGCTGTCCACCGTCGCGGACGATCCGGCTCGCTCCCGGCTCGGCGTCGTGCGGTTCGCCGACACGTCGTTCAACCCGGTGCTGCGGGACGGGCATCCGGAACTGACCGTGCACCTGGCTCCCGACGACCGGCGCGGGTTCGCCGAGATCTGGACGAGCTCGCGCGGCGTCGAGTCAGGTGAGCACAAGGCGATCACCTACGCCCACGACGGCGAGTACCTGTTCTGCGCCGGGCGAATTCCGCCGTGCGACGAGCACACCTACGCGGGCCGGCTCGCGTTCCGCGCGGCGCTGGAGCTTGCCGGGAAGCTCGGCTACCACCACGTCTTCCGCATGTGGAACTACCTGCAGGACCTCAACCCGCAGACCTACCGCGAGTTCCTGCTGGGCCAGGCGGAGGCGTTCGCGAAACGCCCGGTCACCTGGAGCGGCCTGCCCGCGGCGACCGTGGTCGGGTCTTTGGGCGGCGGGATCGCGTTCCACTTCATGGCCTGCCGCACCGGCACGCCGGTCACGCTGATCTCGCCGAGCGGCGCACGGGGCGTCTACGTGCACGGCCGGCTGTTCTTCACGGCACCCTCGCTGGACGACGCCGAGGAGCTGATGAGCGCGGCCACCCTCGCGCAGTGGGGCATCGACGACGGTTTCGGCCTGCACGACATCACGACCCTGAAGGCCTACGCGCGGCAACCGGGTGATCTTTCGCTGGCCCGGTTCGACTGCGACACGCGTCTGGATCGCGAGACATCGGTGGCCTATCTGCAGGCCACGCTGCTCCAGGAAGACCGCGCCGTGGAGTTCGAAGGCATCGCGGGCTGAGGTCTTTCGGCACTGCAACCGCTTGAATACTCAACTATTCTAGGTCGCATGCCACAACCAGAGGGTGCGGAGCTCGACGCGATCAGGGCCAAGCGCGACGAGCTGCGCGAACAATACGTGCGACCGCTCGAGGAACGCGGCGGCTCGCCCACTCGCGGCGTCCACCACATCGCGTTGATCTGCAAGGACGTCGAGGAGACCATCAAGTTCTACCAGGAGTTCCTCGGTTTCCCCCTGGTGGAGCTGGTCGAGAACCGCGACTACCGCGGCTCCAGCCACTTCTTCTTCGACCTCGGCAGCAAGAACCTGCTGGGGTTCTTCGACTTCCCCGGCCACGACCACCCGGCGTTCATGGAGACGATCGGCGCCGTTCAGCACCTGGCGTTGTCGATTTCCCCCGAGCGGTTCGACGAGATCAAGGCCAAGCTGGACGACGGCGGGATCGAGTACCTCGGCCCCGACCGCGGCGTCGAGGACAGCCTGTACATCCGCGACCCCAACGGTGTAGGGATTGAGTTCTACCGGGAGGAACTCGGCGAGTTCGAGGGCACGACCCTGATCAAGTGAACGGAGTCGCAGCGTGGCGCAAGAGGTCAAGGGTGTTGTCGCCAGAGGAAAAGGCCAGCCGGTCGAACTGACCACTGTGCTCGTTCCCGATCCCGGTCCCGGCGAGGCCGTGGTGAAGGTCCAGGCGTGCGGCGTCTGCCACACCGACCTGCACTACCGCGAGGGCGGCATCAACGACGAGTTCCCGTTCCTGCTGGGCCACGAGGCCGCGGGTGTCGTGGAGTCCGTCGGTGAGGGCGTCGCCGACCTGGCGCCCGGCGACTTCGTGGTGTTGAACTGGCGCGCGGTGTGCGGTACCTGCCGCGCGTGTCGTCGTGGCAAGCCCTGGTACTGCTTCTCGACGTTCAACGCCTCGCAGCCCATGACGTTGGCGGACGGCACTCCGTTGTCGCCCGCGCTGGGAATCGGTGCGTTCGCCGAGAAAACCCTTGTCCACTCAGGACAGTGCACGAAGGTCGATCCTTCCGCGCGTGCGGCGGCCGTCGGTCTGCTGGGTTGCGGTGTGATGGCCGGCGTCGGTGCCGCCATGAACACAGGCGGGGTTTCTCGCGGCGACTCGGTGGCCGTGATCGGCTGCGGCGGCGTGGGTGACGGCGCCATCGCGGGTGCCCGCCTCGCCGGTGCCGCGAAGATCATCGCGGTCGACACCGACCCGCGGAAGCTGGAGTGGGCCAAGGGTTTCGGCGCGACCCACACGGTCAACGCCCGCGAGGTCGACGACGTCGTCACGGCCATCCAGGACCTGACCGACTCGTTCGGCGCGGACGTGGTGATCGACGCCGTGGGCCGCCCGGAAACCTGGAAGCAGGCCTTCTACGCCCGCGACCTGGCCGGAACCGTTGTCCTGGTGGGAGTCCCGACCCCGGACATGAAGCTGGACATGCCGCTGATCGACTTCTTCTCGCGCGGCGGCTCGCTGAAGTCCTCGTGGTACGGCGACTGCCTGCCCACCCGCGACTTCCCGATGCTCGTCGACCTGTACCAGCAGGGCCGATTCGACCTGGACGCGTTCGTCAGCGAGGAGATCGCGCTGGACGGCGTCGAAGGTGCTTTCGAGAAGATGCACCACGGCGACGTGCTGCGATCGGTAGTGGTCTTCTGATGCTCCGTGTCGATCACACCATCACGTCCGGCACTTTTTCCTTGGACGGCGAGACCTTCGACGTGGACAACAACGTCTGGGTGATCGGTTCGTCCGAGGAGTGCGTCGTCATCGATGCCCCGCACGACGTGGACGCGATCCTGAAGCTCGTCGACGGGCGTCGTGTCGTGGCGATTCTGTTGACCCACGCTCATGACGACCACGTGCGGGTGGCTCCGGATCTCGCCCACGCGACCGGTGCGCCTCTCGCGCTCCACCAGGACGACCACATCGTCTGGTCGTTGACGCACACCGGCGTGATCCCGCACCAGGCCCTGCAGGACGGCCAGGTGCTGACCGTGGCGGGCGAGGAGATCCACGTGCTGCACACGCCTGGGCATTCGCCTGGTGCCGTGTGCTTCTACGTGCCTTCGCTGGGCGCGGTGTTCACCGGCGACACGCTGTTCCAGGGCGGGCCGGGCGCGACCGGCCGGTCGTTCTCGGACCGGCCGACGATCGAGAGGTCCATCAGGGAGAAGCTGTTCGAGCTGCCCGGCGACACCGTGGTGCACACGGGCCACGGCCCGGACACGACGATCGCGGCAGAGGTTTTCTAGGGTCGGCACAGACCCTTGGGGTCGTACCGAAGTACCGGGCTGCCTGTGCCGTCACCAGCGTCCAGGGAGCATGAGAAGGTTCGCGTTGGTCCTCATGCTCCTGTCGGGCCTCGTCACCACGGCCACTCCGCTGCAGGCACAGGCAGCCCGCCCCGACATCATCGTCTTCCTGGTCGACGACCTGTCGGCAGACCTGCTGAAGTACATGGACAACACCTACTTCGTCTCGAACTCGCTGTGCTGCCCGTCGCGGGCCTCGATGTTCACCGGCGAGCTCCCGCACAACACGGGCGTGCTCACCAATGGCCCGCCACCCAACGGCCAGTTCTGCGGCACCGCCGGATGCCCGCAGGCGTTGCTCCCCGACTGCCCCGACGCGAACTGCGCAGGCATCCCGGCACCGGGAAGCCGATGCTGTGCGTCAACCCGAACCGCGACGCGAAGACGCCGTACAGCAACGCGATCGCCCGCAACTGCCCGAAGGCCTACAGCTGATCCAAGCACGACCAGGAGCCGGGCAACCGCGTCATGTACAGCTGCCGCGACTGCAACAAGCTGACCGTCACGTTCCACTGACCGCCAGAACAGCTAGAACCGCGGGGGCCGCTTCTCCAGGAACGCCGACACGCCTTCCTCGTAGTCGGCACTCGAAGCGGCCTCCGCGTACAGCGCCCGCACGAAGTCGTCCTCGTGGCCGCCGTCCGTGATCGAGTTGACGATCTTCTTGGCCCCGCGCACCGACACCTGCGCGCGACCCGCGATCTGTTCGGAGAGTTCCTTCACGCGGGCGTCCAACGAGTCGACGACCTCGTTCACGAGACCGATGCGCAGCGCCGTCGCCGAGTCGATCAAATCCGCCGAGAACAGGATCTGCTTCGCCCAGGCGGGTCCGACCGCGTCGACGAGGGCCTTGGTCGAGGTGAAGTTGTAAACGATGCCGAGTTTCGCGGGCGTGATGCCGAATCGTGCATCGAAAGATGCCACCCGAATGTCGCAAGCGAGGGCTATCTCGCACCCACCGCCGACGCAGAAACCGGAAATCGCGGCAATCGTCGGCTTGTCCAGCTGGGCAATGGCGCGTTCGCCGTTGTGCACAGCCTCGCCGTAGTGGGCGGCGCCCGCGGCACCGCGCCTGAGCGTCGAGAACTCGGCGATGTCGGCACCGGCGGAGAAGTGCTCGCCACCCCGGATCACCAGCACCCTGACCCGCTCATCAGCGGAAACGCGTTCCATCAACCCGGGCAGCGCGGACCACATGTCGTAGCTCATCGCGTTGCGCTTGGCCGGTCGGTTGATCGTCAACGTGGCGACCGGACCGGCCACGGACAGCTCCAGGAACTCGCTCACAGGCCGCACGATACCCAGAGCCTTCTGGCGCCACGCCCGGTCTCAGATGGGAACAATGCGTTCACGCCCTTGTAAAGTTCCCTGCCGAAGAGGGGAGGGAAGTGTGACCGCGGCCGGCATCGGTGCTTCCACCCTCCGCACGTTCGCGGTGCGGTTGCGCACCAGTGCGCCCGTCTCGGCGCGCATCCTCTCGGAACTGGCGAGCGAGCTCGACAGGGGCGGGCCGGTGGCCGACCTGCTCTGTTCGCACAGCGCCGTGCACAGCCCGCTGTTCGGCATCCAGGCGCTCGCGGGGGTGAGACTCCTGATGCTGTCAGGAAAAGCGCCGGAGCTGAGCCAGCGGTTCGCCAGCGCCCACGCCGCCGCGATGGCCGGCGAGTCCGACTCCACGGCGCTGCTCGCGTGGCTGGCGGCACGCCGCGCCATCGTCGAGAACGCGGGCGAGATCCTGGCCGCGCTCGACCGGACGGTTCAGCAGCACCAGCCGAAGACCGCCGGGTTCCTGCTCCGCGGCCTCACGATGATCGGCGCGCCCAAGGTGAGGCTCCTCGAACTGGGCGCCTGCGCGGGCCTCAACCTCATCCTCGACCGCTACCGCTGGTTCGGCCTCGGCTGGGAGTGGGGCGAGAAGGACTCACCGGTCCGGCTTGCCGCCGTCGGCCCGCAGCCGCCCGAACTGGAGATCGTCGACCGCGCGGGCTGCGACCTGCAGCCGCGCGACCCGTCCGATCCCAAGCACGCGATGATCCTGCACTCGTTCATCCCGCCGGAGCACGACTCGCTGCGGTGGGACCTCGACGACGCCATCGAACTGGCCGGGAAAGTCGGCGTGAAGGTCGCCAGGTCGCCGGCCGGGCGGTGGCTGCGGGAGAACCTCGTCCCGCCCGACGAGCGCGGCACGTACACGGTGATCTGGCACAGCTCGTTCTGGGCGTACCTGACCGAGGACGAGCGCAACGAGATCGAGACGACCCTGACGGCCGCGGCGGGCTCGATGCCGCTCGCGCGCGTTGCCTACGAGTCGATTGATTTTCGCTCAAACCCCAGGCTGACGGTCACCATCTACAGCTAGTAGTGCTTCGTTAGGTCGCGCTGACCTGGGC
>NZ_JYJG01000412.1 GCF_000955955.1 Lentzea aerocolonigenes
GGTGACGATCGGGTGTGACCCGGTCATCTCCGCGCGGATGCCCCTCACCCACGAGTTCGCCGCCCACTTGAAGACGATGCCGTGCATCTCGTCGGCGGGAGCCATGTTGCCGTAGTTGTTGACGGCCTCGGCGGGGTTGAGGTTCGGCATCGCCTGCGTGAAGCCGAAGTTCTCGAACCCGACACCGCGGACCGGGTCCACCAGCGGCGACACCTTGGAGTCGTATGTCGCCCCGTCAATCGCCGGTGAACCGTCCGAGGTGGAGTTGACCGGGACGTCGAACTCCAGCGGTTTGTCGAGCGTGACCGTCGTGCCGGAGACCGAGGCGACGGTGAAGATCTGCTGGCGCATGTGCATGTTCAGCAACGGCCACTCGGTGCCGGTCGCTTGCTGCTGCTCGTAGAACTTGACCGAGTTGGCGGCTCGGACGTTCACGAACATGCCCGCCTTGATGGTGCTCGCGGACGCGACCTTGATGGTCTTGTCCCCGGTTTTCGCGGCCGCGGCCACCTTCGCGCCGACCTTCCAGTGCACGTTGACCGTGCCCTCGAAGATGTCCTTGCGGTTGGCCGGCGCGGACTTGTAGTAGCTGGCATAGCTCGAATGCACGCCGCGCGACTGGACCCGGAACAGGCCCCGGCCCGGCCACAGCCAGCCGCCCTTGCCCTGCCCGTAGGTCATCCCGTCCTCGTCCCAGTCCGAGCCGTCGGGCGTGAGTGCGTCGTACCGGGTGTTGACGTCGGGCGTGTAGACGATCTTGGTTGCCGTTGCGCCCGCACCCCTGATGATCAGGTAGTCGGCGTCCACGTGCAGCTCGTGCGACACCTTCAGCTCACCGGCCGGCAGTGTGATGAGGCTGAGCTTCGAATAGCTCGCGCTCGGGGAACACTGCGTCCGGATCGAGTCGATCGCTGCCTGCAGTCCGGCGGTGTCGTCGGCAGCGTCATTCGGGCGGACGTTGAACTGGGAACTGAGTTCGGCAGCTGTGACCTGACAACTCGCGCTCGGGTTGACGTCATTGTTTCCGGGCAGCACGCCATTGCCGCGATACCCCGCCTTCGACCAGTCGTACAGGCCGGAAATAGGGGAACGTCGATTGCCTGACGAGACATCCAGGCCGGTGAGTGCGGGTGCGGCCGTGGATGTCGTCACGGGTACGGCGAGCGAACCGATTAAGAGGAGACTTAGCAGGGGTATGGAGGTCGGCTTCATTGATAACCCTCGTTCAGCAGGGCGGGGCTATTTCTTTGTAGTCGAAGGTTGCATATGTGTCAAACATTCACATTCTTGAATAAAGTAATCCTGACAAGGTTTTCAATAACGGTTTTCTGACTCGCCGGTCAGTTCTCCTGGCAGCTCACGGGTCTGAATCGTGTGAGCCGATTGGGCCGGTCGCGACCCGAGTGGGGGTGAGCGGGCCTCGCGTCCGGAGTACCGGGATTTTTTCCTGTGCGACGTGGAATCTTGCCCCTTCTGTCATCCGGATGGACGCACGGAACCCACAAAAGTGGGGGTACCGGTGAGGTAGCTCGGGTCAGCCCGCCCACTTCAGCGCGCCATTCCGCACACCCATTCGTGTCCGAACCAACCCTGAACGGCGGATCGCCGCTTGGGCCGACAGCTGCAAAGGTCGGTTGCTGTTCGGCAGCGAGCGTTCCAACGAACAGGAGCACGACAGGTCATGGCGAGCCCCACTGTGAAGCCGGTTCTGCGCACCGACTACCAGCGTTCCGTCGCGGACTACTGGAACAAGGAGAAGGACCCGGTCAACATCAAGCTCGGTGAGGTCGACGGCCTCTACCACCACCACTACGGGCTCGGTGCGTACGACCCTGCCGTGCTGGGGATGGGCGACGAGGCGATCATCGCCGAGATGCACAGGCTCGAGACCGCACAGGCCGAGGTGCTGCTGGACGCGTTCGGCGACGTGCCCGCCGGCGGCCACCTGATGGACGGCGGCTCCGGGCGCGGCGGCACGAGCTTCATGGCCAACGCCCGGTTCGGCGCCCGCATCGACGGCGTCAGCATCTCCGAGCAGCAGGTCGCGTTCGCCAACGACCAGGCTGTCGAACGCGGCGTCGCCGACCAGGTCCGGTTCCACTTCAAGAACATGCTCGACACCGGCTTCGAGACCGGCTCGTTCAACGGCATCTGGACCAACGAGACCACGATGTACGTGGACCTCCAGCAGCTGTACGGCGAGTTCGCGCGGCTCATCGCGCCGGGCGGCCGGTACGTCTGCATCACCGGCTGCTACAACGACCTGACGGGTGGCCGTTCGCGTGCGGTCAGCCAGATCGACCAGCACTACATCTGCAACATCCACCCGCGCAGCGAGTACTTCAGGGCGTTGGCGGACAACGGTTTCGTGCCGATCAGCGTCGTCGACCTGACGCCGGAGACCATCCCGTACTGGGAGCTGCGCGCCAAGTCGTCGGTCGCGACCGGTGTCGAGGACCCGTTCCTGACCGCGTACAAGGAAGGCAGCTTCCACTACCTGCTGATCGTGGCGGACCGCATCTGATGAAGGACCTCCTCACCGGGCCGTCCGGGCTGGGCACCTCCGCTGCCCGGCTCGGGCGGCCCGAGGCCGTGGAACTGCCACCGGAACCCGGCTACGCGGAACGGCCGTGGGGCGACGGGACGGCGCCGCCGTTGTACGTGCCGGTGCTCGAACGCGAGGACGAGCTGCTGGCCGCCGCCGTCGACGAGCGGCTGATCGCGTGGGCGGGGGACTGCGGTTTCGAGGAGCCGGAACGGTTCCTGGGCGGCAAGTTCGGCCGTCTCGCGGTGCTGACCCACGTGGACACCTCTGATGTCGAGCAGCTGCTGATCGCCGCGAAGCTCAACGCGGCGTGGTGGGCCGCCGACGACCTCTACGCGGACGACACCGAGATGGGCGCGATCCCGGCCGAGCTGTCGCCGCGGCTGGCGCTGGCGATGGCCGCGATGGACCCGGTGGCGCCCGCCGGCGAGTTCACCGTCGAGCTGGAGGAGCGGCTGGCGGCGGATCCGGTGCTCGTCGGACTGCGGTCCGGCATCGGGCACCTGGCGTCGCGCAGCACACCCACTGTGGTGCAACGGGTCTGCTACTCGACGTTCGCGATGTTCGTGTCCTGGGGTGCCTACGCGGCGTGGCGGCACACCGGCAACTACCCGCCCGCGTGGCAGTACCTCGCGACCCGGCAGCACGACACGTTCTACACGTCGATGACGCTGATCGACGCGGTCGGCGGCTACGAGCTGCCCGCGCCGTTGTACTACGACCCGCGGGTGCGGCAGCTGCTCACGGCCGCGGGCACTGCGTCGGTGATCGTCAACGACCTGGTGTCGGTGGAGAAGGACGCCGCGGACGAGAAACCGGTCTGCAACATGGTGCTGCAGATCGCGGCCGACCGGGAGTGCTCGATCGCCGAGGCCACCGCGCGCACGGTCGAGCTGCACAACCAGCAGAGATGTGTATAACAGACAGGTTGCTGGCGGTGCCGTCGGTCGAGCTGCACCGGTTCCTGAAGGGCACCAAGGCCTGGATGGGCGGCGGTTTCGAATGGCACACCACCCACCCGCGTTACAAGTGAGGTCCCGTACGACGGGGAGGCGAGCGCCCTCGCCACCCCGTCGCCACTGGAAGCCACTCAGGTCACGGACCTGAGCCACTCGATCCGGGTGGCGCGGGCGCGCCTCGAGAGCGCGGCTTCCGGTGCCAGCTGGTCGAACCCGTGGCACCCGCCCGGCCACACGTGCAGCTCGGCATCCCCGCCCGCCTGCCAGATCCGGGACGCGTAGTCGACGGCCTCGTCGCGGAACACGTCCACCGAGCCGACGTCGACGTACGTGCGCGGCAGGCCGGAGAGATCAGCGGCGCGTGCTGGAGCGGCGAACGGCGACACGTCCGGACCGCCTCGGGCGTCACCGAGCAACGCCGTCCACCCGGTGAGGTTGGACGCGCGCACCCAGGTGGTGCCGTCGAGGAACTGGTGGCTGGACGGCGTGGAGCACCTGTCGTCGAGCATCGGGCAGATCAGCAGCTGGCCGCTGACGGGAGGTCCGCCGTAGTCGCGGGCCATCAGCGTCACGGCCGCCGCCAGCCCGCCGCCCGCGGACGTACCGGCGACGACAGGAGAGGTGAAACCGTTGCGCTCCATCCACGTCAGCGTGCGGTAGCAGTCCTGGACAGGCGCCGGGTGCGGGTGTTCGGGCGCCAGCCGGTACTCCGGGGAGATCAGCACGACGCCGAGCTCGGAGACCCATTCGGCCAGCACGTGCAGGTCGGAGCGGCGCGTGCCCGCGACCATCCCGCCGCCGTGCAGGTGCAGCACCGGCGGTCCCTGCACATCGCCGGTGGGGCGCAACACGAGTACGGGCACACCGTCGGCGTCCGCCTCGGTGAACGTGACCGAGCCGTCCCGCGTCAGCTCGGCGTCGGTGACGACCCGGTTGTTCGCCCGTCGCTCGGGAATGCCGGCCGTGGTCAGCGGTGGCCGGGAGAGGTCGACCAGCGCCGCGATCTCCGGATCGATCACCCCTTCACCCCGGTGTGTGCGAGGCCCTCGATGAACTGACGCTGTGCCAGCACGAACACCACCAGGATCGGCACGGCGGTCATCGTCGCGGCGGCGAGCTGGACGTTCCACATAGGACCGCCGTAGATGTCCACGAACTGGGTGAGGGCCTGCGGCAGCGTGAACATGTCCGGTGTGGACAGGTACACGATCGGCTCCAGGTAGAGGTTCCACGAGTGCAGGAACGTGAAGATGGCGACGGCACCCAGTGCGGGCCGGGCCAGCGGCAGGGCCACCCGGTAGAAGATCCCGGCGCGGCCGAGTCCGTCCATCCGCGCCGCTTCCTCCAGTTCGGGCGGCAGGGCGATGAAGAACTGCCGCATGATGAAGATCGCGAGCACGCACGGCGCGCCGAAGATCGGCACGATGATCAGCGGCCAGTGCGTGTTGGTCAGGCCCAGCGACTGGAAGAGCTGGAACAGCGGCACGATCGTCACCTCGCTCGGGATGAGCAGGCCGGTCAGCACCACCACGAACAGCACGTTCTGGCCGGGGAACCGGATGCGCGCGAACGCGTAGCCCGCGAGTGCCGCGACCGCCATCGTGCCGGCCGTGACGATCACCGCGATGTAGAGGCTGTTCCAGTACTGCTGCCCGAACGGCTGCATCTTGAACACGGTCTCGTAGGTCGAGAACGTCCACTGCGACGGCAGCAGCGACTCGGAGAAGATCTCGCTGATCGGCTTCATCGACGAGGTGATCATCCACCACGTCGGGAACACGAACGGCACGCACAGCAGGCACAACAGGCCGTAGAGCCAGACTTTACGACTCATGCAGCACCCACTTCCGGCGCATCCGCCACTGCAGCAGGGTCAGCGCGGCGACGATGACGAACAGCAGCACCGAGAGCGTCGCGCCGTAGCCGAAGTGGTGGAACTGGAACGCCTGCTGGTAGAGGTAGTAGATCAACACGGTGGTCGACGTGCCGGGACCACCTTGGGTGAGCACCGCGATCTGCGCGAACACCTGCAGCGAGCCCACGATCGTGATGATCGACGTGAGCAGGATCGTCGGGCTGATCAACGGGATCGTGATGCGCCGGAACCGGGTCCACGCGCCCGCGCCGTCGATCTTCGCGGCCTCGTACAGCGGTGCCGGAACTCCTTGCAGCGCCGCGAGGAACAGCACCATGTTCAGGCCGACGTTCTTGATCACCTGCACGACGATCACCGCGACCATCGCGGTGGAGTCGCCGCGCAGCCAGTTCGGTCCGTCCACGCCGAAGAAGCCCAGCAGCCCGTTCACGCTGCCCTCCGGCTGGAGCATGAGCTGCCACACGAGCGTCCACGCCACCAGCGACACCAGCACGGGGGAGAAGAACAGCGTGCGGAACACCGTGGTGCCGCGCAGTTTCTGGTTGAGCAGCACCGCGAGCAGCAGAGCCAGCGACAGGTTCAGCACCACCAGGCCGGCGGCGAACCACGCGGTGGCGACCAGCGACTCCCGCAGTTTCTCGTCACTCAAGAGCTGCTGGTAGTTCTCGGCACCGATGAACTCGAACGTACCGCCGAGCACGTTCCACTCGTTGAGGCTGTACCACCCGACCAGCCCCAGCGGGATCAGCACGAACGCGAGGCTGCCGAGCAGAGCAGGCGCGACGAACAGGTACCCGACCAGGTTGTCGCGCCTGCGATACGTCCAGAACGTCACTTGCGCTCCAGCAACGGCTTGATCTTCGTGCACACGCCGTCGAGCACGGCGTTCACGTCGGCATCCGGCTTCCACAACGGGTCCAGCGCCGCGCGGATGGTCTGGTTCAGCTCCTCCTGGCCCTGGTGGCTCGGCTTCACCACACCCTTGCTGATGCCCTCGACCACGACCGACTGCAGCTGCTCCGGCCGGATCAGCGGGTTGCTCTTGGCGAGCGTCTGGGCGTTGAGCAAGGACGACCGCACCGACGGGAAGAACTGCGCGAGCTTCGCGGAGTTGGCCTCGTTGGTGAAGAACCCCAGGAAGTCCGCGGCGGCTTCGGCGTTCTTGGACCGCTTCAGCACGCCGACGCCGGCCTGGCCGATCACGGCGTAGTCACCCTTGGGGCCGCTGGGCAACGGCACGAGCGTCCAGGTGAACTTGGCGTCCTTCAACGCACCCGCGCGCGAGATCTGGCTGATGGCCATCGCCGCGTTGCCCGCGAAGAAGTCCACGGTCGTGCCGGGACCGGGAATCGCCTTGTCGGTGAAGATCGCCTTGTGGATGAACGACATCGCGGCCTTCATCTCGGGGCTGGAGAACCCGCACGACCGGCCGTCGTCGCTCCACGCGTTGGCGTCCCAGCCGCGCCAGATCGACGAGAGCACCGCCCAGTTCTGGTACTTGAAGTCCGGCAGCACCAGGCCCTTGCCGGACGCCGCGGCCGCCGCCATCGCCTGTTCCCAGGTCCACTTCGCCGGCACGTCCTTCACCAGGCTGGTGTTGACGAAGAGCCCGAACGGCGACGTGGAGAACGGGTAGGCGTAGAGCTCGCCGTCCTTCTCCCACAGCTTCGTTCCCGAAGGCGTCAGCTCGTCCCCCTTCTCGATCTTGCCGCGAATCGGGGCGAGTGCGCCGGACGAGACGAAGTCCGGTGCGGACTCCTCCAGGATCCACGCCAGGTCCGGCGCGTTGCCGCCGGCGATCTGCGTGGTCAGCGTGGTGGTGTAGCCGTCGGCGGGGATCGAGTCGAACTTGATCTCGGTGACGTCCGGGTGCGAGGCCTTGTACTCGGACGCGATCTCGTTGAGCAGCTTGAGATGCGTCTCGTTGGCCGTCCACACGGTCATGCGCAGCGACTTCGGGCCGGACGAGGCTGATCCGCTGCACGCGGTCAACGCGAGCAGTCCGGCGAGGATCACGGCTGTGAGGCGTGACATCTTTGTCTCCCTGGGCTAGTAACCGGACACGTCCGGCCAGCGGAGCTCGACGCCGTCGCGGTCCAGCCGGTGCTGGAAGTCCGCGAGCAGGCCGGGGGTGTTGCGCACCGCGCGAGGGGTGACTCGGTGCGCCAGGCAGAAGTCCGCGAGCGCGCCCGCGACCTCGCCGACGTTCCACTCGACCGGGTGCAGCCGGTGGGAACCGTTGGTGATGTGGGTGGTGCCGATGTTCTTGCCCGCGGGCAGGAGGTTCTCGACCCGCTGGGGGATGAGCGCGCCGAGCGGGATCTCGAACGGGCAGCTCGCGACGTCGAGGTAGTTGTCGCCGCCGGTCGACGGGTGCAGGTCGATGCGGTACATGCCGACACCCACGGCATCGGTGTGCTGCACGGCGCCCTTGTCGCCGCGCACGGCGAGTGAGAGGTCCTGCTCGACGATCGTGTACTCGGCCCTGATCCGCCGCGACTCGCGGATGTACGGGGCCTGGGCCAGACCGTCCGCGCTGCCGGTGACGTCACCGCGCAGCCGCAGGCCCGGAAACCCGGCTTCGGTCTGCAGCCAGTACAGCACCGACCGCGAGAGTTCACGTGCCGCCGCGATGTGCGCGTCCGCGTCCGGTACGTCGATCACCGGCGACTCGAAGTAGTCGATCATCGGCCAGTTGACCAGGCAGATGTCGCTCTCGTAGGCGCCCTCGACGAAGTTGCGCCGGGCGGCGATGCGCCGGAACGTCCACAGGTTGCTGTCGCCGGCGCTGAGACGTTGATCCGACACGACGCTGAACGGGTCGTCGTCCGGGTTCGGGGTGAACGTCCGCTCGGCGATGCTGAGCGTGCGGGGGTCGGGGGAGCGGAACGACAGCATCCGGTCGCCCCAGTAGTCAGGCTGGTAGTCACGCCAGAACTCGTACCGCGCGGGCTTGTCGATCGTGTGGTCGCCGTCGACGTGGTCGATCGCGAAGCACACCGACATCGCCTGCATGTTGGCAGGCTGGGCCACTTCGGGCGCACTGGGTTCGCCGGTGTCCAGTGTGGACTCGAAGCCGGTCACGTACTCGGTGCCGGACAACGGCAGCAGCTCGCCCGTCTCGGTCGCGTCCAGGATGTAGGGCGCGGACAGCTCGATCTCCGAGCCGTTGTACGAGACCGTGACCGACGTGATCCTGTCACCGTCCATCCGCGCCGAGACTGGCCGGCACGGTTGCAACACGGTGAGTTTGCCGCTGCCCTGGTACGGTGCCAGCATCTCGTCGATCACCGCCACGGCGACGCGCGGCTCGTGGCAGAGCCTGCTGACCGCGCCCGCACCCGGGTTGAGCTCCCGCCACGCTCGCGCTCGCGGGGTCAGCGGGTAGTGGCGGCGGTAGTAGTCGCGGATGCCTTCGCGCAACGCACGGTAGCTCGCGGTGACGCCGAACCGTTCGACCCAGCTGTGCTCGTCGGGCGGCACGGCCTGGCTGGTCAGCTGCCCGCCGAGCCAGTCGAACTCCTCGGTGAGCACGACCCGGCGGCCCGCCCGCAGGAGTGCGAGAGCGGCGGCGACGCCTCCGAGTCCGCCGCCCACTACGACGACGTCAGTGTTGTGCGGCAACAGCTTCCTCCAGGTCAACCGAGGGGGCGTGCGGGGAGGGTGGGCAGAGCACGAGTTCCTCCATCAGGCCCGCCCGAGCGTCGAGCCCTCGATGAACTCACAGGCCAGCAGTTCTTGCGGTGTGGATCCGCGCTCCAGGACCTCGGTCAGCGCCTGCACCGCCCGCCGTCCCATCTCGCGCCGGGGAATGCGGAAACCGGTGAGCGCCACGTCGTCCGGCGCGGGCCGGGTGGCCGCGCCGAGCATGAGCACGGAGAGATCACCGGGAACCGACAGGCCTCGGTCGCGAGCGGCGAGGACGAGCGCGGCACCGTCGGAGACCTCCTCGGTGAGCACGGCCGTGACGCCTGCGCCGAGCAGCTGGTCAAGCCCGGTGAACGGCACGTGGATGCCGTCGACCCCATGTGCGGCAACGGCTTCACGGAACCCGCGCAGCCGGTCCGCGGACGACTCGGCGCCCTTGCCCGCACCGACGTAAGCGAACCTGCGGTGGCCCAGCGCAACCGCGCGGTCCACCAGGTCGCACACGGCCGCGGGGTAGTCGGCGCCGACGTGCGGCACCGGGCCGCCCGCGTCGTCGCGACGGCCGATCGACACGAACGGGATGCCCTCGGTCAACATTTGGGCGAGGTCTCCCCGGTCGAGGGTGCGACCGAGCAGCACGCACCCGTCGGCGAGCCGGATCCTGCTGTCGTCGCTGAAGATCCGCCGCCTGCCGCCCGCCGCCTTGGCGCTGGTGAACAGCAGCAGGTCGCACCCGGCCTCCTCGGCCTGCTCCTCGATGCCCTCGAGGAACGGCTGGTAGAAGTCGGCGCGGGTGCTCGGGAACACCGCCTCGTAGGTGAACACGCCGAGGATGCGGTTGCGCTGGTCGTGCAGCCTGCGGGCGATCGGGTTCGCGACGTATCCCGTCCGGCGGATCACCTCCAGCACCCGTGTGCGGGTCTCCGGCGCGATGCGGGCACCGCCGTCCTGCCGGTTGTTGAGCACCAGCGACACCGTGGCCTGGCTGACGCCTGCCATCCGCGCGATGTCCTGCTGGGTGAGCCGCTTGGCCATGAGCACCTGCCAATTCGAATTGGCATGGAGTCTGCGCCAGTGGCTCGCGAGTCGTCAAGCCTGTAATAATTCGAATTAGCATCTTGACGGACCTGGTGTGAGCGAGCGAGGGTGCTGCGCCAAGGAGGTAGGCCCGTGAACGCATTCAGCCGTCGCAGCCTGATCACCGGTGCCACCGCGATCGGACTGCTCGCCGCTCTGCCGTCGTCGGCGCTCGCTCTGCCCGCGCCACCACCCGTCACGCCGAACCGGCGCTCGTTCGCACCGGACGAACAGCGGTTCGCGCAGTACCTGATGCTGGTCTCGCCGATGGTCGCCGACATGGACTCCAGCGGGTTCTTCGGCGGCGGCTGGTGGCGCAGCCCGAACGCCTCGTACAACGCCCGCGTCCAGGAGCACGTCTACACACTGGCCTGGTTCGCGACGCAGGCCCGGCCGTGGAACCCGTATCGCGGCAACGCCCAGGTGCTGGCCGCGCTGGACGCCGGGCTCGGCCACTACCTGGGGCTGCAGCACTCGGACGGGTCGTGGCCCGAGTACTCCAGAGATCAGCACTCGCTGGCGGCGACCGGGTTCGCGATGGGGTACCTGAGCAAGACCAATGCGTTGCTTCGCCGAGCCGGTGTGCTGCCACAGCGGCAGGCGCAGATCAGCGCGTCGCTGCGCAAGGCGATGACGTGGTTCCTGGACGGTTCGAACGAGGTCGTCTGGCAGTCGCCGCTTACCTGGGCCAACCAGACCACGTCCGGACTCGCCGGGTCGGCGCTCGCGTTGAGGCAGGACCCGGATCCGGTGCTGCGGCAGCGGTTGACCGAGGCGTTCGCGCGGCTGGCCGTCCGGGGGCAGAGTCCTGCCGGGTTCTTCTACGAGGAGAGCGGCGCGGACACCAACTACAACTTCGAGGTGATGCTGCCGGAGCTCGCGGACGCGTGGCGGCAGTCGGAGGACCCGAACCTCGTTGCCATGGCCCGGAAGTACACCGACTGGCTCGGCTACAACCTGCTGCGCGAGCCGGACGGGTCCGGGTGGTTCTCGAACGTCGCCCCGAACTCGCGGACGTCCTCCAAGTTCTACGCCGACGTCCGGCCCGATCCCGAACGGACGGCGCTCGACAACCAGTTCGTGCCGGTCGTCCCGGATCTGGCGGCGTTCGTGTCCAGCCGGGAGGATCTGGCCGGCGCACGTGCCGCGTGGGCAGCGGACCCGGCGCCGGTGCCGGCGTTGGTCAAGCCGGACACCTCGCCGCGGATCCTGACGCACGCCATCTACGGAGAGCGGTATCCGAGCCGTGCCGAACGGACGGCGGCGATCGCGCGGCTGCCGTACCAGCAGGCGCACTTCACCGAGCGGCGCAGTGATCAAGGGCAGGACTTCCTGTTCGTGCGACGGCCTCGGTTCTATCTCGGCGGCTACTTCGGTGCGCGCCGGGCGACCTCGCTGGCGCGCACCGGGCTGACGTTCCTGTGGCACCCGGTCGCGGGCACACTTGTGCAGTCGTTGAACAACAACAACTACGCGTGCTGGGCGACCGTGTTGCCGGGACAGGTGCCGGACTCGAACGGGCCGCAACAAGCCGAGTTCCTGGGCGGTGAGCCGTACCGGTTCCGGTACCGCACGCCGTCGGGTTCGGTGGTGACCGAGGTGGCCGTCGGCGACCGGATCACGCGATCGGTGCGGGCGACGACGGCGGCTTCTGAACAGATTCCTCTGGTGGTAAGGGATTCCGACACCGTCGCACTCGACTCGCGCGGTCTCACGCTGACCCGCGGCCGGGTGGTGGTGCGGTTCGACTGGGCGCAACAGCTCGATCCTTCGCTGCGTCCGGCGTCGACGGTGACCTATCCGGGCCGCCGCATGTTCATCCTCACCGTGCCGCACAACGGGATCTTCACCCTGACGATCTCGGTCCGTTAGTCCACAGTGGACAGTGGGTTCACCCTGATGGCGCAATGCCGAAGCGCATGTTCTCGCAGCTCGCGGGGTATTCGTTGATCCCCGAAACCCGCTGGCTGAGCCGCTCATACCGTGAGGAGTGGTTGTGATGGCACATGTGCGTCGTCTGGTCGACGTCCACACCGGTGACGAGTTCGATCAACCGGTTCCCTTCGGTCTGGTGTACCCGGTGTGCACAGCGGACGGCGCGGCGCCTCCCAGTCAGCGCGGGCGGACGTGGGAGCACCTCATGGCGAGCGACCGGGAGTTGCGGCCGGTCGTGTGAACGGTGATCCCACCGGGTACTGCCCGGTGGGACGCCCGGTCGGGCGCCCGTGAAGGGAGCTCGACATGGACTTCGGACAAGGGCTGACCGACGCCTGGCGCGCGGTGGCGACGTTCGTGCCCAAGCTGGCGGTCTTCCTGCTGATCCTGCTGATCGGCTGGTTCGTCGCCAAGGCGGTGGCCAAGCTGGTCGACAAGGTGCTCGAGCGGGTCGGGTTCGACCGGCTCGTCGAGCGCGGCGGCATCAGGCAGATGCTCTCGCGCAGCAAGTACGACGCTTCTGATCTGCTCGCGAAACTCGTCTTCTACGCGTTGCTGCTGATCACGTTGCAGATCGCGTTCGGCGTGTGGGGCCCGAACCCCGTCTCGGACCTGTTGACCGCCATCGTGGCGTGGCTGCCCAAGGCCGCGGTCGCGATCATCATCGTCGTGGTGGCCGCGGCGATCGCCCGTGCTGTCAAGGACTTCATCGGCAGCGCGCTCGGCGGTCTGTCCTACGGCAACGTGCTCGCGAACATCGCGTCGGTGTTCATCTGGGCGTTGGGCATCATCGCCGCGTTGAACCAGATCGGTGTCGCCACCACGGTGACCACGCCGGTGCTGATCGCGGTGCTCGCGACGGTCGGCGGGATTCTCGTCGTCGGCGTGGGCGGTGGCCTCATCGGGCCGATGCAGCAGCGGTGGGAAGGCTGGCTCGGACGAGCGGAGCGCGAGCTGCCGCAGGCCCAGGCTCAGGCCGAGGCGTACCAGCGCGGTCGCGAGGACGCGGTGCGGGCCCGTGCGGAGGCGGAGACGGTCGCGCGCGAGACGGCGGCCAACGACCCGGTTCTCGACACGAGGCCGGACGTTCGCTGAGTGGCTATGCCAGCTCGTTCGACAGCGGCCTCGTGCCGTGTGTGTGAGCGAGCTGGCACACCGCCATCAACCGGATGCCGAGCCACGACGTGGGTGTCCACTCAGGCTCGACCTCCAACAGCCCGCGCGCGTACGAGGCGAGCAGCACGACCGCGGCCATCGTGCCCGCACCCTCCACACCGAACAGCAGGATGTCGCGCACCGCGGCGGCGTGCTGGTCGACCTCGGCCAGCAGTGCCGGCGTGACGGCGAGTGCCGCCCACCCGGCCCCGATGCGGCCGGACAGCTCGGAGATCCACTGTCGCGCCTTGTTCTCACCACGCATCCGGCCACGGTAACGAAACCCGGTGAAGCCCTGGTTTGAGGGCGCTGGGCGGGGGTACTCGCCCGCCGTACGTCAAGCAGTCGGCGCGGCGGATTCGGCTGTGGAGGCGAGCGATGACCCTGAACGACATCTCACTGCAGCAGCAGCGCGTGACCGCGTTGGAGAAGCTGGACAACGCCGTGTGCACAGCGCTCACGAACATCGAGCTCGACGAGGCCCGCAAGTATCTGAGCGAGGCTCTGGCCGACTGCGCCGCGACCGACACCACCGTGCCCGCACAGGTCCTGGCCTGCGTCGAGGCCGCGGACGAGCACCTCGGCTACAGCGAGCGGATGGAAGCGCGGACCCTGCTGACCGTCGCCCACCGCATGCTGGCCCGCGTGCCCCGGCCGGTCCTGCCGCGTCCCTCCACGCCCGGCGACGTGATCCTGCGCGGGTGATTGATCCACGGACGTCCCGGGTATTCGAACGCGTGTTCGGATGAAAGGGGACGACCGTGAACCGCACACCGGAGAAGGACCCGCGCGACTGGACGACCGGTGACGAGCCGATGACCGGGCCGCAGGAGTCCTACCTGCACACGCTCGCCCAGGAAGCGGGCGAGGAGGTGCCGGACGAGCTGACCAAGGTCGAGGCCTCGCAGCTCATCGACCGGCTCCAGGAGAAGACCGGACGCGGCAGCTGACCACCCGGACCTCAGCTCGCCATGAACGGCGCTTTTGCGGACCTGACGTACGCGAAAGCGCCGTTCATGGCACACGGCCTCAGCGGAGCAGAGGCCGCACGAGTTCGTGGATGTGCCGGGACGGTTCCATGCCCAGCTCGGCTCGTAGCTGGGTGCGGTAGGTCTGGTACTGGCGCACGGCCTGCGCGGGGTTGCCGTCGGCCAGATGCAGCTCCACGAGCGTGCGGTGCGCACTCTCTCGCAACGGGTCTGCGTGCACCGCGGCGAGCGCGGCCTGATGCGCGTGGTGATGATCTCCGCACGACCGGAACCTGTCGCTGAGCGCCTCCAGTGCGCGCAGCCGGGCCTGCCGCCACCAGTCGCGCTCGGCCTGCACCCACGGCTGCCACCAGCCGGGCAGCAGGTCCGCCTTGAGCATCCCGACGGCCTCCGGACTGGCACCGGGTGCCGCGGCGAACGCGCACGCACGGCGGAAGTCGACCTCGACGTGCGGGCCGAGCGTGAGCGTGTCCTCGTTGACCACGACCAGCGGCGTCGACGGCTTGACCAGCCGCCACAACGACGAACGCAGGCACGCGCCGGCCCGCCGGGTGGTGGTGTCCGGCCAGAGCAGCGTGGCGGCGACCTGGCGCGGCACGGGCGAGTCCCGCAGCGCCAGCAGCGCGAGCAGCCTGCGTGCGCCGGGCACGACGTGGACGTCCGTGTAGTCGCAGTCCAACCGGAAGCCGCCGAGCAGCTGGATGTGCAACCGCGTCATGAGAGTCACCTGCCGAACCGCCTGGGAGACCAAGGATTCGCCGGGTGCCCGGTTGTTGCGGGCTCACACACTCGCGCACGAAATTGCTCCGTCCTGACCAGCGGCGGTGACGCGGTCGTGTCGCGGGCGTGGCCCGGCTGAGCCGCGCGGGTCACGGGCGCTGCCTAGCTTTCCCGGCAGACCCAAGGGAGGCGAGATGTTCCTGCACACCAGCAGGTTGCAGTTCGAGGCCAAGCCCGACCGGCCGGACGCGCACTACGCGCGCAAGCTCCAGGAGCTGATCGGCGGCGCGTACGGCGAGATGACCGTGACCATGCAGTACCTGTTCCAGGGCTGGAACTGCCGGATGGAGGGCAAGTACAAGGACCTGATCATGGACGTGGCGACCGAGGAGATCGGCCACGTCGAGATGCTCGCGACGATGGTCGCGCGGCTGCTGGAGGGCGCGCCGTCCGAGGTGACCGCCCAGGCAGTGGCCGACGACCCCGTCATCGCGGCGGTGATCGGCGGCATGGATCCGCAGCAGGCGATCGTGAGCGGCGGCGGGCCGACGCTGTCCGACAGCAACGGCGTGCCGTGGAACGGCCGGTTCATCGTGGCGAGCGGCAACCTCATGGCCGACTTCCGCGCGAACGTCGCGGCCGAGGCGCAAGGCCGGTTGCAGACCGCACGGCTCTACAACATGACCGACGACACCGGCGTGCGGGACATGCTGAAGTTCAACCTCGCGCGCGACACGGCGCACCAGAACATGTGGCTCGCCGCGATCGAGGAGCTGCAGGAGGACGGCCTCGAAGGCCCGATCTCACCGAGCGCGCTGTTCGACGAGGAGTACGCCGAGCACGCGAGCACGATCTGGCACAACTCCGACGGTCCCGCGGGCGCCGAGGGCGGCTGGGCGTCGGGCACCGCACCGGACGGCGTGCACGACTTCGAGTACGTGATGAAGCCCGAACCGCTGGGCGGCAAGGGAACGGCGCCGACGCCGGACCCGTTGCTGTACGCCACCAGCCCGGCGAACCTCGGGCTGATCGAGAAGGCGATCCGCAAGCTCACGTGAGGATGGTGTGCTGATGGCCGGCATCACGGTGCCAGCTCGCGTCCGGTCGGCCGCCGTCGTCATGGGGCCCGCGTTCGTCGTCGCGGTCGCCTACGTCGATCCGGGCAACTTCGCGACGAACATGGCGGGCGGCGCGGCGCACGGATACCTGTTGTTGTGGGTGATCGTCAGTGCGAGCCTGCTGGCGATGTTCGTCCAGTACCAGTCGGCGAAGCTGGGCATCGTGACCGGCCGCAACCTCGCGGAACTGTGCCGCGAGCACTACTCGCGGCCGGTGGCCGGCCTCTTGTGGGTGCAGGCGGAGCTGGTGGCCGTGGCCACCGACCTCGCCGAGTTCGTGGGGGCGGCGGTGGCGCTGAACCTGTTGTTCGGCGTGCCGCTGCTGCCCGCGGCCGGCATCACCGCGGTGGTGTCGTTCGGAATCCTCGCGCTGGCACCGTTGCGACGGCGCCGGTTCGAGTCGGTGATCATCGGCCTGCTCGCGATCGTGCTCGGCGGATTCCTCTACCAGACCCTGAACCTCGGCCCGCTGACCGGAGCGGCGGCCGGGCTGATCCCGGGGTTCGAGGGCGTGGACAGCGTGCTGCTCGCGACCGGCATGCTCGGCGCCACCGTGATGCCGCACGTGATCTACCTGCACTCGGCGTTGACCCAGAAGCACCACCGGCCGGGGGATGTCAGGGGCGTGTTGCGGGCCAGCCGCACCGACATCGTCGTCGCACTGGGCATCGCGGCGATGGTGAACGTGAGCATGCTCGTGGTGGCGGCCGGTGCGTTCCACCAGGCCGGTGCGCCGCGGGAGTCGTTGGAGGACATGCATTCCGGGCTCGGGCAGCTGCTAGGGCCGGGTGCGGCACTGGCGTTCGCGCTGGCACTGCTGGCGTCCGGGCTCGCCGCGTCCAGCGTCGGCACCTACTCCGGCCAGGTCGTGATGGAAGGGTTGCTGCGCCGCCGGATTCCGTTGTGGCTGCGCAGGTTCGTGACGATGGCGCCCGCGCTCGCGGTGCTGGCGTTCGGCGTGGACCCGACGAAAGCGCTGGTGCTGAGCCAGGTCGTGCTGTCGTTCGGCATCCCGTTCGCGTTGGTGCCGATGGTGTTGCTGGCCCGGCGCAGGGACGTGATGGGCGCGTCGGCGAACCGGCGCGGGGTGACCGCGGCGGGTGCGGGGGCGGCTCTGGTGATCTCCGCGCTGAACATCTTCCTGCTCGTGCGGACGGTGACCGGATGATCGCGGCGGTCGTGCTGGGCGTGGGAATCGGCGGTTTCCTGGACGGGATCGTCATCCACCAGCTGCTCGGATGGCACCACATGCTGTCCGGCTGGTACCCGAGCTCCGACGTGCACCTGATGATGATCGGTGACGGGCTGTTCCACCTGCTGTGCCTGGTCATCGTGCTGGTCGGGGTGGCGTTGCTGAACCGGCGCGCACCGCTGCCGGAACGGGTGCTGCTGGGCGGGATCCTCGCCGGGTGGGGCGTGTTCAACCTGGTCGAAGGGGTCGTCGACCACCAGGTCCTCGGCATCCACCACGTGCGCCCAGGACCTGATCAACTGGTCTACGACCTGGGCTTTCTCGCGTCGGGTGTGGTGCTTCTCGCGATCGGCGCGCTGTTTGCCCGCCGTGCTCGCGGGTAGCCGTCCGGTGTGGAAATCGAACAGAGGGTGACCGAGTCGAGCCTGCTGGCGAGCTTCTCCGACTACGCCGACGCCCAGCGGCTCGTCGACCGGATGTCGGACGACGGCTTCCCGGTGGAGAGCGTGCGGATCGTCGGCGAGGGCGTCCGGACCGTCGAGCAGGTCACCGGGCGCATGACACGAGGCCGGGCGGCGGCGTCCGGTGCGGCGGGCGGTGCGTGGTTCGGTGTGCTGATCGGGCTGCTGTTCGGGCTGTTCACCGCAGGTGCGGGATGGTTGTACCTGCTGTTGATCAGCCTGCTGATCGGTGCGTTCTGGGGCGCTGTCTTCGGGTTCGTCGCGCACTGGAGCACGCGCGGGCACCGGGACTTCTCCAGTGTCATGACGCTGCAGGCGGTCATGACGCTGCAGGCGCAGCGGTACGAGGTCCACGTCGACCAGGCGCAGGCCGCCCAGGCGGCGCGCTACGTGCTGTAGATGCAGACCTTCCTGCCCTACCCGGACTTCGCCGCCACGGCCCGCGTGCTGGACCGTCGCAGGCTCGGCAAGCAACGCGTCGAGACCTTGCAGGTGCAGCGCGCTCTCGTGGTGCCCGGCCACGGCTGGCGGCACCATCCGGCGGTGAAGATGTGGGCCGGGTACGAGGAAGCGCTCGTGCGGTACGGGCTGGAGATCTGCGCGGTGTGGCGGGCCGCCGGCTTCCTCGACACGTGCGAGGCGACCATGCGGTCGGATCTGGCGCGGGCCAGGGACATCACGGTGGTGCGCGGCCAGGCCGAACTGGCGGTGGCCGGCGACCTGCCGAGCTGGCTGGGCGACGAGGAGCTGCACCGCAGTCACCAGTCGGCGTTGGTGCGCAAGGATCCCGAGCACTACCGGCGGTACTTCCCGGACGTGCCGGACGATCTTCCTTACGTGTGGCCGGAACCGCCGACGCTGACCCGGACCGTGAACCCGTCCTCGTCGCGCCCCATGGACACGTAGTCGCACGTGCGGTGCAGGATCCACAGCCCGAGCCCTGCCGACCGGGTGGCCGTGGTCGGCATCAGGCCGGCCATCGGATCCGACGGGCCCGGTCCGTCGTCGGTCGCCGTCACGACCACGCGCGAATCGTCCGCCCACAGCCGGAAACGCACCGGTGCGACGCCGTGGCTCAGGCCGTTCGTGACGATCTCGCTGGCCGCGTACACGATGTCGTGCGCGTTGTCCTCGGTGAGCTCGGTGCCCGTGATCGCCGCGCTGACCGCCTCCCGCACGGCCGCGGGCGTCGGGTCGACCAGCGAGACCCGCGGCGAGCCCTGTTCGAGCACGTCGGCAACGGGGTTGCTGAGCGGTGAACCGTTGCCGAAGCCGGGATTCGGCAGATGTTCGCCGGACGCCGCGGCGACGTAGGGGTGGGTGCGGGCGACGTCGGCGAGGACCTCGGGCGGGGTGGTCCTGGTGTCGTACGGGCACAGGCCCCACAACGGGAACTCGGCGAAGGCCTGGTTCACCGCGTTCTCGTAGCGGCCCCACCAGTCCCACGGCACGCCGTAGCCGGGGTGCGGCACGTCGCCGACCGTGCGGATCTGGGTCGCGCCCTGCCGGGAGTGCTTGCCGAAGATGTCGCGATAGCTGGCGATCGCGTCGGCAGGGCGGGAGTACTGGTCGGCGCCCGGCAGGTAGGTGACGGCGTCTTCGCGGCCCAGCGCGTCCCTCAGCAGAGCCGTGTTCTTCTGCGCGCACGCGATCATCGTCGGCTGACCGTCGCGCAGGCCACCCTCCACGAACGGCACCGCGATCGCCAGGAAGTCGTCGTCGGAGCCGTAGAAGGCGGTCTCGTGGTAAAAGCCCGTCATCGCACGCAGTCCACGTCGTCCAGCCCGAGTATCGCGATCAGGCGTGGCAGCGCCGACTTCTCGGACCGCAGCACGAGCGTCGCCTCGTTCGCGCGCGCATACCCGTGCAGCGCGAGCAAACCGTGGTGGTCGATGAATCTCAGTCCGGTGGTGTCGACGCGCAGCTCGCCGTCATCGGGTTCGGTGCTCTCGAGCGCGAGCGACAACAGGTCGTGGCTCACCCAGTCGACCTCGCCGTCGAGCGCGATGCCGTCCGTCGTGGCGTGCAGGCGGAACGGTGCCGACGCGGTGTTGTTGACCGGGTGCAGCGTGCTGAGCCGGGTGACCGCCGGCTCCGGCAGCTCGGAGCGGTCGTAGGCGCACATGGCGGAGAACGGTTCCGCGGTCATGTACCTGTCGATCAGGTGCTCGTAGCGGCAGAACGCGTCGAGCGAGTCCGGCGTGCGCACCAGCGCCGTCGCGTCCGCGGCCACCCGCAGCCCGGCGAAACCGTCCTCGATCGCGGCCCGCGTCGCCGTGGCGTACGCGTCGACCTGCTCCTCCGGCGTCACCGTGGCGCTGGTGCCGTAGCGCGACTCCAGCGAGATCACCTCGGCCCGCCCGTCCCGCAACGCCTCCGCGAGCACGGGCTGCGCCACCAGATCTGCTTCCAGGTCGTCACCCTGAGCGACGTAACACGCGCGCTGCCCCTGCTCGAGGCCGTCGACGAGGAACTCCGCCGCCCGCGCGCGGAACTCGGCGAAGTCGTCGAAGGGCCAGCAGAGGTGGTCGTTCGGGTGCAACCCGACGACCACGTCGGTGACACCTGACGTCCGCATGGCGACCGATCCTACGCTCACGGTTCGTCGTCCATCCGGGGGAACCTGGTGGCCGATCCGCAGCCGGACCTGGACTGCGCTACGGTCTGACGGGGTTGAGCAGGCAGCCCGTGTGACGGTCGAGCCGTCCAGCGAGAGGTTGCCGCATGCGCACCGATGACGATGTCCCCTTCCGCACCACCACTGAGACCGTGGGCGACGCCGTCGTCGTGCGCCTTGCCGGTGAACTGGACCAGGTGACGGCCGGCGAGCTGTCCGGCTGCCTGGACGGGGCGGTGAGCTCGGTCGACCCACCGGCTCCCGTGGTGGTGGACCTGACGGAGGTGGACTTCCTCGGCGCCTTCGGGATCAGGCTGCTGCTCGATCACCAGGACCTGTGCCTGCGCAAGGGAAGCGCGCTGATGGTCGTCGCCAGCTCGCCTGCCGTGCTGCGACCGCTGCAGGTGCTGGAGCTGACGGGCATACTGGGCGTGCGGCCGACGGTCGTGGACGCGCTCGCGGTGGCCGACCCGGCGTGATCCGTCCACAAAGGATCTCGTAGAGGATCTCCCAGAGGATCTGAGGAGGAACGCCGACGGACGACTCCGCGTACGCGATGCTCGCGAACCTGCTCGAGGACAGCCACCTCGCCACCCTGGAGCGGTTGCCGGAGCTGGTCGGGCAGCGTGCGGCCGCGGTCGGGCTGTCGGAGGTCCTGATCCTGCTCGCGGACCTGCGCGAGGAGACGCTGGTGGCGGTGCACCCGGCCGAGACGCGCAGGTTCCCCGTGGACGCGAGTCTCGCGGGCCGGGCGTTCCGCGACCACACGCTGGTCGCGACCGCGCGCAACGGGACGCAGCACTTCTGGATCCCGTTGCTGGACGGCACGGAACGCATCGGGGTCCTGGGAGTCGCCGCGCCGGACCGTTCGGAGTCCACAGTGGACCACGTGCGGGCGCTGTCCTCGCTGGTGGCGTTGATGCTGGTGAGCAAACGCCCGCACAGCGACACCTACCAGCGGCTCGTGCGCAGCAAGCCGATGGCCGTGGCCGCGGAGGTGGTGTGGCCGCTGATGCCGCCGCTGACCTTCGCCACGGACAACCTGGTGCTCACCGCCGTGCTGGAGCCGGCCTACGAGATAGGCGGCGACGCGATCGACTACGCGATCGAAGGCCACGTCGTGCACATGTCGATCTTCGACGCGATGGGCCACGACCAGTCCGCCGGGCTGACGGTCGCCCTGGCGACGGGCACGTGCCGCAGCAACCGGCGCCGCGGTGCGAACCTCGTCGACACCAGCGTCGCGGTGGACGAGGTGATCGGCGAGCAGTTCGGCGGGCGGAGGTTCGCCACGGGCGTGCTCGCCGAGCTCGACTTCCACACGGGTGTGCTGAGCTGGGTGAACCGCGGGCACCCGCCGCCGCTGGTGATCCGTCAGGGCCGCTGGCTGCGGCAGCTCCGGTGCCGTCCCGCGCCGCCGATGGGGTTCCAGCTGCCAGGAGCGCCCGTGCTGTGCCACGAACACCTGGAACCCGGCGACCGGCTGCTCTTCTACACCGACGGCATCGTCGAGGCCCGCGACGTCCACGGCCGCCAGTTCGGGCTGCGCCGGTTCGCGGACTTCGTGATCCGGCGCGAGGCCGACGGCTGTCTCGCACCCGAGACGTTGCGGCGTCTGATGCGCACGGTGCTCGACCACCAGAACGGGCGGCTGCAGGACGACGCGAGCGCGCTTCTCGTGGAGTGGCAGCACGACCGCGAGAAGTCGCTCCTGGTGGACACGCCTAACCGTGTCTGATCCAGCGCAGCACCACCCAGATCACCACGATCCCGGCCACGACGCCGAGCCCGGACCGCGCCACGGTCGCGCGCTCGGCGTTCTCCTGCCTGCGGAGCGCCTTTTCCTTGTTCATCTGGCGATCTCCTAGTAGTACTTCGTCAGGTCGCGCTGACCTGG
>NZ_JYJG01000413.1 GCF_000955955.1 Lentzea aerocolonigenes
GGCGCGTTCTGCCGCTACCACCACCGCGTGAAGCACCGGTCGGCGTGGGAAGTGGCCCAGCGCAAGCCGGGCAGGTTCACCTTCACCAGCCCGGCCGGGAAGACCTACACCCGCGAACCGGAACCAGTTCTCGGCGACCTACCACCCTTCTGAGCAACGTTGGCTGTTGTTGTCTTTGTCCGACAACGCAACTGGCACCTGGTGACCACCTGCGCAACCGGCGGCCATCGCACGCACCCGGACCACGGCCCGCAACCACCTACGCAGGCCGACCCGACAACTTCGGTCCGGCACACGCCCGACGAAGGAGGGCATGTGCCGGGTCGCCGCAGGCG
>NZ_JYJG01000414.1 GCF_000955955.1 Lentzea aerocolonigenes
CGCCCTTCACTCCTGGTGAATCCGCCGGTGCAACGACTCCATCCGCTCATCGAGCTGAGCCGCGATCATCGCCGAAGACATCAGCTCAGCCATGAAGTCGGCAGGCGGACTGTCGTCGTACTTGTAGAACAGCTTGTGCTCCAGCGTCGCCCAGAAGTCCATGGCGATCGTGCGCAGCTGCACCTCGACCTTCACGTGCTCGACCCGGTCGGACAGGAACACCGGAATCCGCACGATCAAATGCAGACTCCGGTACCCGTTCGGCTTGGGCGTCGCGATGTAGTCCTTGGTGCGCAGGATCTCCACGTCGTGCTGCCGCGCCAGCATCTCCGAGACGCGGTACACGTCCGACACGAACGGGCAGATCACCCGCACGCCCGCGATGTCGTCCAGCACCTCGCCGATCGAGTCGACGTCGAGCGGCAAGCCCTTGCGGCGGAGCTTGTCCAGGATGCCCTCGGGCTTCTTCACCCGGTTGGTGATGTGCTCGATCGGGTCGTGCCGGTGGACCGAGTCGAACTCCTCGCTGAGGATGCGGAGCTTCGTCATGAGCTCCTCGATCGCGAACTTGTGGACGAGCAACCGCCGTTCGAGGTCGCGAAGGAGGCTGAGGTCGTCGGCCAAGTCGGTCACAACACCAGAATACTGATCACCCGGACTGCTTTCCGGAGGTGGTGAGCTGGGCGAGCCAGTCGTCGTTCTGCCGGGCGATGACCTGCTCACACCCCGTGACGAAGGTGTCCTCCAGTGCCGGGTCCGGTCGTTCGGGCAGGGTGCGGGCCAGTTCTTCCAGGTCGTGGACAGTGCGGTGGAAGCGGACGATCAGGCGGTCGTAGCCGGTTTGGGCGATGTGAGCCGTGACGGCACCGGCGATGGTGGTGAGCAGACCCGCCCAGACGGCCAGTTGGTAGCCCTGCACGGCACCGACCGCGGCCAGGGCGGCGGCCATGCCCTGGAACACGTACTCGGCCAGGCGCAGGTGCCGCAGGTTGCGTTGCAGACGTCGAGCGGTGGCGCGGTGGTAGGAGATCTGGTCGCGCACCCGGTTGTCCACATAGGAGCGGAGGTCGTAGATCAACGGCGTTTCGCCCGCCGCCTCGTGCATCGGCTCACCGCCTTCGAAACGGGCGATGTTCTCGGTGAGCAACGCCACGGCTCGACGGTCGCGGTACGGGGTCGCGCCCGCGAGGTACTTGCACACCTCGGCCTTCACCTGCTCGGCGACGATTCGTGACCGGGTCCACTGCATGCGCTCGGCCGGTTCCTTGACCGCGCGGAACCAGATGCCGAGCATGACCAGCGCGGCGGTCACCACGGCCGCCCCGATGCTCGCGACCGGCGGCCAGGAGGCGTTGAACTGCGCGGCGACCACCGTGAGCACCGCACTGCCGGCGAGAGTGCCGAGCACTCCCAGGCGGTACGAACCGGCACGGCGCTTGAACATGTTGGCGGAACGGCACCACGCCTCGTGCTTGCCCCACATCTTGCGCGCGAGCCGTTCGTCGACAGGAGGTCGCGCAACCATCCTCGCAGGTTCTGCGACGGGATGACGTACCTGCTCGACGCCCTGCTCGGCCAGCCAGCGGCGACTGATCGCGGCGTCGAAACCGGTGTAGCCCTTGGCGCGCTGAGCCTGCACGAACGTCGCGACGAACGGGTCCGGTGCGTTGACCCGGTCCTCGATCCACGCGCAGATCTGGTCGTGCCACGCCTCACCGTCGATCTGCGCGGCCAGTTCGGCGAACTGCACCAGCCGGTGCGGCAGCGGTGCGTCGCCGTGCACGAGATCGGGTGCGGGCCAGGTCGCATGAGGTTCTTCGCGCACGGGTTCCCCGATGATCACGGTGGGCGTGTCGTCGAACGCGGGAATCGGCGCCGGATCCACCTGCCTGAGTTCGGCGAGCCACTCCTCAGCGGGTTTGGTGGCCCAGTCGTTCGCACGGGGAGCCTCCCGCACGTCGATGCGCTGCCGTTCCTCCTGTGCCTCAGCGGCCGGTGACGGCGGCCGGGACAGGAAGACCACCCGCGGCAGGTTCGGGCGGGTGTCGTCCTGCTCGTAGGTCGAGAACGTCCACTCGCGGTCGGGTTTCACCGCCCGCAGCGCCCACATCACCGGCAGCTCCAGGCCTTCGGGCACTCCGATCACGCTGTAGGCGCCCGTGGGCCAGGCCAGGACCCGCGCGAAGATCGGCAGCAGCATCGGGTCGTCCATCGGGTCCGGCTGCCCGGTGAACTCGGCAGGGTCGACGTCGTGCAACTGGTTGCTGCGCGGCCTGTCGTCGAGCCAGCCGCTCCAGCAGGTCATGGCCGGGACGAGCCGGGCGATCGTGCGGCGGTCGCTGACCAGGGCGTGCGCGACGTTGCGGCCGACATCGCCGGGACGAGCCGAGCGGCGCAGCAGTGCGGCGGTGCCGTCCGGGAAGGACAGGTGGCTGAACGAGGTGCTCGGGGTGGTCCCGAGCTCGCCCAGCAACCTCACGTGAGAGCGCAGCTTCTCGTTCCAGCCGTCCCACGCGTCGGCGTCGTGGCTGGCGAACGAGGCCGCGACGAGGTTCATCCCCTTGCTGTCGCTGACGGCGAACAGCAGCTGCTGAACGCTCACACACCCACCCCAGTGCCTTCTGGGAGGTCGAGTGACCCACACAGCGATATCGTCGACCGGTTCACGTGCCTACCTCCAGAGCCTCGGGGTGGTCGACCAGTCCGCTCATGGCGAGCAGCGCGAGCAACGGGCGCAGCACGCGAGCCGGCCGGACACCGCGCGGGAACAGGTTGTTCTCGTCGGCCTGCGATCCGGTCGCCGACACGACGTGCAAGGTGCTGCGCTCGAACCGTTCGAAGACGTCGAGCATGTGCTTCGCCTCGTACCGGTCGAGGAACGCGTAGACGTCGCGGGACTCCTCGCGGAAAGCCTGAGCGTCCAACGGTTCGCGCAGATCGTCCTGCCGGATCCAGTAGTCGACCGGATGTTCGTAGCGCAGTTCGTCCGCTTTGGACAGAACGACCGCGACCGGCAGCTTCTTCATGTCCGCCCGACGGCCCATCCGTTCCAGCGCACCGGAGAACGCCGGGTTGCGGTCCACGTCCTTGTCGCCGCGCAGCTGCGGAACCGCGCTCGCCGGATGGTCGACGAACATCAACGCGGTCGCACCGAGCACGAACTGGCCGCCCAGCGAATTCGGCCCGGACTGCACGAAGTCCTCGCCGGCCACGTCGAAGAACACGATCGGCCGGGTACTCCCGGATGCCGTGCGGACCAGGAGATAGGTGGCGAAGTCCTCGCGGAGATCCTTGGTGGCGTTGAGCTTGTTGCCGCGCATGAGCTGGTCGATCTCGCGCTGGAACGCCGCGTGCCGCAGTTCGTCGGCCGGTTCGAACGTGAGGCCGTGGTGGCGCAGATCGCCGCGCAACGCCTCGTGGATCATCGCGGTCAGCAGGTGGGTCTTGCCGGACGCGTGCCGGCCGACCATGCCGATCACGATCGGGTCTCCGTGGTCGCGGTGCGAGACCGGCAGGTAGTGCTCGTGGTTCTCCTTGCCGGGATTGGGGCACTTCACGTAGCAACGAGCGCGGCGATCCTTGCGCTTCACCTCGTTGGTGATGCCGGACAGGTCGGCCTTGACCCAGCGGGCACCGCTGTCGTCGACCACCCGCCGGTACAGGGCGTCCTCGCGCCAGGCGAAGGACTCCAGGCAGATCGGGCACTGCACGCGTTGGGCACTGGGAGTCGTCATCAGATCACCGCCACGAGGATCGCGATCGCCGCCACGACCAAGAACACGACGACGGCCAGCGGAACGAGAGGAATCTGCTGCGGTTTGGGGGAAACAGGCGCCAGGCGGGACACGGTCGGTTGCAGAACCGGCTTCTCCGCCACCTTCGGCGGCCGCAGCTCGTCGAACCTGTCGTAGCCCGGCTTCATCGCGGACGTCACGTCGACCGGGCGCGGCAGAGGATCCCTGTCGTTCAACCGTTCCAGCATCTGCACCGCCGTCGGACGCAGGCGTGGATCCGGGTCGAAGACGCCACGCAGCAACGAGGCCAGCACCTCGGGCTGCGACGCCAGGTCCGGAGTGTCTCCCACCGCCACGCTCCTGCCGGTGAACAGCTCGTAGACCACCCGGCCCGCCGCGCGCACGTCGTGGCCCGGATGCGCGACAGAACCGTTGCGGGACAAGCGCGACGCCTCACCGGTGCCCACGGCGTGCTCGAGATTGGTCAGCTGGGTCGTGGCGCCGTCCCAGCACAACGACGAGAGCCCGACCGCGCCGTGCACCAGGTCCACCGCGTCGAGCTGGGCCAGAGCCCGGAACAGGCCGATCATGAACCGGCGGCGTTCGTCGATCAGCAACGTCCGCAGACCGCCGTCGACGCACTTGCCGATCGGTGGTTCCAGCAGCAGGAACGGTTCCGCCGAGTCGAAGTCGTAGCCGACGATCCGCGGCAGCTCCGGCAACGGCCTGAGGTAGCGGGTGTGCAGCCGGGTCAACGCGCGGATCTCGTTGTCCAGCAGCACTTCCGCGGTCGCCAGCTCGACCGGGTTGGCCTCGGCCGGCAACGACCTGAGCACCAGCGTGGTGCCGTCGTCGGTTTTCACGCGGTCCGCGTCGAGCGACTGAACCTGCCAGGCCGCCTCGCGGCCGGACGGATCCCGGCCGGACAAGGTCTCGTGGGTCACTGCGTCTGCACCTCGCGTTCGACGTACCTGGCGAGGATCGGGGTCAGCCTCAGCGCTCCCACCGCGTCGCCCTTGGTGCGGATGACCTCGTCGGAACCGTTGTCGATCGGCGGGAGATCCATGTCCCCGGACGCGAAGTGCACGACCTTCGCGCCGTCTGCCTGCAGCAGGCGGACGTCCTCCGCGGCGCACAGCTGGGTCATCCGGCTGCGTTCGGTGAGCTGCAGGATGTGCCGCGACGACGCCGAGCTCTGCCACAGCGTCGCCGCGAGCCTGCGTCGTGGTCCGTCGTCGGTCACGAACGACGGCAGCTCGCGCAGACCGGCGTGTTCGAGGTGGTCGTCGTACGCCGCAAGAAGATCCCGCGCTCGCACCAGGGACCGCTGCGAGTCGCCGGACAGCGGCAGACGTGAGGCGATCGCGTCGAACGACGGCCGCAGCACTTCCAGCGTGA
This sequence comes from Lentzea aerocolonigenes, assembly GCF_000955955.1. Taxonomy (GTDB): domain Bacteria; phylum Actinomycetota; class Actinomycetes; order Mycobacteriales; family Pseudonocardiaceae; genus Lentzea; species Lentzea aerocolonigenes_A. The sequence goes on from NZ_JYJG01000414.1 coordinate 5,133, forward strand.
CGGCGACGAGATCGTGGTGCAGCACCTCGGCGAGACCGGCGGAGGAGTCTCCGAACGTGTGCCCGACGTCGGGGTCCTTGGCGTCGATCGCTTCCCGGAACACCTCGACCACCGCGTCGACCCCGCCCGCGACCACGAGCAGCGAGTCCGCGAGCCGGCGGCTGCGATCAGCGGGCGACCAGCGTTGCGCGATGGTCCGCGACACCTGGTCGGACAGCCGTTTGTCGGCTGCGGCGGCCTGCCGCAACGGCACCTCGTCCCGCCACTGGCCGACCACCCTGCGCCACACCAGGTAGGTCGACAGCAGCGCGATGGTGGCCAGCCCCAGCAGGATGCCGGTGGCGATGAGCGGGCCCGGTGACCAGTTGTTCGCGTTGCCCAGTCCGATCGCGCCGCACAGGCTCGACGCGAAGAACGTGATCGCGTAGAGGAAAGCGAGATCGAGGCCGGCCGGAGCGGTGGCGGACACCAGGGTGACCAGGCCGAGCCACAGCGGCACCATGAGCAGCAACGGCCAGGCGCCCAGACCTGACGCGAGTGTGCTGACCAGCGTCGTCGCGCCGGCCACCGCGATCAGGAACCCGACCGGCCGCGACCAGACCTGGACCGGTGGCGGTGAGATCAGGCCCCGTGCCCACTTCTCCAGGTCCGCCGCCGAGTCCTGCTCGGTGAACGCGAGGCTGCGCGCGGCCCCGAGCTGGTTGCCCAGCCTGCGGGCCTGCTCGGCGATTCCGGGCAGGGTGCGGCCGCCGATCAGCTCCGTCGTCACGGCCTTGCGGACGGCCTCGGCCATCTCCTCCGAGTTGACCGGCGCGGGGGAGGGCAGACCCTGCTCGACCAGCTCGCCGGGCGGCGGATAGCCCTCGGCGAGGCTGGAGTCCACGTCCACCAACGCTTTGCGCGCGACCCGGTGGTGCCGCAGCAAGGCGTTGCCGGCCGCGGCGAGCCGATCCAGCACGACCCGGTGCGCCTGCTTCAGGCCGAAGAGCCCGCGCCAGGTCCGCCACCGGTCGATCGACCGCTGCGCCGCCTGCAGCTCGCGCTGGGCGTGCGACATCGCGTCGTACAGCGGCGATCCCTGGCGCACCGAGGTCGCGTCGCCTTCCGTGGCGGAACGGAACACCGAGGTCAGCTCGGTCGACTCGCGGTCGTGCAGCCGTGCCGCGACGCCCGTGGCCACCAGTTGCTGCAACGCTCGGAGTTTCAACGACCGCATCATGCCCGGCTCGACGACCGCGTAGTCCACGGCCAGACCAGGACTCGCGGCCTGGTGCGGCATCACGCCGACGTTCGCGAGCACCCGGTCGAACACCTTGGGCAACCGCAGTGCGGCCAGCAGATCGTCCACAGTGGACTCGGTCGATCCGGCGCCAGGTCGTTGCGAGCCGCCTTCCCACGGCACACCAAGACCGTCGCCGACCCACAGCGTCACGCCGACACCGGCGAGGGCGGACGGTGTGCGCAACACCGGGTCGGCGCCGAGGCCGCCGACCGCCACCAGCACGACCCCGGTGACCTGCGGCAGGCGCGCAAGCTGTTCGAAGTAGGTGTGGTGCTCGCTCAGGGCGTCGGTGGTGTCGATCACCAGCACGCGACTCGACGGCTGGTTCGGCACCGGGACCTCCGGCGTGCGGAGGTCCAGCGTCAGCACGGGATCAGGGTTCACGGGCGCAACCATCCGGGATCGCGCGCGACCCACTCGCGCAGGTCGTGCAGGTTGTCCTGCAACGGGTTCGTGACGCCGCGGAACGGCAGCCGCAGCGCACCGGGCAGCGTCTCCTCCCAGAACTCGCGCAACGCCAGCAGCCTGCGCGTGCCGCTCTCACCGGTGCGCTGGCCGAGCTCGGCGTCGATGCGGGCCAGTTCGGCCGGCGCCATCCCGACGATCTGGTCGAACAGCTGCGACGGCTTGTCCGGCCGGCGATCCACCCCGTTCGGGGTCATGCCGATCAGCTTGGCGCAGAAGTCGCGGCGGATCTGCTTGTCGTCGGTCAGCACCCACGCCTCGTACGCCGAGAGCAGACTCGCCCAGCTCGACATGCGGCCGAACGGTTCCAGCGGCAGTTTCATGCTGGCCTGCGCGTTGTCGCCGAGCTGCACGGTGATCGCGGCCGGCGAGTCCTCGTCGCCGACCACGGAGATCTGGTCGTTCCAGGCCGCGCAGAGCAGGTGGTGCAGGATGCGTTCGCGGTGCTCCGGAGTCGTGGCCAGGTAACCGAAGTCGTAGCCCAGCCGCTGCCGCCAGCGCAGGAAGTCCTGCTGCTCCTCGTGTTTCAGCGCGTCCGACCAGTGCTTGAGGACCTCGCGGACCTCCGGCACCTCGGTCAGGCCCATCGAGCTGCGGAACAGCACGACCGTGATCGACTCGGCCGAGATCGGGCGGAACTCGATTACGGCGTCCTGGCGCGGCAGGGAGACCTCCTGCCGCAGGAACTTCTCCAGCTCCAGGTCCTTGGCCGGGGCGGGATAGCTGAACAGGATCCGCAGCTTGCCGGTGCCACTCGGCGCGAACCCGCCCGGTACCAGTCCGGCGAGCTTCTCCCGGAACTGCGTCAGGTCCTCGTCGCCGACCTGGGCACCCGGCTTGCCCGCCGCGGCCGCCAGCAGGTCCTGCAACGCCGGCAGCAACGGCCGGTGCTGCCCGTCGCGGAACGCGAAGAGGCGCTTCACGGCCTGCTTCACCTGGTCCTTGACGTGTGCGACGGCCATCTCGGGGCTGCGTCCGTCGAGCACCAGGTCGTAGGCGTGCTTCCAGCCCTCCTCGCCGAGGATCGCGGTGACGAGGTCGCCCACGGTGGCGGTCGCGTTCAGCTTGCCGCCCTGGTGCACGTAGAAGGCCACGAACCGGCGCACCACCGCCTCGTAGAACGACTCGAGCTGGCCCTGGCGCGGCAGCAGGTACGTGACGCCGACGCGCTGCTGGTACAGCTCGCTCGACTTGGAGTTGAACCTCTTCTCGCTCTGCCGCGCGTGGTCCTCGAACGCCGCGACGAGCGAGAGCACCTGCTGTTGCACGGCCTTGAGCTTGAGGTCCCAGCGCACCGCCTGGTCGTTCCACGCCGCGTGCCAGACCCGCTTGGCACGCCACGCGTACCACTCGTTCTGCCGGGCGAGCAGGGCTCGCACGGCTGGGTCGGAGTACTGCAGCTTGCGCAGGAACTTGCCCTTGATCCCGGCCGAGGTCGGCGGGTTGAGCGTCAGGCCGGGCGGGGCGGCCGGTTCGCCGCGCCGCAGTTCGAGGATCTTCGCGAACCCGTGGGCGCTGGCCTCGTCGGTGAGCCCGTCGTGGCCGTTGAGGACGCGCCGCAGCCGGAACAGGTCGACCTCGCCGAGCAGCGACTTCACCGCGCGCCCCACGTCGAACGTCTGCACCATCTCCGGGACCTGCCTGGCCAGCTGCAGGTGCAGGGTGTTCAGGCCGGACTCCATCGTGCGGGCGCGGGTGGCGAGCGTCCGGGAGATCGCGTCCGCGCCGCTGACCGCCGCCGGCTCGGTGATGGGCACGGGTGCGCGCAGTCGCAGCGGGTCCACATTGGACTCGGTGAAGAACCGCTCGATGAACGGCGCGTTGTTCTCCGCCTGACCGGTGCCCGGCCGGTCCAGCTCGGTGACCGCGGTGGCGAGCAGGCGAGAGGCGATGATCTCCGCGATGTCGTCGACCGGGACCGTCATCGACGCGACCGAGCTCGTGGACACACCGCGGTTTCCGATGCCGGTCGCGGCGGGCACCTCGCGTTCGACCGCGCTGTTGATGAACGAGTCGGCGAAGCTCATGTACGTCTGGGCGATGGCGTGACTGCCGCCGTCGCCGTCGGTGCCGAGGTCGGTGCCGACCAGCGACAGCACCAGCGAGACGATCGACCTGTGCAGGTCTTCCCGTTGCACGCCAGGGCCCTTGCCGAACAGGAACGCGGTCTGCACGGTCGAGGCGCGCAGCCGGATCTCCTCGCGGTCCGGGTAGCGCACCGCCAGCGAGCCGCTGATGCCGGTGCTGTCCAGCTCGGTGCCCGCGACCTGGGCGTTCTGGTCGTCGACCAGCCGGAACAGGTCGAGCAGAGACCGGCCCGCGTTGAGCCTGGCCGCCCTGCCGCCGCCCAGTCCTTCGTCGAACGCGGACGGCATCAGGACTAGCGGGAAGATCCGCGCGCGGTAGTCCTGGTGCGCGAAGACGTCGCCGATCAGGTGCAGGAAGTCGAAGAAGATGCCGCTGCCCGTGCCACCCGCGACGCTGAACGCCACGAAGACGTCGCAGGACAACGCCCTGTGACCGCCGCCGAGCATCGCGAGCTCACCGAGCGAGTTGTTGATCGAGCCGATCGCCTTGCGCAGCGGGGCTTGCGCGGCCGAGGTGCCGCCGCGGAACGTCTCGAACAGGGCGGCGCGGCCGACGGTGGGGAGCTGGCCGGCGCCGCGGGCGAGCGGGCCGATGCGCGGTTCGCCGGTGGGCGGGGGCAGCCAGTCGTTGATGTACTGCGGTGCGGCCAGGCGCAGGCTGCGGGCGACCTCCGGGTAGGTGTCGTGGTGCGGCACCAGTTCGCGGACGAGGTGCATGGTCCGTTCCGCGGCCGGCAGGTACTCCGGGTCCGGCACGACCCGGCGCTCGAGCGCGCCGAACTCGTCCTCGCTCAGGTCCGCGTACACGAACTGGAGGCACGAGGGCAGCTGGTAGGGCAGGAAGTTCTTGCCCTGCATGCGGCGCTGCAGCTCCGAGCCGTCCGGCCCGCACAGCTCCTCGCGCAACTTGCGCTCCAGCTCGGCCCCGACGCGACAACCGGTGCCACCCAGTCCGACGTACAGCATGGGCTGGTAGATCTGCATGATGAGCCTTGTCCTTCTGTCGTCGGCGGTCAGAGCAGGTGGTTGCCGCTGGTCGGGCGGTCCTCGTGCTGCGGTGTCGTCAACGGGTCCTGGTCGGGGAAGTCGATGGCGGGGGCGTGCTCGTCCTGCACTTCGATGGCGAGGTTCCCGCTCACGGTCACGCGTTCACCGAGCTGAAGTGCTTGCGTGTCGCCGTAAGGAGTGCGGAGCTGCAACCGGCCGCCGACTCGGGTGAGCTCGTAGCTGTCCTCGCCGCCCGCCGAGTGCGAGAGCTGCGCGAGTCCTGTGTGGACTTCGCCGAGGTGGAAGCGCAGCACCGGCGCCGACTGCTCCGGTGCGGCCAGGTCGCCGCACGAGCGGTAGCCGTCGTACAGGCGGACGACCAGGCCGCGGACGTCGCGCTGACGGCGCCGGTACAGGACGATGATCAACGTCGCGGTGATCGCGGCCGCCGTCAGGAGGGCGATCCCGATGCCGGTCCAGGGCAGGGGTTTCTTGACGTTCGCGGTGATCCGCCACTCGTAGATCACGTCGTCCGGGTGCTCGTCGTCGACGACCCGGAGCGTCAACGCGTTGGCGCCCAGGGTGGTGTTGTCCGCGAAGACCAGGTCGAAGTCGAACGCCCGGACGCCCGACGGCGGGATGTCGAGCACTGTCTGCTCGCCGGGGATGCTCACCACCGTGCCGGGTGCGGTGTCGGCGACGATGATCCTGGCCTTGCGGGGCCGGCCGGACTCGTTCGTGACGCTGGCCTTGCCGCGGACCTTCTGCCCTGGACTGATGTCGTTCCAGTTGATCTTGTCTTCGAACGCCGAGCTGGCGAAGAACTGGCGTGGGCCGGTGATGAGCGCGGCGTCGACGGTCCTGGTGTCGCTGCTGATGCCGATGCCCGCGACCGTGCCGGTGAACTTGACCGTGCCCTTGGCCTGGTCCGGGACGACGATCTTGCCGGAGTAGATGCCGTCCCGGCCTCTGCTGTCGCCGTTCTGGGCGTCGTCGTTGAGCGGAATCGCCGTGGTGAAGCCGTCTCCGGCGAGGTCGGCGGTGAACGCGACGTCCCTGAGCTCGTCCGGGTCGGTGATCGACCGGCTCCTGGTCTGCAGGCTCAGCGAGACCGTGACCTCCTGGCCCGGCTGCGGCGCGGGCGGGTTCACCGTCATGCTCGACCTGATCGCGCCCTGGTACATCACCACCGTGCTGACGTCGAGCGCCGGCACGCCCGGCGCGGAGGCGATCTTCACGGTCCACTCGCCGGGTAAGGGGTTCACGATCCGCAGACCCTCGACCGTGCCGTTCTCACCGCTCACCTGGAACGTGGAACCGCCCTGGGTGCCCGACTTCGGCACGGTGTTGCCCTCGGGGTCCACATAGGACACGGTGATGCGCGAGTCGTGCTTGGTGACGAGGATCGAACCGTCGGTGGCGATCACCGGGATCCTGACCTTGGCCTCGGCCGTTCCGCCGCTGCTGACCGGGGTGCGCTGGATGTCGCTCGCACCAACGCATCTGCCTGCCTGGAAGGCCTTGATGAGCGCCCGGGCGACGTCCGCGCTGCTGGTGACGACGGTGGCGGCCGGCGTCGGTGCCTTCGCCCCGCACTGGCCCTGGAACGAGCCCTTCGCGAACCTGTCCAGCTGCGCCTGGTCGACGTTGCCGAAGCCGAGCGGCCAGGTCTGGACCTTCTCCTTGTTGGCTTCCTGCAGCAGCGTGCCGATCAGGTCGTGCGCGGTGCGGTTGCGCTGGTCGCCGATGTTGTCCGGGCCGTAACGGGGGCTGTCGGTGACGTCGAGCTTGCCGTCGGTGAGCAGGAAGATCAGCTTCGGGCCCTGCTTGTCGCCCTTGAGATAGCTGAGTGCCTGCTGCATCGCCGCCGCGTGGTCGGTGCCGTCACCAGCGGTCCTGCTCTTCAGGTTGCGCGTGCAGTCGCTGAGCCGCTGGCGGTCCTGCGCGGTCGCCACGGTGCTCGGCGGGCACACCACGTCGACCGGCGACTGGCCGCCGTTGTCGCTGCCGAACCCGACCACGGCGATGGTGCTGGACGGCGCGAACTCGCCGAGCGCGATCAGGGCCGCGGCCTCCCGCTCGCGGTCCATGTCCTGCGCGCTGATGCTGCTGGACTCGTCGACCAGCACCACGATGTTCGCGGGCTGGATGACGGGTTCTGGTTGTTGCTGTGCCACGCCCGGCGAGCTCAGCAGCAGCGCGGCCGCTGTAGAGGCGAGCACGGAGAGACGCATGAGTCAATTCACCCACTGACGCTCGTGGAATGTACCAAGGATTGATGCCGCGTTATTGGCGGGACCGGTCCCTTTTGGTTCACGTATGAGCGCGATTATGCCGGGTCAAATGGGTGAAAATCATGGACAAAACGTGGTCAATAGCTGACCCTCTGCTTTGTCCGGGCGTGCTTTATCAGAACTGGGCGACGGCTTCCGGCGCATAGCCGTAAAAACCCGGAAGACCACCCGTGTGGAGGAACACGAGCGGAACTTCGCTGGTGGGCGCGATGGTGCGGAACTTCGCTGCCGCCTTGCCCGTGTAGACCGGGTCGAGGATGACGCCCTCGGTTTCCGCGAACAGCTTCAGCACGTTCCACATGTCCGGCGTCGGAACGCCGTAACCAGGGCCGATGGTGTCGTCGGTGACGCGTAGGTGGTCGAGTTTCGGGGCTGGCGCGTTCAGGAGTGCCGCCGCGTCGCCGGCGAGACCGCGCAGTTCTTTTTCGGCGTCTTCCGCCGAGTGGGAGACGCTTGCGGCGTGAACGGTGCCGGGCCAGCCGAGCAGTTCCGTGCCGAGTGCGATGCCCGCCGCCGTGGCGCCACTGCCCTGCGGCACGACGATCGTGGCGTTGTCGATACCGCGTTCGTCGAGCTGGCCGATGAGCTCGACCGCCGCGGCGACGTAGCCGAGCGTGCCGAGTCCGTTCGAGCCGCCGACGGGGAGCGTTACCGCTTTGTCGTGGTTTACGCGCAAGTAGGTTTCTGCGGTTTCTTCGGCGTCCGCGCAGATGTGCACGTTCGCACCGAACATGTGGTCCAGCACGACGTTGCCGGACTTCTCGTACGCGTCGCCCTTCATCGGCACCTTGGCCGTGAGAACGAGTTCACAGCGGAGGCCGAGCTTGGCGCACGCGGCCGCGGTCTGCCGGCCGTGGTTCGTCTGCAGCGCGCCGAACGTGATGATCGTGTCCGCGCCGTCCTCGATCGCCTGTCCCAGCAGGAACTCCAGCTTGCGCAGCTTGTTGCCGCCCGCGCCGAGCCCGTTGACGTCGTCGCGCTTGATCAGGACCGGCGGGCCGCCGAGCGCGGTCGCGAGCCTCGGGGCGTCGTCGAGCGGGGTCGGCCAGCTGCCCAGTGCGACACGGGGAAACGCGCTCAGGTCCATACCGGCGAGCTTAGGTCAGACCTCACGACCGAACTCCGCGTAAAACGTGGAACCGCTCTCAAGCGCCCTGAAGGCCAACGTGAGCCGCCGGTGCAGCGACGGGTAGACGCGCGGCCGGGCCTCGTCGAGCGACAGGTACAGGACTCCAGACAGCTCGGAGTCGTGCGCGGTCGCGTCGTCGACGATCCCACCGTCGAACACGAACTGATGGCAGTCGCGCCACACCCCGTTGCGCGGCGTCCAGTCCACGACGAGCAGCGGTCCGAGTGAGACGTCGAGCCCGAGTTCCTCCCGGATCTCCCTGACCGTCGCGGCTTTCGGGGACTCGTCGTCCTCGGTCATGCCGCCGGGGATGTCCAGCACCGCCTTGTACGTCGGCACCACGAAGAGCACACGTCCGGTGGAATCACGGATCAGCGCGCCGCCCGCGGACGTCTTGGTGGGCCTGCGCGACGCCACGCCCGGCTCGTACTCCAGCTCGGCCGGACCTTCGCCGAGTACATCGGCGGCGAATGAGGCGGGGTCTCCCGCGTGCTGTGCGGACACGAGTTGATGATCACACCACGGAGTGAATTCCGCACCGGCTGTGCTGCGGTTATCCGCTGGTGAGCGGATGTCCCCATGATGACGGAACGCAACCAAACGACCAGGGAGTACTCTCGTCGTTGTAACTCCGTGCGATCAATCGCCGATGTCCACGGCAACATCGGTGGAGGTGACGCCAATGGGGGCAACCGGTGCCGCCAGACGTAGACGCGACAGCAGATCGGCCCCGTGGTCGGTGGTCGGACTCACTGTCGTCTTCGTCGTGGTGGCCCAGGTCCAGTTCGCCATCGCGGTCGCGGAATCGGTCTGGTGGCCGGTCGCGATCGGGGTGCTGCTGCTGGCCGCGGCGGTCGCGTTCGTGAAGACGGCGCGCAGGCTGCGTTGGGAAGACAGCGACCCGTACGAGGCACCGCCCACGGCGGTCCAGCGGCCGGTTCCGGCCGAGTACGAGAGCCACGTCGACGCCGACGGAAGCCTTGCACGTGCGGTCGGCGACGTGGTCCACGCGTCCCGGCGCTGGCGGGCCTGACAGCCTCGTAGAGCGGAGACCGGGCCGGCAGGGTGGTCCGGTCATTTCGCCGTGCATCTGGACAATGGCGTCATGCCGACGTCGCAACAGTGGCTCGAAGTCCGCGCCCACCTGCTCGAACGCCGCCACGAGCTGGCGGTCGAGGCCGCGGGTGAGTACCCGGACGTGCCCAAGGTCGCGGGCACGCCGCTGCTCACGGCCCCGCACTGGATGCCTGCCGCGCCGGTGCCGTTGGCCGACCTGACGCTCTCGCTTTCGCAGTCGTCTGCTTTCGGCGATTTCGGGTCGGATCTGCTTCCCGACGGTTTCGCGAGCTACTCGGACGCGATGGCCGCGTTGGCCGCGCCGTCCGTGTTCGAGAACCGCGAGACCTACCGGCTGCTCGATTTCACTCTGCCGCGCCTGACGTTCGGCCTCGGCTCGTACTTCGACGGCATCGACGTGGGTGAGGCCTGCGCGCACGAATACGCGGCTCGTTCGTTGGGTGTGACCGGCGAGCTGCCGCTGCGTTCGTCGATCGGCGACCCGTGCGATCCGGCTCGCCGGCCCGTGAACGTCGCCATCAGCACCCTCACCATCCGGCATGATTCCGCGTCCGGCGACGCGACCTTCTACCTGCACTGGCGCGATCCGAAGAGGGTCGGGCACGCGGGAGGCATGTACCAGGTGCTGCCGGTCGGGGTGTTCCAGTCGGCCGGTGACGACGACTTCTCGTTGTGGCACAGCATGATCCGCGAGTTCGCCGAGGAGCTGCTCGGCGTGCCGGAGATCCACGGCGTGGACTACGCCTCATGGCCGTTCGCGCAGCGGCTTTCCGAAGCGGCTCGCGTGTCGTACCTCGGCATGGGGGTCGACCCGCTGACGTTCGCCACGGACATGCTGACCGTCGCGGTGATCGAGGCCGCGCGGTTCGACGCGCTGTTCGGGGATCTGGTGTCGCACAACGACGAGGGCCGCGTGCTGGAGGGACTTCCCTTCACCGCCGCGAACGTTGAGCGGTTCGTGCACCACGAACCGACCCAGGCCGCGGGTGCGGCGCTGTTGTCGCTGGCGTGGCAGCACGGGGAGACGCTGCTCACCTCGGGAACGGATTGGGCAGGTGCGCCCAGGCCGTCGTCGCGGGGTCGAGCCGCATCAACGTGAGCGGCTTCGCCGGAATCGGGTTGTGCAGCAAGGCTTCCCGGTCCGGGGTGTCCGGGATCGTTCGCGCGACCGCTCGCCAGAGGTCTTGGTCCGGCGCGTCGAGTGCGGTGACGAGGCCGGTCATCGCGGTCGCGAAGAACGTCGCGAACGTCTTGGTGCGCAAGCCTTCCGCGTTGGCGTGCAGGCGTTCCGGCAGGTCTGGGCGCGGGCTGACGCGGATGTCGGCGAGGTCGCGGTAGATCACCCTTCGCGGCCTGCCGTTGACGAGTCCCACCAGCAGGTTCTGCTCGTGGGCTTCGAGGGCCACCCCCTTGGCGAGCAGCGTCATCAGCGGCGGGACGGTCAGTTCGGCGAACTCGGTGAGCCACTCGAGCGGGTCACCGAGCTCGCGGACCGGGGGAGCCTCGCCGGTGACGAGGGCCGCCAGCGGCAGGAGCGTCTCGTTCGCGCGCGGCACGGGTTTGTCGCGCAGGATCACTCCCAGCGCGCGGTCCGGTTCGCCGTTCGTGAGCACCGCGGCCGAGGCGCGGTTGGGCTGCAGCTCGATGCCCTCGACGATGGTGCTCAGAAAGTCGGAGACCGTGGTGGCCGATGTGATCGAGCCTGCGGAGATGTCCCGCACGGCTGAGGTGATCTGGGCGCTCAGCGTCGTCTTGACGTGCCAGCTTTTGGCCGAGAGGGTCCGGAGCGCCATCAGCGGGCTGGCGTCGAGCGTGGCGACGCTGGGCACGTTCAGTTCGTCGGCCTGCCAAGGGTGGACCGGGAGCAGGATCTCCTGGCCGTCCCGCAGTTCGTCCGGCCAGTCGCCGTGCACCACGTGGTTCTTGGCGGGGTGGAGTCGCAGCGCGACGGTTGGGCGGTGTTCGGGGCCGTACGCGAGGTGGTCCTGAGCGGTGAACCCGGTGCGGTTGCGGCAGCACGGGTGCAGCGGATGGCCGTCGACCACGCTCTGCTCGTGCTCCTCCAGCGACCGTTCGAGGAATGGAGTGGTGAGCGGGCTCGTTGTGCGGGAGAGCGCCAGTCCGGCCACGCTGTGGGCGACTTCGGCGATCAGGTTCGCGGCATTCGGCCAGCGCAGTGCGGTGAGGAGGTCGACGGGGTGGGAGTACTGGTTGACGTCGACCCTGTAACTGGCACTGACCTGCGGCAACGGTTCAATCGCCAGGGCTCTTCCGAGCCGCGTGAGGACGGCCGCGCGGGCTCCCGGCAGGGCCGCGAGGAACCGCTCGGCGCGGTCGGGGGACAGGGCCGCGGCGAATTCGGCCTCGATCTGCGTCTGCGTCAGAATGATCAGATCCTGACACATCTGGGCTGGGAGGCAGGTACCGGTGGACGCGATCTCCGACGACATCACCTCGACCGCCCTGCTCAACTGCCTGCGGCGCGAGGTCGGTCAGGCGGGCCCGGACGGCACGATCCGCCTGCCGCGGACCGGTGTGCTGCTGCGTGCGCGGCAGGGCCGGTGGCTGTCGGACCCCGAGGTTTTCACCGGATCGTGGCATCGCCTGTCGTGGCACGAACTGGCGGTGCTGATCACCAAGGAACTCGGGGATCCGCCCGTCGGGTTCCTCGACGAGATCGCGGGGTCCCGGTCGGCCATCGCGGCGATGCTGGCGGCCCGTCCCGCTCCGCCTCTTGATCTCTACCAGCGCTCCGAGCAGGCGTTGATCGCCGGGCACCGCTACCACCCCGCGCCGAAGGGCCGCGGCGGGTTGCCCGCGTCGGAGTGGCTGCCGTACGCGCCTGAGGTGCACGCGTCGTTTTCGTTGGTGCACCTGGAAGGTTCGTTCGTCGACGACGGCGAGGTGTCGTTGCCCGCCGGTGTGCTGCCCGCGCATCCGTGGCAGCTGTCGTTGCTGGGGATGCAGGGCGACGTGGCTGATCACGTGGTGTGGCCGACGTCGTCCGTGCGCACGGTGTACGACCCGGCTGCCGACCTCTTCTACAAGTTCAGCCTCGACGTGCAGATCACGAACGACGTGCGCCGGCTGTGGGCGCACGATCTACGTTGGATTCCGCCGCTGGCTCGGGTGCTGAGACCGGTGTTCTCGGACATCGCCTCCGCTTATCCCGGCACGGCGTTCCTGATCGATCGCGGCTACCGGACTGCCGCGGAATCCTTCGAGGGACTTGCGGTTGTGGTGCGGGACGGGGTCCGGCGGCACACGTTGCCGGGCGTCACTCCGTTGCTGGCGGCGGGGATCAGCGAGGGGTTCGACGGGAACCCGTTGGACGGCTTGGATTCCTCTTCGGCCTTGAGGTGGTTCCGGCAGTACGTCTCGGTTGTCGTTCCTCCAGTGCTGCACGCGTTCTTCGCGCACGGCGTGGTGATGGAGTGTCATCTGCAGAACGTTCTGGTGGGTGTGGATCCGTCGGGCCTGCCGGTGCAGGCGTTCTACCGTGATCACGAGGGGATGCGGTTGCTGCCACGGCATGCCGCGCTGCTGTCCGAAGTGGAGGGTGCTGGTGGTTCGCGTGGCGTGTCCGAGGCGAAGGGCTGGGAGCGGCTCCAGTACTGCCTGATCGTGAACCACCTGATGGAGATCGCCGGTGCGGTGCTGGACCGGCATCCGTCGTTGGACGTGTGGGCCGAAGCCCGGGAAGTGTTCGCGGGGTATGGATCGTTCACACTGCTGAACTCGTTGCTGGAGAGCCCGACCGTGCCCGCGAAGGCGAACCTGCTGCTGCGCTGGACGCGCGCGGAGGGTGCCGCGAGCGTGTACGTCGACTGCCCGAACCCGTTGTACCGGAACTAGCTCCTTTCGTTGACGCCGCTTTCACGTCGCCAATAGCGTGCTGGACATGACACGTCTGCTGGCGCTGCTCGTGCTGATCTCGGCGATGTTCGTTGGAGCACCAGCAGCTTCGGCGTACGTGCCGCCGTCACTGCGTGCTTCGGTGAGTCTGGACTCCGGCTGGCGCTTCCTGCGCGCGGATGTTCCCGGGGCCGAGGCGCCCTTGTTCAACGACTCGTCCTGGAGTTCCGTGAGCGTCCCGCACACGTGGAATGCGCTGGACGGCCAGGACGGCGGCTCGAACTACTACCGGGGAATCGGCTGGTACCGCAAGCACTTCACGCCTGCCGCCTCGCTGGCGGGCCGCCGGTTGTGGCTGCAGTTCGACGGCGTCAACCAGGTCGCGGACGTGTGGGTGAACGGCGTCCGGCTGGGGCAGCACCGGGGCGGGTTCGCTGGGTTCCGCTTCGACGCGACTTCCTCGTTGAAACTGGGGCAGGACAACGTGGTCGCGGTGAAGGCGGACAACCGCGCGGCCGCCGACGTGGCTCCGCTGTCCGCTGACTTCACGTTCTTCGGCGGCATCTACCGGCACGTGTCGCTGACCGGCGTGGATCCGCTCGGCGTGCGCATGGGCGACTACGGCGGTCCTGGCGTCTACCTGCGGCAGCGTTCGCTGAGCGATGCTTCCGCCAGCGTCGAGGTGACCACCAGGTCGTGGAACAACCGCGGTTCGGCGGCGCGAGTCAGGGTGCGTGCCGTTGTCGCTGATCATGCGGGTGTGGTTGTGGGTGAGAGCGTTTCCGCGGTCCGGTCGGTCAACGCCGCCACCGGTTTCGACACCGTGCAGACCGTGACGATCCCGCGTCCGCACCGCTGGAACAGCAAGGCGGACCCGTACCTGTACAGCGCGAGCGTGGAGATCATCGACGCCGACACGGGCGTGGCGAAGGACGTCGTCACCCAGCCGTTGGGTTTGCGACTGGCTTCCGTTGACGCCTCTTCTGGGTTTTCTTTGAACGGCAAGCGTTTGCGGTTGAACGGCGTCAATGCCCACCAGGACCGCCAGAACGCCGGCTGGGCCGTGTCGGCCGACCAGCAACGCGAGGACTTCGACCTGATGGACGAGATGGGCGTGAACGCGTTGCGCACCGCCCACTACCAGCAGGCCGCGAACGTGTACGACCTGGCCGACGCGCGCGGATACGTCGTGTGGACCGAGATTCCGCTGGTCAACGAGGTGGCGGACACCGCGGCCTTCCGCGCGAACGCCCAGCAGCAGCTGCTCGAGATGATCCGGCAGAACTTCAACCACCCGTCCATCGCGTTCTGGGGCATCGGCAACGAGCAGAAGACCAGCAACACCGCCACCAACAACCTGCTGCGCGACCTGGCCGCCTCCGTGCGCGCCGAGGACTCCGGCCGTCTCTCGACCTACGCCAGCCACATCGGCGACCTCGACCCGGTCTCCAGCCACGCCGATCTGGCCGCCTACAACAAGTACTACGGCTGGTACGACCAGAGCAGCACCGGCCCCGGTGCGTGGGCGGACCGCCTGCACGCGCGTGATCCTTTGAGGAAGATCGCGCTGAGCGAGTACGGCGCCGGCGGCAGCGTGGTGCAGCACGAGGAGAATCCGAGTCCGCCTGTGACCACGTCGCGCTGGCACCCGGAGGAGTACCAGACCCTGGTGCACGAGAACTCGTGGGCACAGTTGAAGACGCGCGATTTCCTCTGGGGCACCTTCGTCTGGAACATGTTCGACTTCGCCGTCGACAGCCGTTCCGAGGGCGACACGCTCGGCCGCAACGACAAGGGCCTCGTCACCTACGACCGCTCGGTGCGCAAGGACGCGTTCTGGTTCTACAAGTCGCAGTGGACCGACACGCCGTTCGTGCACCTGAACAGCGCGCGCTGGACCTCGCGCACGGTCGCTTCGACGACTGTCCGCGCCTACGGCACAACGGACAACGTGCAGCTACTGCTGAACGGTGTCGCGGTCGGTGCGCCCAAGCCGCGTGCCGATGTCCACACGTGGCCGATCACGTTGCGGCCGGGCGCCAACACCGTGACCATCACCGGCACGCGAGATGGCCGTGCCTACACGGACACGGCCACCTGGACGCTGAACTAACCGTTGTAACCGGAGAAGATCCGGGCGAACTCGTAGGGCTGCTGCGGGATGTTGTTGCACTTGTACAGCGCGCCGGTGCAGGCGTTGGCATCCCGTCCCTGCTCCCAGAACGAGAGCATCCCGAGGTGCACGCTGCTGGCGAAGCTCACCAGTGCCCGCGCGTCCTTCTGGTAGAAGATCTCGTTGCGCGAGTCGTTGACACCCAGCATCGGCGTGACGCCGATCTTCTTCCAGGCAGCCGAATCCGACAGCCCGTAGACCGACTTCACCTGAGCCTGCGTGGCCTTGGCCGCCGCGATCGCCTTGGCCCCCTGGTCACCGGGCCCCTCGTAGTAGTCCATGGCCATGACGTTGACCATGTCCAAGTTCACCCCGGCGTTCTTGGCCGACTTCACCACGTTCACGCCGTCCTGCGTCAACCCGCTCGGCAACACCGGCAACGTCAACGAGATCTTCAGCCCGGGGTTGCGGTCCTGCAGGATCTTCAACGCCTGCGACCTCCGCTGAATGGTCGTGGGGTCGGCCACCGCCGCCCCCTCGATGTCGAAGTCCACGTACTTCAACGAGTACGCCTTGACCACGGCGTCGTACTCGGCGGCCAGCGTCTGCGGCGTCGTGCAGTAGTACGCCAGCTCGATGCCCGACGCGCCACCGAAGGAGATCTTCACGTCCCCACCGGCGTTGCGCAGCTTCTGGATCTCCTCCTTCTGCCACCCGGCCCGCGGGTCGTAGGCGCCGAACCAGCTGGCCTTGCACCCGTACGACGTGACGAACCCGAGCGTGAAGCTCTTGACACCGCCCTTGCTCGCCATCTCCGACAACACCGGCGTGGGCCAGGCACCCATGTCGACGTACGGCGCGACCGACGACGCCGTGGCCGCATGTGCCGTCGGCAGGGATATCGCGCACGCCGCCAGCGCGGCAACCGTGGCCAGCTTGAACAGCTTGTTCCGCATGACGAGCCTCCTCAGGGGCAGGGGTGAGGCGGGGCCACTATTGGTATAGACCATAAGTCGGTGTGTTGGCCAGACCGGAACTTCCCGCGCCCCTCTGAAACGCCGGAATGATCCCGGTCCAAGCGATTTCAGACCCTTGTTCGCACCACGGCGTGGTCGAGGACCAGCGGCCGCCAACTGGGTGCGCCATCCCGCCCGTGCCCGGGATCGGCCCCGATGAATGCCAGTGGATCTGCCCGAACGGAACGATGCCGCCATGCCGCATCCACGGAGCTGGTACTCGTCCCCGTTCGCCATGACGGCCGCCGCAACCTGCATCTGCCCGTCGGCCCATCACTCGGGCAGCATCTCGACGCCCCACTGCGGAGGCGGCTCGTTCCAGAAAACCGTTGCGCCAGGCAGATACTGCGCGGTGCGGCGTTGTGGAGACGGTGAATTCCACGCCGCATGTACGGCAAAACCGCTGCACATCAGGATTCCTGAGTTCCATCCACTGTAGATGGT
>NZ_JYJG01000415.1 GCF_000955955.1 Lentzea aerocolonigenes
TCCATCCACTGTAGATGGTTCTGCATTTTCCGGGCGCCCCTTGCGATCCGCGCTATGCTCGACTCGCACCGGGGCACGCCCTGGGGAACTCGGGGGAGTTCGGCGTAAGCCGTTGGTGCTGTTGCCGGAGGGGGATCCGTGCGAATAGCAAGTTCTCTTTGTGCTGTAATCATTTTGTCGACCAGCGGAGTAGTCGCGACGCAGGCCGTCGCCGAACCCGCCAAGTGCGATGTCCGCTGTGTGCACGTGCGGGCGGAGCTCGATCGGGCGCCGAGCGTGGGCGAGACCGCCCTGGTCAGCTTCGAGGTGAAGTCCGATGTGGACTTGAAGGCGGTCAGGATCGACGCGGACGTACCGGGAATCGCCAGGTGGAACACCGTTCCGGACGGGTTGTCCGTCACGGAAGTCAGCTCTCGCGTGCCGACCGACTTCGAGAAGGTCGGGCGTGCCGGTACGACGATGGACCTCACCGCGGGGCAGACGGTGCGGTTCAGGGGTGCGGTGACCGCTGCCGGCGCCGGGACGCTGCTGCTCACCGTGCGCGCGGTCGCGCCGGTGGATCCGCAGGTCAACTCCGACACGTTCGTCGCGGCCACGACGATCGGCGCCGACCAGCAGTCGTCCTACCTCGGTTCACGTGCCGAAACCGGTGCCACGAGCCGGCTTCCGGACGGTGCCAAGGCCACCCGTGCCACGCCGTGGCTCACTCCGTCCGCCGCGTCGGCGGCCACGCTGCCCAAGCCGCACAGCGACGATCCGCCACGTGCCGCGCAGGCTGCACCGGTGTGCGCGACCGGCAGCTGGAACTACCGCGACCACACGGGAACGTTCCGCCCGGCGGCGAACTTCCTGGTCGAGGCCTGGGACGACGACTTCGGACCTGACGACCTGCTCGGTGTCGCGCTCACCGACGGCAACGGCGGGTTCCGGCTGTGCTTCCCGAACGACGACGGCTCCGGCGGGGCCGACGTGTACCTGAAGTTCGTGGCGCAGAACGGTTCGTGGGGCGTCGAGTTCGACGACGACCCGTACAACTTCCGCACCGCCACCATGGACGACGCCGGAGACGGGCGCACGCTGCAGTTCGGTGCGCAGCAGCCGACCGATCCGCGGTACATGCGTGCCGTGGAGGCGTTCGACCACATCAACTCCGCGTCCGACTGGACGCCGGGCGACTGCTGGGACGCGGACGACCACGACTGCCGGCGCGTCGACTTCAACTGGCGCTGGGACTACAACCCGAGCATCAACCACTACGACCAGGACGACGACGAGGTCCACCTGCGTGCCAACGCGCCGGACTTCCGCAGCATCGTGGTGCACGAGCTCGGGCACGCCGTGATGGACGACGTGTACAACGACAACTTCCCGACCGCCAACTGCCCGTCGCCGCACTTCATCGAACGCAACAGCGGTGCGAACTGCGCGTGGACCGAGGGTTTCCCCGACTGGTACCAGGCGGCGGTGTTCAACGACCACGAGTACCGCGCCGACACGTTCGCGGTCGAGCTGGAGAACGTGACCTGGGGCGAGCCGGGCTGGGACAACGGCGACGTCGTCGAAGGCCGCGTGGCCGGCGCGCTGCTGGACCTGGCGGACACCCACAACGAGCCGTACTGGGACACCCGGTCGGAAAACCCCTACACCGAGATCTGGCAGACGTTCCTGCGGTTCCGCTCGTCGAACTTCGCCGAGTTCTGGCGTCAGCGCGGACAGGCCGGGTTCGACGTCGGTGCCGAGCCGCTGGGCGTGCTGTACCAGAACACGATCGACTACGGGTTCCGCGAGCCGCTGGGCGACTACCAGACGCGGGTCCGGCCGGCACCGGGGCAGAACCAGCCGCACCGGTACCGGGTCGACACGAACGTCTTCTTCTGGTCGGTCGTCGCACTGCGGCCACCCGCCAACGCGGACTACGACCTGCGCCTCTACGACGACGCGGACCTGCGCTCCCTGCTGGCGGTGAGCGTGGCCGGTCAGGGCGAGGTCGACTTCATCGCGATCGACTCGAACCAGGGCGGCCGCCCGCCAGGGGACTTCTACCCCGAGGTGACGCACGTGAACGGGACCGGTGACTACCGGATCCAGTTCGCGAACGGCGCGCACCTGCTCGCGCCGCAGGAGAAAGTCACCATGGGCGAGAACAACGTCGTGGTGGCGCGGGACCACTGCGTCGAGGCGGGCACGAAGTTCACCGTGACCGCGACACCGGACAACGCGAGCCAGGACGCGCAGCTGTTCGTCATGTCGTCCGACGGCAGCCGGCCGGTCATCGCGACGCGGGCGCAAGCCGCAGCGTCGTCAACCGGTCACGGGCCAGGTGAGGCGGAAACCGTCGAGTTCACGGCGCCAGGACCAGCGCTGGACTGCTACAGCGTGGTGCTGGTGAACAAGGCAGGCAACGGAACGTACACGATTTCCGTCTCCTGACGTGGCGGGTTGCCCTGGGTTCGTCCCGGGGCAACCCCCGGACAGGGGAGAAGCTGATGCGGTGGTTGGTGGTGCTCGCGGTGGTGCTCGCCGGATGCGGGGCTGATGTCCCCGCGTTGCCGGACGGACTCGTGCTGCAGGCGAGACAGCTGGTCGGCATGCCCAGTCCACGTCCTGCGGAGCTACCGGAGTTCAGTCTCTACGGCGACGGCACGGTGATCCGGCCGGGCCCTCCGGCAGGTGCTCTGCAAACCGCGGAGAAAGTCCACATAGGACAAGAGCGCGCCATGAACTTCTACCAGGAGGCTCATGACGCCGGATTGGACCGCGACCAGGAGATCAGGAACGACTCGGTGGTCGACGGGTACGCCCAGGTGTTCGTGCTGAGCTCCCGCGGCAAGCGGTTCGTGACCAAGGCGACGAACCCCGAAGGGGAACTGGCCGAATTCCACTCGAGGTTGCACGTGGACGGCGCGGCGACGCCCTACCAGCCGGCGAAGATCGCCGCGGTGGGCTGGGCGCCGGACTCCTCGCAGAACGCGGAGCAGTGGCCGTTCGCGCCGCTGGACCAGCGGGTCGACGCCGGCTTCTGCGTGACACTCGACGCGGCAGGGGTGGCGGAGTTCGCGCGGAAGGTGCCGAAGGGGACGCGGTTCCGCAGCGGCGGGACGACGTTCGTCGTGGTGTTCCGGCCGTTGTTGCCGGGTGAGTCCGGGTGCGGTGACGTCTAGACGGTTGATTCCAAGGGTCGGCAGCCACGG